>JAYVCD010000348.1:0-23465 GCA_043750125.1 Archangiaceae bacterium | reverse complement strand
ACTTCGAGGCGCCCAACCAGATCAAGGCATCGGCGATCGATCGCGGCGCGATGGTGCGCATCCCGCTGGGCAACGAGAAGTCGGCGCGCATCGAGGTGCGCAGCGTGGCGCCGGACTCGAACCCGTACATGAGCGTCTACACGATCTTGCGCACCGGGCTCGAAGGGCCGATCTCGAACGAGGACGCGGGCAAGAAGTCCCGCACCCGCTTCCTGCCGGACAACATCTACGACGCGAACCGGCTCTTCAAAGGCAGCAAGTTCGCCCAGGCCATCTACGGCGACAAGGTGCATGAGAAGTTCGCCGAGCTGAAGAACCTGCAGGCCGAGCGGTGCCCGAAGGCGCTGGGCGCGCGGGTGAAGACCTCGGAAATCCAGTTCCACCACGAGGTCACCAACCAGTACCTCTGGAACCAGTTCTAAAGAGCTCCTCTTCGGCCGCCGACCTTTTCAGACGGTCGGCGGTCCTGGGCTACAACGCACGAACCGTGGCCTTCACCCTTCTGGCAGGTTCGTCGCATCCATCGCTGGCCACCGCGCTCGCGCGCCAGCTCGGTTTTCCGTTGGGCGAGTGCTGCATCGAACGGTTCCCCGACGGCGAATCGCAAATCGAAGTGCAGTGCGACGTGCGCGGGCAGGACGTGTTCGTGTTGCAGTCGCTGTGCGCTCCGGTCGGCGAGCACCTGCTCGAGCTGACGATGATGGCCGATGCGATTCATCGCGGCGGCGCGCGCAGCGTCACCGCGGTGGTGCCCTATCTCGGCTACGCCCGCCAGGATCGCCGGGAGCTGGGACGCGAGCCGCTGGGCGCGCGGGTGATGGCCGAGCTGTTGTCGGCAGGGCGAATCGATCGCCTCGTCTGCCTCGACCTCCACAGCCGCGCGGTCGAAGGGTGTTTTCCCCAGCCCCTGGAACACGCGACTGCGATTCCCGCCCTGGCCGCGCAGCTGAGCGATGTCCCGCGGCCCGCGGTGGTGATTTCTCCGGACCTCGGAGCGGTGAAGCGCGCCGAGGCCTACGCCCAGCTGCTCGACCTGCCGGTGGCGATCATTCACAAGCAGCGACTGTCCGGAGCCGAAGTCGCGGTCCGGGAAGTCGTCGGCGAAGTGCGGGGGCTGTTTCCAGTCATCGTCGACGACATGATCTCGACCGGAGGGACGATTTCCGCCTCGATTCAAGCCGTGCTCGAGGCCGGCGCCCGTCCCCAGGTCACCATCGCCGCGACCCACGGGCTGTTCGTTGGACAGGCGTTCGAGCGGCTGGCGAAGCTGCCGATTCGCAAGGTGGTCTGCACCGACAGCGTGCCTCAGCCGGCCCAATCGCCCTTCCCGCTGCAGGTGGTGAGCGCGGCTCCGATGCTGGCCAGCGTGGTGATGCGGCTGCTGGCCGAGAATCGCTGATCTGAAGGACGGTGTTCACTGCACTTCCCAGTGCAGCCGCGCGCATGCACCACAATCCTGCAAACAAGGTTCACATTCGCTGATCCGTCATCCGCACCGATTCACTTCTGCAATGGCCTCCCCTTCGCAGAGGGAGCTCTCATGATGAAGGGGTCCGTCACTGTAGGTTTTCTCTTACTGGCACTCACCGGGTGCCGGGGAGAGGTCGGCGCGCTTCCTTCGGACTTCGTCACTTACCGATTCGAAGCCAAGGTCGCGGTGAATCCGATTCAACCGGTGCCCAACAGTCGGGTCAGCTTCAACCTCGAAGTGACGAGCGCTTCGAGCAAGTCGGTGAAGACGGACATCGTGTTGCGGGTCGTCAGCCAACAGAACGAAGTGATGTACGAGTCGATGTGGAACGACGTGTTGTTCCACGAGAACGAAGTCTGGAATTTGACCCAGGGCTTCCTCGCGGATTCCGACGCCGCCCGTAAGCCGTGGGCGGTGAAGATTCTGGTCAAGAACCTCGACACCAACGAGGTCCTCTTCGATCAGTCGATTGCGACCCTCGACTTCAACAAGAAGTAGCTTTCACTGCAGTCCGGGCCTGGGCGCCTGTGCTTCCATCTTCACCACTTCGGCGGCCTTGTTTCCCGCCGAATCGAAGGTCTCAATCGACAGCTTGTACGCGCGCCCGTCTTCGAAGGTGAAGCTGCCGTGACAGGGGTCGTGCCCGACGTTCGCCTCTCCGCCGTTGATGGGTACCGGGTACTTCTGCTCGTTGCTCGCACCCCGTGAGCGCTTGAGGGTGACGACGAAGTACGCAGGCGCTTCTTCCGCGAGCGTGGTGACCAGCTTCAGGTAGCGGGTCAGGCCCTCGGTTTCCTTCCGGTAGAAGCCTTCGGTCACCGCGGGCTTGACCTGGTACTTCGGCGGGGTCTTGTCGATGCCCGTCACCCGCGGGTCTTTTCTGTCTTTCACGTCCTTCGCCCCGCCGCCGGTGTTCCAGGTCAGCGTCTGCATTCCGGTTTCATTGAGCACTTCGTAGTTGGGCAGCACCCGGTCGATGAGCAGGGTGTACTGGCGGTGAGGCAGCAACGGCTTGCTGGGCGTCAGCAACACCGCGACCCGGTTCATGTCGCTGACCCAATAATCGACGCCTTTGGTTTTGCCGATTTTCACCATCACCACGTCGTCGACGGACTTCAGCACCAGCTCTTCGGTGGCGGCCAGGCGTTCGAGGCGACCCTTTTCTTTGCCTGCCCCTTCGAGCAGAAACCGGGAATTGGTGGGGATGACCGACCCCGGGGTGGGGAAGACCAGCAGCCCGTCTTCCCTGCACTTCGCGGCCGCGAAATTCCCGGCGAGCAGACCCAGCGCGAAGGCGACACGCACCATCTTCAATGAACCGGGTTGTCGGGGTCCGTGATCTCGATCGGCCCAAAGCGGGCCTCGAACTTGGCGACGTTTTCCTGAATCGCCATCAACAGCCGCTTCATGTGCTTGGGATTGGTGATGATCCGCGAACGCACCTTGGCTTTCGGCTGCTGGGGCTGGACGTAGATGAAGTCGAGCGTGAACTCGGTCTCGGTGTGGTTGACCAGCGCCATGTTCACGTACGTGCCGTTGGCCACATCGTCGTCGAGCTGAATCTGGAGCTGAATTTCAGGAGGCTTGCCCGGGCTGTCGGCCATGAGAAGGTCCTTACCATGACCGTCCCGGCCGTGGATGAGACGAAGACTGCGTCTTTCACTCTGGGCCCGGCTCCCCAAGATGCGATCGCGACCGTGTTGCTGATTCACGGTTTCACCGGAAGCCCCTGGGAAGTTCGACCCCTGGGCGAGGCGCTGGCGGCCCGGGGGTTTCATGTCTGCGCGATTCGCCTGCCCGGCCATGGCGTCGCTCCAGAAGCGATGGCCTGGGTCACCTGGCGCGAGTGGGAACAGGCGGCGGAAGACGCGCTGGAAAAACTCAAGGGGCACTCGCGCCTCTTCATCGGCGGGCTGTCGATGGGAGCGCTGCTGGCAATGCTGCTCGCCGCGCGCCACCCCGACCGGGTCAACGGCCTGGCGTTGATGGCACCGGTGTGGAAGTTGCGCCCGCTGGACGGTCGCCTGCTGCGACGGCTGCGCTGGTTGCCGATCGCCCAGTGGACCGGGTTGTGGATTGAGAAGAAGACCACCGACATCGAAGACGACGCCGCGCGGGCCGACGCTCCGATCATCCCGCGCTACCCGTTGGCCCGCCTCTATGACCTGTTCACCATTCAAGACCACGCCCGCGAAGTGGTGCCCCGGGTGCAGTGCCCGGTGCTGGTCGCCGCGGCCGAGCACGACCACATCGTCGATTTCCAGAGCGTCGAGCAGTTGGTGGCGCAGCTTCCCCGGGCCCGCTTGCTCACGCTGCGCCGGGGTTTTCACATTCTTCCCCGCGACAACGACCGGGCCCTGCTCGCGAACGAGGTCGCGGGCTTCTTCGACGGGCTGGCCGCTGAAAATCCCCCGGGGTAAACGACCCGCCCATGTCCAAAGCCCGCTACGTGCTGTCGATCGACCAGGGGACCACTGGCACCCACGTCAGCGTGGTCGACGCCAAAGTGAAGGTGGTCGGCCGGGCGTACCGCGAGTTCACCCAGTTCTTTCCCAAGCCCGGCTGGGTCGAGCACGACCTCGAGGAAATCTGGAAGTCGGTCGAGGCCACCCTCGAGAAGGCGCTGCGCAAAGCCGGAATCAAAGCGACCGAGCTGGCGGCGATTGGAATCACCAACCAGCGCGAGACGACCGCCCTGTGGACTCGAGCCGGCAAGCCGATTCACAAGGCGATCGTCTGGCAGGACCGCCGCACGTCCGAGCTCTGCGCGGAATTGAAGGCCCGCGGGGAAGAGGCGCGGGTGCGCAAGACGACCGGGCTGGTGCTCGACCCCTACTTCTCGGCCACCAAGGTGCGCTGGCTGCTCGACCACGTGAAGGGCGCAACCCGACAGGCCGAGGCCGGTAACCTCTGTTTTGGCACCATCGATTCCTGGTTGGTCTTCAAGCTGACCGGCCACGCCGCGCACGTCACCGATGTCTCGAACGCCAGCCGCACCCTGCTGATGAACCTGCGCTCGTTGCAGTGGGACGAGGGGATGCTCAGCCTGTTTGGAGTTCCCGGGGCGATCCTTCCGCGCATCGCGGCGTCGTCCGAGGTCTACGGGGTGACCCGCGGAATGAAGTCGCTGCCCGACGGAATTCCCATCGCAGGAATGGCGGGGGACCAGCAGGCGGCGCTGTTCGGCCAGGCGTGCTTCGCGCCCGGCGAGGCCAAGTGTACCTACGGCACCGGCGCTTTCCTGCTGATGAACGTGGGCGAAACCCCGGTCGAATCGAAGGCCGGCCTGCTGTCGACGGTCGCCTGGAAGGTTGGAGCTCAAACCACTTACGCGCTCGAAGGCAGCGCGTTCATCGCCGGCGCGGCAGTGCAATGGCTGCGCGATGGCCTGGGGTTGATCAAGAAGGCCTCCGACATCGAGAAGCTCGCCTCGAAGGTCAAAGACACCGGAGCGGTGGTCTTCGTCCCGGCGCTGGCGGGCCTGGGCGCTCCGCACTGGCGGCCCGAAGCCCGGGGCCTCTTCGCCGGCCTCGACCGATCGACGACCGCTGCGCACCTCGCGCGGGCGGTGCTCGAAGGAATGGCGCTGCAGATTTTCGAGCTCGCCGACGCGATGCGTCTGGACAGCGGGCGCGACATTCCCGCTTTCAAGGTCGACGGCGGAGCGGTGCACAATGACCTGCTGATGCAGTTTCAAGCCGACATTCTGGGCACGCCGGTCGTCCGCCCGAAGAACTCGGAAACCACCAGCCTGGGCGCCGCATTTCTCGCCGGTCTGGGAGTCGGCTTCTGGCATTCGCCTGAGCAGATTCGAAAGTCCTGGAAGGCAGAGAAGATCTTCAAGCCGAAGATGTCGCCCGAGGTGCGGGCGCAGCACCTGAGCAAGTGGCGCGACGCGGTCAAACGCGCATGAGACATTGGGTCGGACTGCTGCTGCTGGCGGCGACGGGCTGCAGCCGGTGTGAGGGTCCCCGCCCGATTCCACCCGACGCGGGGACTCGCATTCACCGCTCGACCGACGTGAAGACCGCGCTCTTCACCATCTACCCCGAGTTTCGCGGAGCGCAGGTCGTCGAGGGCAGCTACGCGCTGGTGCGCACGGTGGACCGAAAAGTGCCGCTCGACGGGGATGTTCTGCTGAGCGTGAAGAAGAACGAATTTGTCGTGGTGGTCGACGGTGGATCTCTGAGCGCCACTCGAGCCCCGTACTCGCTTCACATCGAAGGCAACCAGCTGGTCCTTTCCCTTCCGCTGGTCGAGGCCGACGTAGGCAAGCTGCTCAACGCCCCGGTGACCATGACCACCGAGCAACTGGCGATCTGGTTTCCCAGACTTCCAGGCGCGAAGGTCATCGATGAACGCTTTCGGATGACGCTGCTCTACGACTCGCCCGGCTGGCGCGCCGGCTACCTCGCCTGGCAGATGGTCGAGCTCAACACCCACGGCAGCTGGCGGGTCGAGGCGTACCCCGAAGGCTACGAGCCCACCCGGAAGGCCGACGGAGGAGGCGGCACCACGGCGCAGGCCTATTCTCTCGCGCTGGTCGACACCAACACCACCGCTCGGCTCGAGGTCCACCGCGACGGCGGCCTGGTGCAGCTGGACTACGAGCTGCGCACCGAAGAGTTTCGCTAAAAGCCGTCCTGGTCCATGCCCCCCGTCCGTCCCACCCCTTCGCTCAAAGCGCTGCTGCTGCTGGCGTGGCCGATCGTCATCTCGCGCTCGAGCCAGGTGGTGGTCGGCGTTTCGGACGCGATCCTCGTTTCCCACCTCGGCGAGGGTGCGGTCGCTGCGGCCACCACCGGGGGTCTCAACACCTTCATGATTTTGATCATGCCGATGGGGGTCTGCTTCATCGTCTCGAGCTTCTCGTCCCAGCTGTTCGGGAAAGGAGATCTGGCCGGGGCGCGGCGCTATGGCTTCTACGGGCTCGGGGTGGCGGCCCTGACCCAGGCGGTGTGCATGCTCGGCGTGCTCGCGGTGGCCCCGCTGCTGGCCCAGCTCGACTACGCGCCGCAGGTGCGCACGATGATGGTCGACTACCTCTGCATTCGGCTGCTCTCGGGTGGAGCGGCCATCGGAATCGAGGCGCTGGCCAATTATTACGGCGGCCTGGGCCAGACCCGCCTGCCGATGATTTCCAGCATCTCGGCGATGGTGCTCAACGTGATTGGAAACATCATCTTCATCAACGGCCGCTTCGGTCTTCCGGCGATGGGAGTCGCGGGGTCCGCACTCGCCAGCGCGCTGGCAACGTGGATCGCGTTCGCCGGCTTTCTGATCTACTTCCTGGTGCAGGGAAGGAAAGTCGGAGTCGTGGTCCCTGCGCTGAAGCTGCTCGAGTTCTGGCGAATGTTGAAGTTCGGCATTCCGTCGGGCCTCAACTGGTTCATCGAATTCTTCGCGTTCAACTTCTTCATCAACATCGTCGTCGCCGGGCTGGGGACGACGGCGCTCGCCGCGATGATGTCGGTGCTGCAGATCAGCAGTGTCTCGTTCATGCCGGCCTTCGCGTTGGCGAGCGCAGGGGCGATCCTCACCGGTCAAGCCATCGGGGCCGGTGCGAAGCACGAGGTGCCGCGAATCGTAAAACTCTCCTTCATCGCCGGCGCGTCGTGGGAAACGCTGGTCGGCATCTCGTACCTCACCCTTCCGACGCTGCTGATGCTGCCGTTTGCGACGGACGCCGGCGCGACCGAGTTCCTCGCGATCGGAAAGCGGCTGTTGATGCTGTCGGCCGGTTGGGGCCTGTTCGACGCCGCGGTCAACACCTTCGCCGAATCGCTGCGCGCGGCGGGCGACACCGCGTTCACCCTTTGGGCCCGACTGGCGATCGCCTGGCTGGTGTTCGTGCCGGGCAGCTACATCACCGTGAAGTACTGCGGAGGCGGCGATGTGGGCGCGATGCTCTGGCTGATTGGCTATCTGGCCATTCTCGGTGCGGTGCTGGGTTTGCGCTTTCGCACCGGGGCGTGGCGCAACATTCAGCTCGTCGACCCCACCCTCGTGCCGGACTAAGTCTTCGCGCGCGCCAGCTCTTCCATCAGCGGAGTGGTCACGTACCGCTCGCCGCCGTCCGGCAGCATCACCACGATCAGCTTTCCTTTCAGCTCGTCGCGCGCCGCGATCTTCAGCGCCGCCGCCACCGCCGCGCCCGCCGAAATTCCAGAAGAGATTCCTTCTTCCCGCGCCAGCCGTCGCGCGTTCTCGAACGCCTCGTCTTCGGTCGAGGTGAGGATCTCGTCGATGATCGACCGATTCAAAATCTGGGGCACGAAGCCGGCCCCAATGCCCTGAATCAGGTGATGCGCCGGAGCGCCCCCCGACAACACCGCGCACTTCGCCGGCTCGACCGCGATCACCTTCAACGACGGGCGGCGCTTCTTCAGCTCTTCGCCCACTCCGGTGATGGTGCCCCCGGTGCCGACCCCGGCGACGAAGACGTCGATCAGCCCATCGGTCTGTTCCCAGATTTCCGGAGCGGTGGTCTTCCGATGCACTTCGGGGTTCGCCGGGTTGGTGAACTGCCCGAGCATCACCGCGCCCGGAGTCTTCGCCAGCAGCTCGGTGGCGGCATCGACCGCGCCACGCATCAGCTTCTCACCCGGGGTCAAAACGACTTCCGCCCCGAGGTAGCGCAGCAGCGAGACCCGTTCCTTCGACATCGTCTCGGGCATCGTGACGATCAACTTGTAGCCCTTGGCCGCGGCGACGAAGGCCAGCGCGATGCCGGTGTTGCCGCTGGTGGCTTCGATGATGGTCGCTCCGGGCTTCATCCGACCGTCCTTCTCGGCCGCTTCAATCATCGCCAGGCCGATGCGGTCTTTCACGCTGCCGCCGGGGTTTCGGGCTTCGAGCTTGGCGACGATGCGACCGGGCAGCCCAGCTCCCATCCGGCGCAATTCGACCAGAGGCGTGCGTCCCACCGTCTCGAGGACTGAGCGAAAAATCATATCGAATAATCTCCCACGAACACTTTGGCGCTCCCAATATCGACCAGCACCCGATCGCCCTCGCCGACGCCCAGGGCTTCGAGCTCAGAGGTTCGAAGGTGAACCGTCATTCGCTCGTCCGAGGGCAACCGCAGATTGACCCGAACATTTCCGCCCACCCGCAACACCGCTTCGACCCGGGCCATCGACAGCGAGCCTCCCGCGCCGTCGACGGCCTTCGAGAGCTTCACTTCGTTCGGCCGCACGAACGCGTTGACCGCAGTGCCGTCGGCCGCTCCGAGCGGGGTGGCGACCGACATCGAGCCCACAGCGGTCAAGCCGGCGTGCACCTTCCCTTTGAGGATGTTGGCGTTGCCGATGAATGACGCGATGAAGGGGGACGCTGGGTTGTCGTAGATGTGATTCGGCGCGCCGGCCTGCGCGACCTTGCCCTCGTTCATCACGATCACCTGCTGCGACAGCTCGAGCGCCTCGTCCTGGTCGTGCGTGACCAGCAGCGTGGTGACGTGGGTCTTCGAGTTGAGCTCGCCCAACCAATCGCGCAGCTCGAGTCGCACCCGGGTGTCCAGCGCGTTAAACGGCTCGTCGAGCAGCAGCATCCGGGGTTTGGTCGCCAGCGCGCGGGCGAAGGCCATTCGCTGGCGCTGCCCACCGGACAGCTGCGAGGGAAGCCTCTTGCCCAGGTCTTTGAGCCCGACCAGCAGCAACAGCTCGTCGACCCGCTCGTCGCTCGCCGCCTTGAGTACTTTTTGAATCTTGAGCCCGAAGCCGATGTTGCCGCGCACGTCGAGGTGCTCGAACAGCGCGTAGCCCTGAAAGACGAACCCTACCCCCCGGCGCTGAACGGCCGTCTGGGTGCAGTCGAGCCCTTCGATGCTGACCGAGCCCGAGTCCGGCTCTTCGAGGCCGGCGATCATTCGCAGCACGGTGGTCTTGCCCGAGCCCGAGGGGCCGAGCAGCGAAGTAATCGCTCCCGTCGGAGCGATGAACGAAACGTCTTCGACCGCCGGCAGGTCCCCGGCGACAAAGCGTTTCTTCAAGCCTTTCACCGCGACGCTCACGCTGCCCCCGCCTGCCTGGCTTCAATCAGCTTTCGCACCGCCAGCGTCACCAACGCCAGCAGCGTCAACAACGAAGCGACCGCGAAGGCGCCGACGAAGTTGTACTCGTTGTACAGAATCTCGATGTGCAGCGGCAGGGTGTTCGTCAACCCGCGCACGTGGCCGGAAACCACCGACACCGCACCGAACTCTCCCATCGCGCGGGCGTTGCACAAGATGACTCCGTACAGCAGGCCCCATTTGATTTTCGGCAAGGTGACGAGGAAGAACACCTGCCAGCCGCTGGCTCCGAGCGTGAGCGCGGCTTCCTCGGCATCGTTGCCCTGGCTCTGCATCAACGGCAGCACTTCTTTGGCGACGAACGGAAAGGTGACGAAGGTCGTCGCCATGATGATCCCGGGCACCGCGAAGATGATCTTCACCTCGTGCGCCGAGAGCCACGCGCCGAAGACCCCGTGCGCTCCGAACAGCAGCACGAAGATCAACCCCGAGATGACCGGCGAGACGCTGAACGGAAGGTCAATCAGCGCGTTGAGCAGGCCCTTTCCGAAGAAGTCGTACTTCGCGATCACCCAGGCGGCCGCGACGCCGAAGACGACGTTGAGACTGACCGAGACCCCCGCGGTCACCAACGTCAGGCGCACCGCCGCGAGCGTCTCTTTGTCGAAGATGGCCGCCAGGTACGCGGTGCCGCCCTTCTCGAAGGCCTGGACGAACACCGACAGCAGCGGAATTCCGATGAAGACTGCGAGGAAGAGGGCAGTGCCGGAAATCATCAGCACCCGAAGTGCAATCGGAGCCCGCAGCCCGGGCGAGAGGCGCCGAATGCGGGCGTTCACTTTCGGCCTCGCTTGCGCTGCAGCCCGTTGATCCCCAGCAGAATGAAGAACGAAGCGACGAGCATCACGCTCGCCAGCGCGGTGGCTCCGCCATAGTCGAACTGCTCGAGCTTGGTGACAATCAGCAGGGGCACGATCTCGGTGCGCAGCGGCATGTTGCCCGAGATGAAGACCACCGACCCGTACTCGCCCAGCCCGCGCGCGAACGACAGCGCGAACCCGGTGAGAATCGCCGGGTAGAGCTTGGGGAGGATGATGCTCACGATGGTTCGAAACCGGCTGGCCCCCAGCACCGCGGCCGCTTCCTCGACCTGAGGGTCCAAATCTTCGATCACCGGTTGAACCGTTCGGACCACGAAAGGGAAACCGACGAAGGTCAGCGCGAGCACCACTCCCAGTCGGCCAAACGCCACCTGAATCCCCAGCGGCTCGAGGAACTGCCCCACCCAACCGTTCTCGGCGTAGACCGAAGTCAGCGCGATCCCGGCGACCGCGGTGGGAAGGGCGAAGGGCAGGTCGACCACCGCGTCCATCACCGCCCGGCCGGGGAAGCGGTACCGGGCCAGCACCCAGGCGACCGGCACCCCGAACAGCACGTTGAGAATCGCGCCGAGCAGCGAGGCCCCGAACGACAGCCGGTAGGCGGCCAACGCACGGGGCCCGGTGACCGCGCTGACGAACTCGCCCCAGGTCAGGGACGAAGTGCGCAGCACCAGCGCTGCCAGTGGCAACAGGACGATCAGCGACAGGTACAGCAGCACGAAGCCCAACGCGAGCCGGTACCCGGGCAGCACCCCACGCCGGCGCGCAAAAGGGACCCAGGCGGTGGATGCGAGGCTGCTCACTTACCTGCGGTGTAGATCTGATCGAAGACGCCGTTGTCGTCGAAATGCGCCTTCTGCGCTTTTTTCCACCCGCCAAAAGCTTCGTCGATGGTGACCAGGTTCAGCTTCGGGAATCTGTCGGCGTATTTGGCGAACACTTTTTCGTTTCGCGGTCGGTAGTAGCGGCGCGCGGCGATGTCCTGCGCCTCGTCGGTGTACAGGTATTTCAAATACGCCTCGGCCACCGCGCGAGTCTTGTGCTTGTCGACGTTCTTGTCGACGACGCTCACCGGGGGCTCGGCCAAAATGCTCAGCGAGGGTGAGACGATTTCGAATTGGCCTTTGGCGAGCTCGTTGACCAACAGCAGCGCCTCGTTTTCCCAGGCGATCAGCACGTGCCCGATGCGGCGCTGGGCGAAAGTGGTGGTCGACCCGCGGGCTCCGGAATCGAGCACCGGCACATTGAGGTACAGCTTCGAGACAAAGTCTTTCGCCTTCGCCTCGTCGCCGCCCGTGCGCTTCAGGGCGTAGGCCCACGCGGCAAGGTAGTTCCAGCGCGCTCCGCCCGACGTCTTCGGGTTGGGAGTGATGACGAGCACCCCCGGCTTCACCAGGTCGTCCCAGTCTTTGATTTTCTTCGGGTTGCCCTTGCGAACCACGAAGACCACCGTCGAGGTGTAGGGGGTCGAGTTGTTCGGCAAGCGGCTCTGCCAGTCGGCGGGGAGCAGCTTTCCCTTCTCGGCAATCGCGTCGATGTCGTAGGCGAGCGCCAGCGTGACCACGTCGGCCTCGAGCCCGTCGATCACCGAGCGGGCCTGTTTCCCCGAGCCGCCGTGCGATTGGTTGATCGTGACTTCCTTCCCGCCCTGCGCCTGCCAGGCTTTCGCGAAGGCGGCGTTAAGGTCCTGGTACAGCTCGCGGGTCGGGTCGTACGAGACGTTCAACAGCGCCCGCTGGGCGAGCGCGGAGCTGGTCAGAGACAGCGAAGCAAGCAGGGCAAGAAGGGTCTTCATCGGTTGGGTCCTCGAAATCCGGGGGTTCAAAAGGCCACCTGCAGGCGGCCAAAGACAGCATTTTCAGCAGGGCGATTGGCCCACTGCTCGAGAGGAATCGGGACGGCACCTCCGATGAACCAGGAGCGCTCGTAGTCGAGGCTCACCTTCGCGTTGCGATTCAAGAACCAGTTCACCCCCAGACCGAAGGAGGTGGCGCGCTCTGCCGAGACCGCAAGGCTTGCGAGCTCGGCGATGAACGCGTCGTGGTCTCGAGCTTCCTATCGAGGATCCGGTGGGCCTGCTCGAGCTCTTCGAGGCGTTGGGCCATTTGTTCGGGTGAGTCGGAAGCGGCTTGCTGCGCTGCGACGGCGAATGAAGAGAGGACAGCGAGGGCGATCAGGGAACGAGACACACAGAGCTCCGGCGGTGGGGGTCACCTCCGGTTGACCGGTCGGCTCACCTGCAAAAAAGGGTCGTTGAATGACTGCCCGTTGTCGGGTCAGCGTTCGACTTGAACCACCACTCCGTCCTCGATGACGACCTTCACTTTTTCGAAGCGCAGGCCGGCGAGGGCCTCGCGGATTTTTTTCAAGTCTTCGGGCTCATCGTGGGGAACGGGTTCGGGGGTAGGCAAAGGGTCCCTGGGATCAGATGTAGTACATCGCTTCGCGCGCCTTCTCGCCCACGGCCTGATCCACCCGGCGGTTGAGATCTGCGAGCGTGGTGTTGTCGAGAATCTTCGCCATCGCATCGCGCACTTCACGCATCACCAACCGGGTGCCGCAGGTCTCGATGTCGTGGCAGTCATCGCACTTTCGAAAAGCGCGCTCGCTCGCGCAGGGCAGCGGGGCCAGCGGCCCGTCGAACAGCCGAATCACCTCTCCCAACAGAATCTGCGAGGGCTCTTTGTGCAGCTCGTAACCGCCCCCCTTGCCTCGCTTGCTCCGCAAGAAGCCGTGGTTTTTCAGCTCGAGCAAGATGAACTCGAGGAACTTGCGCGGAATCTCTTCGCGCTTCGCGAGGTCGACAATCAGCACCGGACCGCGACCCTTTTCCCGGGCCAACCGCTGCAGCGCGCGCAGGGCGTATTTTGATTTTTGAGAGAGGCTTTTCATGGATTGTCTACTAAATCGATAGACTTAATATACTAAGGCCGGTGGGAGGTCAACAGACGGCCCTTGTTGGATCACGCGGGTCCGTGGTCGGCTAGGCGGCTCCCATGTTCAACGTGTTGCGCCGCGACATCGAAGCCGCCCTCAAGAATGACCCTGCCGCCCGGGGTTCCCTCGAGGTCCTGCTGGCCTACCCGGGAGTGCATGCGCTTTGGCTGCACCGGGTGGCTCACCTGCTGTGGAAGAGAAAGCGCACGCTGACCGCCCGGGTGGTTTC
The DNA here is from genome assembly GCA_043750125.1 of Archangiaceae bacterium. Classification (GTDB taxonomy): domain Bacteria; phylum Myxococcota; class Myxococcia; order Myxococcales; family Myxococcaceae; genus JAGSPQ01. Next base: position 9,933 of record JAYVCD010000348.1, on the reverse strand, counting down.
GCACCAGGCCCGATTCCTCACCGGGGTCGAGATTCACCCCGGCGCGCAGATCGCCGACGGAGTCTTCATCGACCACGGAATGGGAGTGGTGATTGGCGAGACGGCGATCATCGAGACCGGCTGCATCATCTACAAAGGCGTGGTGCTGGGTGGAACGTCGGTCGAACGAAAGCAACGTCACCCGCATCTGCAGCGCAACGTCACGGTGGGCAGCAACGCCTGCGTGCTCGGGGCGATCGTCGTCGGGGAAGGCGCGCGCATCGGCAGCGGCTCGGTGGTGATTAGCGACGTCCCCGCCGGAGCGACCGTCGTCGGTGTCCCCGGCCGCGTGGTCCGCAACGGCCCGGCGCCGCACGACACCCTGGACCACGCCACGCTTCCTGACCCGGTCGCCGACGTGCTGCGCGCGCTGACCCACCAGCAAGAAGTGCTGGTCGAACGACTGGCGCGGCTCGAGAACGTACTTCGGTTGGGCCGCCTGGAAGAGCCGGTGGTGGAAAGCGATCCCCGCCGGCGGGCCGGAAGCATTTTCTGATCAAACCCTGAGGTGGCATCGGGTCGCGCCCGGCGCTATCTGAGCGTAACCCTCTGCCTGGAAGGAGCGTTCATGGCCACCGCAATCGAGTTGACCGAAGCAAATTTCGAAGAGCACCTGAAGAAGGGCGGCACCCTGTTGATCGACTTCTGGGCCGCCTGGTGCGGACCGTGTCGATCTTTTGGTCCCATCTACGAGGCGGCCGCGGGCAAGCACCCGGACATGGTGTTCGGGAAGGTCGACACCGAGGCGCAGAAGTCGCTGGCCGCGGCCTTCGACATTCGCAGCATTCCCACCCTCGCCATCTTTCGAGACGGAATCCTCCTCTACAGCGAAGCGGGCGCACTGCCTGCAGCCGCGCTCGAGGGCATCATCGAACAGGTCACAAAGCTGGACATGAACAAGGTCAAAAACGATCTCGCCGAGCAGGAAAAGAGGCGGCCCGAGACCGACAAGCCGAAAGTCGAAGCCTGAGTTTTTCTAGAAATCGAACCCGAGCTGCAGCCGCAACACGACGCGCTCGTTGTCGCGCAGCTCGAGCGCTTCGCCGTTGCCGACCTGCGAGTGGGCCTTGATCGCCGCAACCTGGGGCAACGCCGCCAATGAGAACCACCCGTTTTTGCCTTTCCAACCGAATACCAGGCCGGCGAAGACAGCGTCGCCGAAGTAGGTCCCGCGGTCGAAGCCCACTCGGTTCCGCACTTCGAACCCGGTGGTGAAGTTGTTCGGCAGGCGGTAGGCGATGCCTCCGGTCTGCTCGGTGTGCAGTTGGGGCCCCGGAACGTCGGCGCGCTGAACCGAGTCATCGACGCTCAGATTGAGGGCGAACAGAAAGTTTCCCAGCCGCGCTTCGGCGCCGAGGCGACCCTCGAAGAAGAGTGAGTCGTTGGCTGCGCCCAGGGTCGCCACGAGGTTCAACCCCACCGGGTCGGTGCGTGAATCCAGCGGCTGCCAGCGCAGCCGGGTTTGCACCCCAAACCCGGTGGATACGCCCTGGACCGCTTCCTGGGTGTTGAAGAACGCGATCAGCAGTTGCGACTCGAGTCGGTGGCCCAGGCCGTAATTCAGTCCGACCCGGTTGTCGAAACGGATGAACTCCTCGGGCCGGCCGAAACGTGGCGTCGTCGAGACAAATGCCTCTCGCGTACCGGCGTCCAGCGCGGGCCCGGTCAGCGTGAAGCTCAACGGCTGCTCGGACGCGAGTGCGCAACCAGCGACCAGCAGACCCAGGAGGAAGAGCGCGCGCATCAAGGAGCGCTGACTTAACTCACGTCAGACCGTCGTCGTCTTTCGATTCCACCAAGGTGTCGGTGAACGAGACCCGAATGCCGGTCTGGCTCTCGATCACCACCCACCGCGCGTCGGGCCCGGGCTTGAGTGCCACTGCGCGAGAGGACAACCGGCGCACCTGGGGCCATTGATCCGAGGGCGGCACTACTTCGATGGTGACTCCCGGGTTGGTGATCGGCTCACTGAGCACTGGCAACGCGAGCAGATGATCCGGAGTGGAAATTCGAGCGGGAAGGGAAGGTGCCGTCACGGAGCGGGGCTCACGCAGATTCTTCTTCAGCTCCATTCGAATCAGCTCAGAGATGAGATCGAGATCGTCGTGGTGCAGCTCGAGGGCGAGGCGAAGAGCGGCGACTGCCCGCGGGAAGTGACCGGCCTCGCTGAGCATCGCTGCCGCCCGCCGGTACGAATCGACGGCATCTTCCGTTCGGGACAGCCGCTTGAGCGCTTCGGCGTGGCGGACCCACAGCTGCGCGTCGCGCGGGTGAAGCAAGAGCATCTGGCGGTACAGCACCTCGGCCTGAGCGAACCGGCCCCGCGCCAGCAGCTCTCCGGCCTCTTGCTTGCGGGTGCGCAGCTCCATCGGTCGCGTCTGTTAACGCACCCGCGCCCGGGGCGCAAAGCTCAGTGCCCGCGGGTCCTTTCGAGGGCCGCAATGTCGCTGCCGCAGCAAGGCGCTTTTGCCACGCCCGTACCCCTTGCGCCCCTCGGTCGTTCTGGTACACGCCGCGACGCCATGACTGCCATCGCTACCACTGCTACCGCGGGCCGAATCACTCAGGTTCTGGGCCCCGTCATCGACGTTGAATTTCCCCCCGGTGGCCTCCCCGAGGTCTACACCGCGCTGAAGGTCACCAACCCGGGCATCAGCGACCAGCCCGACAACTTGACCGTCGAAGTCGCGCAGCACCTGGGCGAAAACACCGTCCGCTGCATCGCGATGGACACCACCGACGGCCTGGCGCGCGGCACTTCGGTGCGGAACACCGGGAAGCCGATTCAGGTGCCGGTCGGGAAGGCGACCCTCGGGCGAATCCTCAACGTGATTGGCGAGCCGGTAGACGAGCTTGGGCCGATCATGGCCGAGAAGTTCCTCCCCATTCACCGCCAGCCGCCGCTGTTCACCGAGCAGGACGTGAAGGTCCAGATGTTCGAGACCGGAATCAAGGTCGTCGACCTGCTGTGCCCGTTCACCCGCGGTGGAAAGATCGGGTTGTTCGGCGGGGCAGGCGTCGGGAAGACCGTTCTGCTGATGGAGCTGATTCGCAACGCGGCGATCTTGAAGGGCGGCTTCTCGGTGTTCGCCGGCGTCGGCGAGCGCACCCGTGAAGGCAACGACCTCTACGCCGAGTTCATCGAAGGAAACGTGATCAAGGTTCAGAAGGACGCGAAGAACCACCCGATTCGAGATGCGAAGGGAAAGCTGCAGCTCATCCCCGGCACCTCGCAGGCGGTGCTGGTGTACGGGCAGATGAACGAGCCGCCCGGCGCCCGCGCCCGCGTCGCGCTCTCGGCCCTCTCGATGGCTGAGTACTTCCGCGATGACGAAGGCAAGGACGTGCTGCTCTTCGTCGACAACGTCTTCCGGTTCACCCAGGCCGGCTCGGAAGTCTCCGCGCTGCTGGGTCGCATTCCTTCCGCGGTCGGTTACCAGCCGACGCTGGCCACCGAGATGGGTGCGCTGCAGGAGCGGATCACCACCACCAACAAAGGTTCGATCACTTCGGTCCAGGCGGTCTACGTGCCCGCCGACGACTTGACCGACCCCGCGCCCGCGACGACCTTCGCTCACCTCGACGGCACCGTTGTTTTGAACCGTTCGATCGCTGAGCTTGCGATCTTCCCCGCAGTCGACCCGCTCGACTCGACCTCGCGCATTCTGGATCCCCAGGTTCTCGGAGCCGAGCACTACGGCGTCGCGCGTCGGGTTCAAGGCATCCTCCAGCGGTACAAGGAACTGCAGGACATCATCGCGATTCTGGGAATGGACGAGCTGTCGGACGACGACAAGCTGGTCGTCTCGCGCGCGCGCAAGATGCAGCGGTTCCTCTCGCAGCCGTTCTTCGTCGCCGAAGTCTTCACCGGTACGCCGGGCCAGGCCGTGACGCTGGCCGAGACGATTCGCGGCTTCAAGGAAATCGCCGACGGGAAGCACGACGAGCTGCCCGAGCAGGCGTTCTACATGGTCGGCGGAATCGACATGGCGATCGAGAAGGCGAAGAAGATGGCGGCGCAGGCGTAAGGCGATGGCGCTCAAGGTCGAAGTCGTCACTCCCGAGCGGCGCCTGGTTCAGGTCGAGGCGGAGGAAGTCATCGCCCCGGGCTTCGACGGGCTGTTCGGCGTTCGTCCGGGCCACACCGCCTATCTTGCCGTGCTCCAGCCGGGGTTGTTGACCGTCAAAGAGGCGGGGGGAATCGAGAAGCGCTTCTTCGTCGCGGGCGGGTTCTGCGAAGTCGCCGACGACGTGGTGCGGGTGTTGGCCGATGTCGCCGAGCCGCTGGAGAGCATCGATCTTCCGGGCGCGCAGAAAGCCGTCACCGACGCAGAAGGAAAGCTGCTCGAGATTTCCCCGTCGCTGCCCGCGTACCAGGCGCAGGCGGACGTGGTGAAGAAGGCCCAGGTCCGCTTAGAGCTCGCCTCAAGGCGCTGATGTCGTTCGAGCTGTTCCACCAGATTGTGGATGCGGGCAGCGCGCGGGTGCGGAAGTTCGTGGGGGATCGCGAGCTGATGGGCGAAGTGAAATTCCGGAACGTGGCCTTCGATGAGCCGATGGCGAAGCTCAAAGCGGTTGGCGGCGATGGAACGGTGCCGGCGCTGTGGGACGGCGAGAAGTTGTTCGTCGGCGCGGATGCGGTGATCGCCCGGCTGCTCGCGCATCAAGACGTAGGCCGCGAATAAAAAAGAGCCGCCCTCAAACTTCGAAGGCGGCTCCGTAATGCGGTTGCGACTCCTCCGCGGTTTTACTGACCCGCAGAGAAGGTCGCGCTTTGACTGTCTATCATCAAGGCACCACCTCCTTCGGCCCCGTAGGGCTCGTGCATTTTCCAACACCCAATGCTGCGCGCAAGTCCCTGGGGGCGAAAAAAAACGAGGCTCGGTATTTCCCCAGAGAAATTCAGCGCTTCGAAGCAGCGAGCACCGGCAGTCGAACCGGCTCCCGCGCCAGCCGTGCATCGAAGAGTCGGTCGGCAGAGTCGAGGACCTCGTCGGCGTAGAGCAGGTTCTTCTTCAGCCGCGCTGGAATGGCCTGGGTTCCAAGCGTTGCTCCGAGCACCGCGCCGCACACGCCCGCGGCGACATCGACCTCGCCTCCGCACCGCAGCAACAGGTTGAGCGCGGCCCGCACGTCGTAGGGAATTTTGAGCGCGGCGTAGAGCGCGCAGAGCAACACCGGGGTGACGTGGGCAGGAATTCCGGGTTCGGCATCCAGCTGCGCCTGCGGCATCGCGATGCGGCGCAAGGCCTGAAGGGCGCGATCTCCGTCCCAGCTGAGCACCCGGGGAAGGTAGAAAATCTCATCGGCGAGGTCGGCGTCGCAGCCGCTGGCGGCTTTGGCGACTTCTTCGCAGAACGCAGTGGGCTCGAGGCTCTCGCCGGAAAGTCCCAGCTGCACCGCGCGCGCGACGGCGCAGGCTGCGGCGGCGCAGACCTGGTCCTTGTGGGTCATCACCGTCACCACCGAAGCGTCGTGGGCCAGCTTCACCGGAGACACTTCGCTCCACAGGCCGAGCACGACTCCGCGCGAAAGGCAGGAAGGGTCTCGCACTCCGAGCTCGGCGCCCGCGCTCATCCACGGGGTGCCGCTGAGCAAGGCCTCGGCCGCGCGGGTGGTGGAAGGCGGGGGCAACAAGATGACTCCCTCTTGCCAGAGCCAGGACAGGTGCTGCGCCGCGCTGCGGCCTTCGATGCGCCGGCTCTTCGCGACGCTCTCGGCGACGGCGAGCATCACCTGGGTGTCGTCGGAAAATTGCCCCTTTGCGAAGCGCCCGCGAGGGCGGGGGGCGAAGTCATCGGCGAGGCTCAACCCGCGCGCTGCGCTCGCAGGAGGAAGGCCCCGGTAGGGAAACCCCAGGGCATCGCCCACCGCGAAGCCCAGAAAGGCCGCGCGAAATCTGTCCTGAAGTTCGGCGAGAAGAAGCGGCATGTGGGGAAAGAGAGCGCGGCGAGAATAACTTTTTTCTATCGGACTTTCTGCGGATCGGCACCGGCTGATTTGAAATGCGATCTGCGTCGGTGCGTATCTGCGCACACGATGGCGACTATTTTGTTTTCGATGGCTTTGCGTTGATCGGCCGAGCTGTGTCTTTTGAAGAATCAATCGCTACGTTGACGCGCTCGGGTCGAACGAAGGGGAGGTTTCACCAATGAAGCTTGGCTCGTGGCCGCTCTGCGCGGTGACGCTTTTCCTCTGTGCGGAGACTGCACTGGCGAAGCCCGGAGTCGGAGCGACGACGTTCTGCGCCCGGTATCCGACCTCGTCGGTGTGCGTTGGGGCTCAGCCCGCCTGCACCTACTGCCACACTTCACCGCCCGATAAAAACGACTTCGGCGCAGCGCTGGGAGCAAAGATGCCCCCGGTCAGCGTTCCCCGGCCGCTGTCGGACCCGGACTTTGCGACGGCGCTCAACGGCGCGCTGATTGCGATCGAGGCCGCGGACAGCGACGCCGACGGCGTCACCAACCTGATCGAAATTCAGAAGGGCACGTTCCCCGGGGACAAGAAGAGCTTTCCTTCGGACATTCCGTGTGGAGGAGGCACCAACCCCAGCTACTCGGTCTGCAAGTACGACTACAAATACGTGTACCGGAAGCTGCTGCTCGATTTCTGCGGCACGTCGCCCACCTACGACCTGCTCGAGGCTTTCACCAAGACCCCCGACGCGCAGAAAGTCGCGACGCTCGACACCACGCTCGACGGCTGCCTCGGGTCAGAGTTCTGGCGCGGGAAGAACGGCCAGCTGTGGCAGCTGGCGCACAAGAAAATCCGTCCGGTGGTCAGCTTGAAGTCCGGCGAAGACCAGCCGGTGCCGAGGTTGGCGCCGATCGCCGACTACTACGTCGACTACCACCTGTTCACCTGGGCCAGCACCGATGACCACGACGCGCGCGACGTGCTGACCGCGGACTTCACCGTGGCCCGCTCGGCTCCTCCCACCACCTACTTCAAAGCGCCCGTCGCCTGCCCCAACCTGACCGATGCGGAATGCGGCGTCGGCAACAGCTGCATCAAGACCGGGATGTACGCGAAGTTCTGCCTGCCCACCCAGTTCGTCGCTGCGCAATATCGCGCGGGCAATCTGTCGAGCTCGTGGAGCCTTGCCTACAACGTGATGTTCACCGCGCTTCCCCGCAACGCGGCCGCGCAGGCCTACCGTTCCTACCTCGGCCTCGACATCGCCAAGCAGGAAGGCCTCTACCCGATTGCCAACGAGCCGAAGGACTACGACGGGAAGGGAGTGACCCAGGCGCTGTGTACCCAGTGCCACGCGACGCTCGACCCGCTCAGCTACCCGTTTCGCAATTACAACGGACTGACGGCGCCCAATCAGCTGACATACGTGCCGAATCGAATCGAAACTTCGTTTGCGGCCGAGGCGCCCAACATCACCCAGATTCCAGAGCGGGGTTTCATCATGGGTCAGCCGGTCAACACGCTCAAAGAGTGGGCGGGGGTGGCGGCCAACTCCGATGCGTTCGTGGTGGCGACGGTGAATGACTACTGGAAGCTGCTGATGGGGCAGCCTCCGTTGCCCGAGCAGAACGCAGAGTTCGTGAAGCTGTGGACGGGTCTGAAGACAACGCACAACTACCGGGTGGCGAAGATGCTCCATGAGCTGATTCGAACGGAGGCCTACGGTGCTCCGTAAATCGATGCTGGTGGCAGGGCTGTTCGCTCTCGCCGGTTGTCCCGTGGGGTTGGGCCCGGACCTCGATGGCGGAGGAGTGGGCGGGGGTGACGGCGGCGGCGCCGCGGGTGGAGGGGCGGGCGGAGGGTCTGCGAGCTTCGCGGCGTCGGCCAAAGGCGTGGTCCGCTTCAAGCGCAACGAGCGGATCAACGGCGACTTCGCCAAGAGCCTCGGGCTGCCGCCGGACAAGGTCTGCAACGAGCTGGGGCTGTATCCCTGCGCGACGGTTGTTCATCATCTGGCCCTCGGCGGAGTCGACCCCTACAACATCGGGGTCTATGAGCCGCTGGCATTCACCGGGCTCACGTCCCCGATTGTCGTCGACCGCATTGCTCTGTCGGCGTGCATTCAGAGGGTCACCGCGGATCTCGCCACCCCTTCGACGGCGCTGATCTTCAAGGCGGTGAGCCTTGACGCGGGCGGAAAGCTGACCAACATCGAAAGCGCCGAAGTGAAGACCGCGCTGGATCTTCTCTACAAGCAGGTGGTCCTTCGTCCGGTGACCGACGCGGAAGTCACGACGCTGAAGAAGATGTACGCGGACATTCTGGCCACCCACAAGCCCGAGGCCGGGAAGACGTGGATGACGCTCTCGTGTTTCGCAGTCCTCACTTCCGTCGAGTCTGTTTTTTACTGAGAGCAACCATGGCCCTGAAAAACAACGGACGGCTGAGTCGGCGAGAGATGTTGCAGGCGCTGTCGGCATGCGCAGCAGGCGGAGCGGCGGGAATGTCCCCCTTCCTCTCGGGCTGCCGAGAGCAGGCGATGTCGCCTGAGAGCAAAGAGCGCTGGCACACCGACGCGCGCAAAGACGCGCTGGGGAAGCCGGCCAAGTTTCTGATCGTCATCTCGGCCAGCGGGGGCGCGAGCATCATCGACAGCGCGATGGCGGTGCGGCAGTCCGAGTGCGCGACGCCGAACACGCTCAACGTCTTTCCCGATGCGTCGGTGGCCTCGATTGCCAATTCGCCGCTGCGGTCGGTGAAGTTCAACGGCTCGTTGAACCTGGGGACGATTCAGATTCCGGTCAACGTCGACCAGGCGCCGTTCATGACGAAGTACAAGGACAACATCCTGATCGCCAGCTGCACCGGGACCAGCGTCAATCACATCATCGCGCAGAAGCGCTCGTGCACGGGCAACGGGGCCTGGAACAACCGCACGCTGCAGGAAGCGATGGCGCTGGAATACGGCGCGGATTTTCCAATTCCCAACGTGAACATGGGCACCGGTGGGTACCTCGAGCGGGGCGCTGACGATTCGCTGCCCTTGTACTGCTACCCCGAGTCGGTGGCCGACGCGAAGCTTTGGCCGCTGGGCCTGGACGGGGGCAAAGGGTTGAAAGGCGCTCCGGACAAAGAGCTGCTCGCGTTGGCGCGCAAGGTGCGCAACGAAGAGCTGGACCCCCAGTCGGTATTTTCGCAAACGTTCTCGAAGTCCGAGCGGCTGAAACGGTGGATTGGAGATCGTGGCGCTGCCCAGCAACGTCTGGAAGCGAAGGATCTCATCACCCGCCTCAACATCTTGCCTGACGTGCCGGGCGTCGTTCCGCTGACCGAGTACGGCTTGAGCGCGGCGCCGGAAGCGGCGGCGTTGCGAGCGGTGTTTCCCGACTTCCTCAATGACCCGTTCGAGACGCAGGCGGCGGCGGCGTTCCTGTTGCTGAAGAATCGCGTCAGCTGCGCGGTCACCATCGGGCCCAACTTCAACTTGCTGCTGTTTGGCTCGGGCGCGAACGCCCGCCTGGCGAACCCTCCGCTGGCCTTCGACTTCTCGCATCAGGATCACCGCGGCGCGCAGGCGATGATGTGGAACCGGATTTTGAGCGTGACCGACCGCCTGGCGACGCTGCTCAAGGGCGAGGTGTTCGACTCGGCCACCGGCGAGACGTTCTGGGATCGCACGTTGATCTACGTCGCCACCGACTTCGGCCGCACCAAGATGCGAATCGCGGGCGCGACCACGTTCGGCACCGGCCACGATCTCAACAACGGCTTCTTCATGATGTCGCCGATGTTGAAGGGCAACACGGTCCTGGGCGGGGTCAACAAGAACACCTGCATGACCTACGGCTTCGACCCTGAGACCGGAACGCCTGACGCGGCGAAGGTGCTCTCGAACGAGCGCGACATCTACTCTGGCATTCTTCACACCCTGTCTGTGGATACCGCGGGCAGTGGGCTGCCCGATGCGAAGGCGTT
>JAYVCD010000347.1:0-2379 GCA_043750125.1 Archangiaceae bacterium | reverse complement strand
CCAATCATCTGGCCCTTGTCAGGGACCTGACCGTCGGCCTTGCGGTAGCGCTCGACGGCCGCGGCGGTGGCCTTGTCGAAGATCCCGTCGGCGGCGCCCGGGCGAAAGCCGAGCTTCTCGAGCATCTTTTCGGCGCGAAGAATGTCACTGCCGCTCTGGCCGACCCGGGCCGCGGTGGCAAAGCCGTCTGTGACGAACAGGTCGGTGGCCTTCAGCGCCTTGAGCGTCTTCCCGCCGACGATGCCCGAAGCCTCGAGCCCCTTCGCCTTTTGCAGCGCAACCACGGCGCTCGCAGTCGCCGCATCGAAAGTCCCACTCGCGCGCCCGGTGTAGAGGCCGGCCAAAGCCAGCTCTCGCTGCAGCGCAGAGACCGCCTTGCCGGTGTCTCCAAGGTTGAGCGCATTCCCCGCTTTGAGCTGGGTGGCGATGGCCGCCAAATCTTTCTTCACGGCCTTCGCTTCTTTCGGCTGCACTCGGTGGGTCAGGACACGCATAGGTTGGAACTCCTCCAGTTGGATGAATCACTTCGCAACAAGTGATCCACACTGCCTGCCAACGGTACCGACCGGCAATGTGAGGACTTACATTGTGGGCCGAACTGTCAACCTGGGGTGACAGGTGAAGTCTTCTTCTCACTCTCGACGATCGCCGGATCCACCGGCTCGGCGCCGATCGCGTGGAACCCGCCGTCGACGTGCACCGTCTCGCCGGTGGTGAAGGCGAAGTAGTCGCTCAGCAGCGCACACGACGTCTTCGCGACCGACGCGTGGCACAGCTCGCTGCGGGCGTCCCAGGCCAGGGGCGACTGGCGGCTCCACTTGTTTTCCAGATGCTTGAAGCCAGGAATGCCCTTGGCCGCGATGGTGGCCAGCGGGCCGGCGGCGATGGCGTTGACCCGAATCTTCTTCGACCCCAGGTCTCGCGCGAGGTAGCGCACGCAGGAAACCAGCGCCGCTTTGCACACCCCCATCCAGTCGTACAGCGGCCAGGCCTGGGTCGAGTTGTCGAAGTCGAGGGTGAGGATGCTGCCGCCCTGGTCCATCAAGGGAGCGAGCGCCGCCGCCAGCGCCTTGAGCGAAAAGGTCGAAATCTGAAAAGCCTGGGCGACGCTTTCCCACGGGGTGGTGAGGAACTTTCCGCCCAGCGCGTCCTCGGGGGCATAGCCGATGGCGTGAACGATGCCGTCGAGCCGGCCCCAGCGCTTCTTCACCTCGTCGGCCAGGGCGAGGAAATGAGCGGCGTTGGTTACGTCGAGCTCGAGCACGTCGGGAACCGGCGACAGCTTGCGAGCCGACCGCTGGGTCAAGGACATCGGCCTTCCAAAACTGGTCAACAGCACTTCGGCGCCTTCCGCCTGCGCCTGCCGGGCGATGCCAAAAGCAATCGACTGGGGAGTGAGCACGCCGGTAATGAGGAGCTTCTTGCCTTTGAGGAGCATGCGGCCACATAAGCCGGCCCCGCCCCGGATTGAATTCTTCTTTCCTCTTGATGCCGCTCACGTAAACCTCAAGCCTGCATGCCGATTGAGAGTCCCGCTGGCCCCCTGACGACGCTCGAGGAGACCCTCTTCCTCGCGCGCAGACACGCCGACGCGCTCGAGCAACAATTCACCCGGCCGGTGTTGCTGGTGGTGGCGCCCGCCGAGAACTGGGCTGAGACCACCCAGGCCCGCAACACGATTGAAGCCGACGTGATCTCGGTGCTGATGCTGCCCACGCTGGTGATCGAGCTGCGCGGCGAGGACGACATCTCGTTCGGGCGCGCTTTGCAAAACGCGGTCATTCTTCCGTTCGCCGCGATGTCGAAACAGCACGGGTTCTTCCGCGAAGAAAACGGGAAGTGGCTGGTCGGCGATACGGGCTCGAAAAATGGGACCTACGTCAACGGGGCGCGGGTCGCGAACGGGGCCCTGGTTCCCCTGCGCGATGGCGGCTCGCTGCGGTTTGGCGATGTGACGGCGAAGTTCTGGCTGCCGGGAAGCTTCTGCGTCGACCTGCGGAAGCGAATGAAGAACCCGTAGAGCGCTACAGCTTTCCGTTCAGCTTGCTCGCGTAGGAAGGCACCGTCTCGGCCAGCCGTTTCCAGACTGCTTTGGCCTGCTCGGGGTCCCCTTTGCTCTTCAGCGCCTCGCCCAGCGCGTCGAGCGCTTCGGGGCTCTGCGAGGCGGCTCTCCAGACGTTGTCCGCCATCGGCTGCTTGTTGAGCTGAACCATCGCCCAGGCGATTCCGGCCCGGGCCCGGGCGTTCTCAGGCTCGAAAGGAACGACGCGCTTGTAGTTGTCGAGCGCATCTTGAAAGCGCCCGCGGGCCAGGTGCTCTTCGCCTTCCTCGACGAGCTTGGCAAAGCCCTGGGCCATCTCGGGGGTGCGTTCGACGTTC
>JAYVCD010000346.1:0-5643 GCA_043750125.1 Archangiaceae bacterium | reverse complement strand
ATGGGTGGCGAAGAAGAGCGTGTTGGTCGCAGCCAGCGCGGGAACCAGGATGAAGGGGCTGAGCACGAAGCTGACGCCGGCCAGCGCGACCGAGCTGGTCAGCAGCAGTGCGAGGCTCGACCGGTTGGTGACCCCGTGATCCCTGCGGCGAAGCACCAGCGCGGCGACGAGGAAAACAATCAGCGCCATCAGGGTGAAGCTCGCCAACCCCCAATCGCGTACCCCCATCCACGCCACCAGGGGGACGAAGCCCAGCCAGGTGACGGCCCGCGCGGCGGCCACTCCTGCCACCCCCACCCGCGCGGCGGCCTGCGCTTTTGCCATCTCTGCCGCGGCGGCAGGCGGCAGTTGCTCGGGAACATCGCTGAGCAGCTGCCCGAGGATCCGCAGGGCCTCAGGCTCATCGGGCACCAGCGCGAGGGCCTGGGTCACATCGCGCATCGCCTCGGCCCGGGAACCGGCCTCCATCGCAGTGCGGGCGGCCACCCGGTGTTCTTTCGCCAGCTCGATGCGTCGTTGCTGGTCGCGATCGCCATCGAGAAAGCGCTCGACCGCTTCGGCCAGCTTTCGAGCGGACGACAGCCGCTGTTTGGCGTCGAAGGCGCACGCATGGGCCACCAGCGCATCGAGCTCGGGAGGAATGTCCCGGCCCGGAGCGCGCTCGCGCGGATGAATTTCGGTAGGCAAAAGCGTGCTCGCGATTCGTTCGCTCGCGGTGGCGCCGGGGTGCATTCGTTCGAGCGTCAACGCTTCGAAAAGGATCACGCCCAGGGCGTAGACGTCGCTTTCGGGCCCGAGCAGGTGAATGTCTCCGCGCGCCTGTTCCGGGGCCATGTAGCCGGGCGTCCCCATCACTTCGCCGACCCGCTCTTCGACGCCGTCGATTCGCGCCAGGCCCCAGTCGAGCAGGTGAACTTCGCCGAAGTCGCCCAGCATCACGTTGGCGGGCTTGAGATCTCGGTGAAGCACTCCCCGACAATGGGCGAAGTCGACGGCGAAGCAAATCTGGCTGAAGGCGGTGAGCAGCCGGCGGCGGCTGAAGTGGGCCGTGGTCTCGCGATCGCCTTCGAACAACGCTTCGATCACCTCGGCGAGCGTCTGGCCGTGCACCCGCTTCATGGTGAAGAACGCGGCGCCCTGCTCTTCGCCGAGCTCATAGACAGGGACCACCACCGGGTGCTCCAGCTGGCCTTGAACGCGCGCCTCGCGGACGAAGCGCTCGAGCCCGTCGGCCCAACCGGTGGCGGCGCTGCGCATCACCTTTCGGGCAACCTCTCGGCCGATGCGTTTGTCCAGGCACAGGCGCACTTCCCCCATTCCTCCTTCGCCGAGCAGGTTGCGCTCTTCGTAGCGGGCCACTCCGGCCGGTTCGCTGAGCGCCTCGGGGACGGGGTGCGAGCCGACGGGGCGCGCGGTGTCCGAAGGGTGGGTCTGATCGCCCGGGCGCAGCGGGTGGGTGGGCAGGTGCGGATCAGCCATGGGGCGATGATGCGCCGTTTCGCATCTGACGCGCTAAAAGAACCTCGTGCCTGCGATCAACCCCGGTGAGCTGATTGCGTTCGTGTTGCTCTCGATCAACCCGATTGGCGGACTGCTGGCATCGATTCCGTTCGCGTTGCTCAAGCTCGGGTACGCGCCCTGGGCGGTGATTGTCAGTGGAGTTCCGCTGGCGTATCTGCAGGTGTTCTTCGTCGACGCGGGGTGGGACAGGCTCGAACGGTATGAGTGGTGGCGCAGGCTGGTCGAGCGCAGCCGCGGCAAATGGGCCCAGCGGTTGCTGCAATCGCGCGGCGGGTTCTGGGTCACCTTTCTGGCGACTCCGTTTCTTGGGCCGTGGCTGGTGATGGCCTTGATGCGTTGGTCAGGAGTTCCGCAGCGGGTGGTGGCGGCGCCCATTCTGGTGGCGCTGCTGGCGACCTCGTTGGTGATCACCGCGCTGTGCCTCTTCATTCCCACGCTCTTTCACTAAGTACAGCTTCTGGCTACTGCGAGAGCAGCCAGCGAAGCCTGGGAAGCGTCTGCGCGTGGTGAAGCGCGAGCGCCGCGACGTAGAAGCCGAACGGCAGCCAGTACCCAAGCTCGGCCAGGGCGACTGCCCCACCGACAAACACCAGCAGCTCGAGCCCCAGTCGCACTGCGCCGGGCACGCGAACCGGAGCCTTTGCAGAACGGCTGGGGTCTGCGACACGGCGAAGGTGCCCCACAGCCCGGCAGCGATAACCGGCAGCGCAATGGCCAACGGCCAACCCCCAAAGCGGTACCCCGCCATTCCCAGCGCAACCTGGGCGGCGATCTCGAGGCAGAGCCGGATCACCAGCTGCCAGCCAGGAATCTTGGGGATCTCGGTCATGGGTGGCCTGCGACTCTGACATCAGCGTCGTCGGCCTGGGGACAAAGTGTCGAACGGGGAGGACAGGACCTGCCAGATTGGCGATTCTCCACGCGAAAAGATTGGGGCGTCTCCTCCTTGCGCTCGGGGCACGTGGTTTGTACGGGGAAAGCGAATGTCGCTCGAACACTTCGTGACCCTTGCCCGCGAGGCGGGTGCCTCGGACCTTCACCTCGAAGGGGGAATGCCCCCCGCGCTTCGGGTTCGCGGCGAGCTGAAGCTGGGCACCGAGCCGGTGTCCGCGGCCCAGCTGACCGAGATTGCCCGAGAAGTGATTGGGGAAGGGTGGCCGGCGTTCGTCGAGCGCCGGTCGTTCGACCTGGCCCGAGTGGTCAGCGGAGTGCGCTGTCGGATCAACGTGCTGCAGACCAGCCGCGGAGTCGGGCTCGTCGTCCGCCTGTTGACGACCTTCCAGGCGACGCTGAAGAAGCTCAACCTTCATCCCAGCCTGCGCAAGTTGATCGACAGCCGACACGGGCTGATCGTGGTGTGTGGTCCCACCGGGTCGGGCAAATCGACCACGCTCGCGGCGTTGATTCAGGAAATCAACCTCTCGACGGCGCGGCACATCGTCACGCTCGAGAACCCGACGGAGTACGTGCTCACCCCGCGGTTGTCGCTGATTCGTCAGCGCGAAATCGGCCGTCACACTCCTTCGTTCGCTCAAGCATTGATCGACGCCCTGCGTGAGGATCCCGACGTCTTGATGGTGGGCGAGATGCGCGAAGCCGAGACGATGCGGCTGACGCTCAACGCGGCCGAGACGGGCCACCTGGTGCTCACGACGGTGCATTCGGCGAGCTGCTCCGAAGCGCTGCAGCGAATCGTGTCGGCGTTCCCGTCCGAGGTCCAGGCGGGCATCTGCTCGCAGCTGGCCGATTGCCTGGTGGCGGTGGTCTGCCAGCGGCTGCGTTACCGCGCGGACCTGGGAATGCTGGTGCCAGAGTGCGAAATCTTGATGGCCTCGACCGCCACCCGGGGGGTGATTCGGCAGGGGCAGTTCTACAAGTTGGCGACCGTGCTGGAAGGCGGCGGGCAGGACGGCAGCTGGAGCTTCGCGCGTTATTGCGAGTGGCTCGAAGCGAAGAGCGACTGGGTGATGCCGGCGGAGAAGCCCGACGCCACCGACCTCGTCGCCGAGCCTGCGCTGGCTGCGCCCCCGTTGCCGGCCCGGGTCCGCGCGGCTGCGAGCCCCGCGCTCAAAGCGGCGAAGAAGGCCCCGGTCGGGCCGCCCGGCAGCGTGGTGGAAATCGACGACGAAGAAGATCCCGCCGACATCCTCGCCCAGCTGGACCGATCTCGAACCTGAGCAAAAACCTCAGGTTCTGCTGGACTTCAAGGGTCCCACCACTTGGACAGGTTCTTGACCGATCTGCGCGGCCAGTCGGCGTAGTGCGAGATGTCGTTGAACAACATCAGTCGAGCGCGGCTCAGGTCTTTGAAGTCGACGACGTTCAAGCAGGCCGGCGACTGATCGAGGTGATCTCGGTAGCCGCGAGCGTCGATGCCCAACAGCGAGCACAGCAACAACCGCAGCGTCGCCTTGTGCGAGATCACCGCCACCGTCTTGCCCTGGTGAAGGGTGAGAATCTGCCGAATCGCCGGCAGCGCCCTCGCCAACACCGCCAGACCCGATTCCCCGTGCATCGGCGCGAAGGTGAACGGGTCGTCTTCCCACGCCAGGTACTCGTCTTTGTAGCGGGCCTCGACTTCCTTCCGAGTCAGCCCTTCCCACCGCCCATGATCAATCTCGCGAAGGTCTTTGTTCACGACGGGCCCCGGGTGTTTTTCCCCGGCAATAATCCGCGCGGTCTCGAGCGCCCGGATACTCTGGCTCGCGTACACCGCGTCGAGCGTTTCGGTCGAGAGTCGAACGGCGAGCTGTTCGGCTTGCTCCCGCCCTTCATTGGACAGCTCTACGTCGGTCGACCCGGCGAAACGGTCTTCTGCGCTGAGGGTCGTCGCGCCGTGTCGAATCAAGAGCAGCCGGGTCGTCATTCAAACGTTCTAGCCCCATCCGTGCGCTCAGCGAGCCATCGGTGTGCCCAAGCGGTTGAAGCTGCCAGCCGTCACCGGTATTGACGACCACCGGGAACCAGCAAACCCGAGCAGGCCACGAGCACCAGCGCGACGAAGAGGCGATCAGAGGCCGGCATAGACTCGCTCTGGGTTCTTGCGACGCTGGGGGCTGCGTGAAGGGCAATGTCTTTTCCGGCAACCTCTTTCGGGGGGGGGCGCGTGCAGTCGTGCCAATTGGACCGAGTGGAACGCGGGGACCGGAATGCGTGAAGACCTGGATTTTGCCGGCGTGGCGCAGCAGGTACGCGCAGGACCTCCCTGCTGGCAACGCGAACTGTCAGTGAGCATAAAGTGAACACAGGCCACGACTTTGATCCGGGGGCGAGAGACTATTGGGCATGCTCGTCGCGCTCGCATGCACGGCTGCGTTGATCGCTGCCGCACCCCGCACCCCTTCGAAAGACTCTGGCGCAGCCGACGACCAGAGTGATCTCGAATTCCGAAAGGCGTTCGGGGCGGTGCATGCGACCCGCGCCCCTGCCGCAGTGGAAAGACCCTCGACGGTGTATGTCCCGCCCCCCCTGGTCGCCGCGGTCGAACCGACGCTCGAACGGCTGCAGCCCAAAGACGTGAAAGCTGTCGTGCTGTCGGCTTCGTCCGACATTTCCCGCTGCGTCGAAGTGCAGCACAACCGCCAGCCGGGAAAGACCGGGCAGTTGGTGGTCCAGTGGTCGATCGGGATCAACGGGAAGGTCTCGAAAGTAAAGCTGGTCAGTGAAGAGCTCAAGGGCACGTACATCGCTTCGTGCATGACTCCGGTCGTCAAGCGCCTGGTATTTCCAAAACACACCGTGGTGGGTGACCCGGTCGTCTTCCCGTTCAAGTTCTAGGCATCGGGCGCCAAAGCGTCGAGATGCAACCGACGACGGCTTGAGCATCCTCTGGGCTCGGGTGTGGCGATGAAGCCAACGAAATTGCAGCGCAGGCTCAAGTCCAGCGGGCTGGGACCATTCGTTCGGCAGCCACGCGTTTCAGCTCGCCGAACACGGAGGCGATCATCTCGAGGAAGAGGGCACGAATGCCGCGCGGATCGCCGACCGCGTACTTCATTTCGGCTTTGAATCGCTCTACGAGCGTGGTGATCCGGCCGCTCTGAAACTGATCCACCTGGGCGGCGTGAAACTGATCCACCCCAAGTTGAACAATCAGACTACCGCTTCTTGAGTTCTTGTCCT
>JAYVCD010000345.1:0-14274 GCA_043750125.1 Archangiaceae bacterium | reverse complement strand
TCTTCCTCTTCGGCATCGCGGGCTCCTCCCGCGACCCTCTTGCCTCAGATGGTCACACCCGCACAACGACTCCGCTCAGGATGAGATCCCGACCCCTGGAATCTGACCAAGCTCTCCGAGAAAGCAGTGGTTGGGTTCTTGCCAGACAGCCATCGCGTGGTGTCATTTTCAGATGATTTCAATTTGGTGCGGAATAGTTTCGTTGCAAACGCGGGGGCAGGTTTTTACCCTACCGGACGCGAAACTTTTTTAACGCAAGCATATCGGTTTTCCGATGGCGGCCTGGGCTTTCCCGATTGTTCAGGGGTGCCGAGCTACCCAATACAGTCATTCCTGGCTGAACTGACTGAAGATGGCGGTTGTGTCAGACTTGTAGACGTCAACGGTCCCAACCAACGGCTGGGGAACTTTTTCTTTCCTGCCACTCGCGCCCCTGTTTACTACGCACAGGGTTCACTTAATTCGCCGAATCCTTCCCTCGCAATGTCTCGCCGAAATGATGGCCTCACAGAGGCGTGGAGCTCGCTCACGACCACGGAAAACGGACCATCAGGCGACCCTTTCCGGACCATAAAAGTGCTTGAGCTGCGCGCGTGGTCATCAAACAAACTTCTTGGTGCCTTTCAGCAAGGCATTCAGCCAAATAACTCGACGCGGTATACTAATCAGAATGGGATCGAGGTTGTTTGTCCACCAGCAACAAATAATGGCAATGCAGTGCTGGCCGTTCATGACGCGACGACTGGAGACTTGTTGTGGATGCACTGCCTTGCTGGCGGAACTTCTTCGCCCGCGGGGTTCGCAGCTTCCGCAATCGAGCCTCTCGGGGACGGGGTGCTTGTGGCCCTCTACGTGACCAGCTCTGTGCCGGGACTCGTGCCATTGGTTATCGGCAGCAGAACGATGATGGTGAACGCAGGAAGCTCTCTCTTGATGTACCTGACGCCACCTCGGTAACGGAAGTCACCTTCCTTCTGGGTCCGGTGACCAATCCGCTCGAGCTCTTCGGGAAGACGCGGAGAACGAAGCAAGAATCTACATACCGGTCGCCGACGCAGCGACGTATCCGTCAGTGAGGCGCGAGGGAAAGCTGCTGTGGGCCGGGTGATTTAGAGCTCGATCACCAGCAGGCCGCGCTTCTTTCCCGCGCCCTTGTCGACGGTGTTCATCGCTTCGAACAGCCGTTGGGGCGAGACCAACCACGGCTGGTATTTCTCGTTCACGTCGAGAACGAGCACCAGGTCTTCGGCGGCGAGGTAACCGGCGATCGGCGAGTGATGTCCCCCGCCTTGTCCGAAGATCGGCCCCCGGTGGAAGTTGAGGATCATCCGCACCGAAGGATCATTCGCGCGGGCCAGCTGGGCCCGGAATCCTTCGAGGTCGAGATCGTGAAACACCGTCACTCTCTTCCCCGATTTCTTCCGCGCGATTTCAGCCAACTGGTCCAGCGTCAGCCCGCCGACGACGCCTCCCATCACCGTGGGAGTGTCGGTGCCTGCGAGCACGGTGTCCTGGTCCGCCGGCGTCCCCACCGAACGCAGCACGTTCACCACGCTGGCCGGCCCGCAGAAGCTGCCGTTGCGCTGAAAGTCGATTCCCTTTTTGTAGAGCGCGGCGACCGGCAGCGCCCAGGCCTTCTCGAGCAGCGCCGGGTCCTGGTACGCGGGGGCCGTCTTGATCGAGACCGACTTCGAATAGTCGACTCCATCGCTGAACAGCAGCGGAGGGACGACGAAGGCCGCACCGCCCAGCAGCGCAAGGGTCGCGGCAATCCAGAGCAAGGCTTTTCGTGGGCGCGTCATTGCCCTCGAGCTACCACGAACGGCCTAAAGTCCCGCTCCCCTTCCTGGAGGAACCGATGCGCCCTTTGCTCCTGGCTTCAATGCTCACCGCGCTGCTCGCGCACGCCGAAGACCTGACCCCCGAGAAGAGAGCCGCGCTGGCGCACGATCAGCAAAAAGCGTCGGACGCGGTCGACAAGAAGTACGGCAACAAGAAGCCGTCCGAGCTGTCGGCCGAAGAGCGCAAATCGATGATGAAGGAAAAAGCGGGCGCTGAGCGCGAGGTGCTCGAAAAGGCGGGCGTCGACCCCAAAGACTTTGCGCGCTCGGGCTCGAAGCTCGGCCGCGAAGACAAGGCCAGCACCGACGCGGCCGCCAAGGCGCTCGACGCGAAGGACGCCGCCGCCGCGAAAGAAGCGAGCGCGCCGAAGCCGGCGGGGAAAAAAGAAATCGTGATCGAGAAGAACGGGAAGACCGCCGCCGACCCGGAAGTGAACGAGGCCGCCGAGATGGACAAGAAGCTGAACCAGCCGAAGCAGAAGGCGAAGGGTAAAAAGTAAGACACCGAAATGAAGCAAGACGGAACCCCGCCGCACACCCAGACGGCTCCGCAGCAGGGCGGCAGTCTCGGGCGCTGCCGGCTGCGCGTGGTCGAGGGGCCCGAGCGGGGAACCAGCATCGAGCTGGGTCCCGAGCCGGCGCTGGTGGGATCTTCGAGCGAGGCGGCGCTGCGATTGACGGATCCCCGCGTCTCGCGTCGGCACGTGCAGCTTCAAGCGGGCTCAGACGCAGTGCTGATCAAAGATCTCGGCAGCCGCAACGGCACCTGGTTCGAAGGCTCGCGCGTCTCAGAGATTGCCCTTCCTCCCGGAGCGTTGATCCGCGTCGGAGATTCCTGGCTGCAGCTGGTGGCGACCGAACGCAGCTCGGGGCTGGCTCCGAGCCGAAACACCCGCTTCGGCACGCTCGAAGGCCAGAGCCGATTGATGCGCCAGGTGTTCACCGCCCTCGAACGCGCTGCGGCCACGGACTCGACGGTGCTGCTCCAGGGTCCCACCGGCACCGGAAAAGAGCTCGCGGCGCGATCCCTTCATGCGGCCAGCGCTCGGGGGAAGAACGCGTTCGTGGTCGTCGACTGCAGCGCGATTACTCCGAGCCTGCTCCACGCCGCCTTGTTCGGTCACGGCGCTGGCGCCTTCACCGGAGCCGTCGCCGCCCGAAAGGGAGCGCTCGAGCTGGCCCACCACGGCACGCTCTTCATCGACGAAGTGGCGAGCCTTCCGCTCGAACTCCAGCCGTTGCTGCTGCGGTTTCTGGATCGCAAAGAGATCACTCCGCTGGGTACCGGCACGCCGATCGAGGTCGACGTGCGGGTGATCGCGGCGACGCGTGAAGAGCTCCCCGGCCTCGTGGCCCGCGGCGCGTTCCGGGAAGACCTCTTCTACCGGCTGAACGTGGTGACGGTGGATCTGCCCCCGCTGCGCGCGCGCGGCGAAGACCTGCAGGGGCTGATCGGCTCGTTGCTGGTGAAGCTGGGGGTCAAAGAGCCCGGGCCGATCGAGGGCGATGGTCTGGCGCGCCTTCGCACCCACGGCTGGCCCGGCAACGTGCGCGAGCTCGAGAACGTGTTGCGCCGCGCGCTCACCCTGGCCGGAGCTCCGCGGCCTTTCGCCCGGCTCGAGCTGTCGTTCGATCTTCCTGCTCCCTCGCTGAAGCGAGATCCGACCACCAGCTTTCAGGAACAGAAGGAGCAGGTCGTCGACCACTTCGAGCGCGAGTTCCTCGCCGACCTGCTCAAGAAATCCGAAGGCAACATCAAGCTGGCCTCACGGCTGTCAGGAATCGAGCGGATGCAGCTCAAGCGCCTGCTGAAGAAACGCGGGCTGCTCTAACCCAGCTACTGCGGCGGCGGCACGTGCACGGTGCCGAGATCCGAATGGCTGGAGCTGCTCGCCCAAACCACCCCCACCACGACCGCGCCAGCGACGGCGGCCGCTGCGACCGAGCCGACGACCCAGGGCCAGACCCGGCGCGGAGGTTGCTCCACAGGCGCAAGCAGAAGCGGGGCGGGCGCAGCCGGCACAGGGGCGAGCTCGACTCGGGTGGGCACGTCGGACGCGGTCTGCTCGGCGCGAAGATCCGCCAGCGTTCCTTCGGCCGCTTTCCGCAGCGGGTGGCGCGGGGCCTGCGCCAGAAACGCCTCGAGCGCCGCGATCGCCTCGGCCCGCCGCCCCAGACCGCGGTTGCACTGCGCGATGTTCAGCAACAGCTCGGGCGCCTTGTCGAGACTCCGTGCCTGGGTGAAGGCCTCGAGTGCCTCGGTCAGATTGCCGGCGCCGAACGCCGCCTTGCCCTTCTGAAACAGCTGCTCGGAAGGCGAACCTGAGAGCAACGTCACCAGGACCAGCGCGGGAATCATGGCTTGGTCACCACCAGGCAGACCTGCTGCACGTCGAAGCAGGTGGAAAGCGGAAGGTCGAACGAGGTCAGCTCGAGCTCGAGTGAGCCGGTGCCGCTGGGCTTCAACCGGGTGCTGAGCGTCGCGGGGGTGGCCGACAAATCCACCGGCCCGATGACCGTCCCTCCATGACAGCTGCCGTCCCACGAGTTGCAGCTCGCCCCCTGCCGCGCCAACGGAGCGGCCGTGCCCGTTCCGCTGGCCGAGAGCACCACCGCGCTCAATTCCAATTCCTGCGCGCCGGCCGGAAGCGGGACGCTGGCGGTGGTCCCAAACTGCGAGCCCGCCGCGGTCCGGCACACCCTCATTCGCTTCGTCCCATTGGGCCCGTCGACCAGGGTGAGCGTGGAGCTCTGGCGATCTATCCACGGGCTGAAGTCCGCGGTCGTGGTGAAGGTTGGCACCGCAAACCTGTTTTCTCTGCAGCCGCAGACGTCGCCGCTTCCGTCGCCATCGCTGTCGAGCTGGTCCGGGTCGGGCAGAAAGTGGCAGCGGTCGAGACGATCGGGCACTCCATCGGAATCGGCGTCGGGCGGCGGTGCGACCAGGGTGACCTCCAGCCCCGGAGTCGGCGTGCTGGGAAGAACGAGGTCCGCGAAGCCGACGGTCGCTGCGCCGCGCCGGCCCCAGAGCATCAACGTCAGCGTCTGGGCGCTGCGCCCCGGGCGTTCGAGGGTCAAGCGGCTGGGCAGATTTGCGGCCCCGGTTGCAGGCAGCCGGTCGGAGCGGGTCAGCACCCCGGACGGGCCGAAGACCGCCGCGCTGACGAAGTCGACCGGGCCCACGTCGGAGCGAACGAGGATCTCGAGATCCCCCCCGCCGCAGCCGGCCAGGCCAAGGACGATTGCGAACAGCGCGCGCCACCCGGGGCTTCCCGCTTCGTTGCCAGTGAGAGCGGTGAACACGGCCGGCACGACAACACAGAGGTTCGGGCTCGGTCCATCACCTCGGTGCCTGCCGTCAGCTCTTCGGGTCGGCGATGAAGCCGGGCGCCAATCGGTCGGGTGGAGGCGGCGCCGCTTTCACTGCCTTCGGGGCCTTCGCCGGAACGGTCGCCCTCCTCTTCTTCTTCGCGACAATCGGAGCGGGCTCAGGCAACGGAACAACCGGCAGTGGCGGCGGCGCTTCGAGCCGGGCGGGCTCGATCGGCGGCGCCTCGACGGGCACTGCGACCACAACCGCCGGAGGCGAAGGGCGCAGGGAGATCGCAATCGCAACGAAGGCCATCACGGCCACCAGTCCGAGCCCCCACCTGAGTCCACTGCGTCGAACCCTGGGCATGGCGGCCAACGGAAGCGCAGACGCGGTCAGGGGTCCTTCCCCATGAACGGCCACAACCGCAGCGCGAGAGACGGTGCCGGTCGGCTCGAGGGCGGACGGGCCGCCTTGCGCCTGTCGAACGAAGCGCGCGAGCTCGGTCGCTCCGAACGCGGCCTGACATCCGTGCAGCGCCTTCGCGAGCTGGGCCGCGCTTGGACGATGCGCGCGCTCGCGCGACAGACACCTCTCGACCACCGCCCGGACTTCAGCCGGAAGGTCGGCACGCAGCTTCGTATAATCCGCGCGCGCGATGCGGGCCGCGACTTCTTCGGGTGGAAGACTCGAGGCAAACAGCCGCTCGCCCATCAGCAGCTCGTACAGCGTGACCCCCACCGCATACACATCGGTCAGCGCATCGCACCGCGACCCGGCCAGCACTTCGGGCGCGAGGTAGGGCAGCTTCCCCGCCTGGGGCCCAGTCCCACCGGCGGCCTGCTCGTGGGTGGCGAGCCCGAAGTCGAGCAGCTTCACCGCACCGTCGACGCAGGCCATCACGTTCGAGGGCGACAGGTCTCCGTGCACCATTCCCCCCTGCCCGCCCGCGCGCCCCGTCTTGTGCACCGCCGCGAGCGCGTCTGAGAGCTCGGCCCCCACGAAGCACACCCCCTCGACCGGCAGCGGAACGCGCTTGATGAAGGGAGCGAGGCTGACCCCGTGCAGCAGCTCCATCACCAGGTACGGGCGGCCGTTCGCGACATCGAACTCGAACACCTGCACGATGTTCCGGTGCCGCAGCTCGGCCAGCGACCGGGCCTCGGCGAGAAAGAGCTCGGTCAGGCGCACGTCGCCGGTGAGCCGCCGCCGCATCTGCTTGATCGCCAGCTCGCGCCGGAACCCCGAATGGCCCTCGGTGGCGGCGCGATAGACCTCGCCCATGCCCCCTTCGCCCAATCGTTCGAGCAGCGTGTATTTACCGACCGTGCCCAACGACATCCAGCGACCGGGTTAGCACGTTCGGGCCGGTGAGTTCAGTCGCGCTTTCAGACAATCGGCCCCGCGCAGAGGCTGGGAAGCCCGAACGTGTTCGAGGCGATCCCCGCCGCGTTTTGAACCGAGACGAGCAGGTCATTGTTGTTGCGCCCCGCGGCGTTGACGATGCGGCCGGTCTGGAACCTGCCCCCGCCCTGGCCGGCAAGCACGAACGGAATGTTGGTGAGGAAGTGGCCGCTCGAACTGTTGCTCCAGCATTCCATTCCGAGCACGACCGAGCTGTTGTTGAGCGCCGTCTTCCCGCCCCCGTCGTCGATGCCCTTCAGCGCGGTCAGCAGCAGCGCGAACTTTTCCGAGTAGTAGGTGTCGATGGTGTTCTGCCCCGCGACGTTGGCGCTGTGCTCGAGCGTGTGGTGGGCCTGTGAGACGCCGCGGCTGGGAATCGATTGTCCGCACGACGCGCCGGACAGGGTGAACGCGATCACCCGGGTGAGGTCCCATTCGAAGGCCAGCTTGATCAGGCTGATCATCTGATCGTGCACCACCGAGAGCTGATCCAGGTTCTGCTTGTTGGTCCCGTTGCCCGTCGGCCGGATCCCCGTCGGACAGGCGGCCGTGATCGACCCCGGAGTGCCGCCGTCGGACGCCGCGAGCAACTGCGCGTTGTTGACCGCCTCGACCTCGCGCCAGCCATCGACCAGGCCGTCGAGCTTGCGCGAATGCTCTGAGTCCAGCCCGAGCACGTTCTTCGCGGTCTTCAGGTCGTCGAGCTTGAAGTCGAGCAGGCTCTTCTTGTGCAGCAGCGCCGCGCGCAGCTTCGCGTTGTCGGTGTTCGGCTGGTTCGATTGGGTCGAGCACAACAGGTTGATGCGTTGGATCAGCGTGTCGTAGACCTGCCCCGCGTCTTGAATCGGCGAGATGGCGTTGCCGTAGGTCGAGTCGCCTGCCTGGCGGTTGCGAAACGAGATGTAGCGTTGGCCGAGCCCGACATTGTCGGCGTCGGAATGAGCCCCGGCTCCGATGTGCAGGCTCGAGAACGGCAAGTTCGCCAGCGCCGGAACGTTCGCCTTGTAGTGATTGGCGATCTTCACGTCGATCGATTCGAAGTCGGTGTAGGCGTAATACGAGTCGTTCTGGGTGTACTTGTAGCTGTTGCCGGTCACGCACCCGAGCAGGCCCGCGCCGTGCTCTTCCTGGTAGCCGTTCGACTTCGGCGAGCCGCCGTGAATGCTCATTCCCTTGAACAAGATGAGGTCGTTGGCGTGCGGCTGCAGAGGAGCCAGCGGGGTGCCGGCGAGATTCGCAATCGACGCCGGGTTCACCGAGGGCGAATGGTACGAGCCGCCCTTGAAGAACATCACGAACCGCGGCGCCGAGCTGAACGGGGCCGTCGCATACGCGCCCATCGCGCGGACGACCGGGGTGAGCACGAACGCCAGCATTCCGAACCGCTTGATCAGATCTCGGCGGGTGAAAGGAGTCATCGGGCCACCCGCTGTGAGAAGTGAGAAGACGTAGCGAGCATGCGCAGCAGGCCGATCAGGTCCTGCTCGTCGTTGCGCGCGAAGCCGAAGAACATCTTGCGCAGCAGCGGGTCGTCGCCGGGCTCTTCGTCTCGGCCCATGTAAAAGCGAAACAGCTGCCGCACGAAGCACTGCTTGAACCGCGCCGAGCTGGTGAACGCCTTCAGCGCAGTCACCGGAGATTGGGTCTCGAGCTTCCCTTCGTCGAGAAACGACACCGAGATCGCCGCGTTGATCGCCACCCCGTTGTCGGTGGTGCGCCACTTCCCGTCGGCGTCGTAGTTCTCCTGCACGAACCCGAACGGGTTGATGAACGAATGACAGCCCGCGCACTTCGCGGCCTGGGTCGGCGGTTCGATCCGTTCCCGTTCGGTCTGACCGTTGGTCACCGGGAGCATGGTGTTGACATCGCTGGGCACCGCGCCGAGCGGCAGGCACATCACCTTGCGGGTGAAGAAGACGCCGCGCTTGACCAACCGGGTGCTCGTCGGCCCGGAGTGAGAAGCGATCACCGCCGGCTGGGTGAAGAGGCCCAGCCGCGTCGCCGGGTCGAGATCGATCAACGTCGCGCCGTTCAATGGGGTCTGCGTCAGCTGGTAGATCGCCGCCAGCGGCTGCGAGACGAACGACTGGGTGGATTGCGTCAGGTCCTTCAACTTCGGGCTCGGCTTGCCCAGGTAAAACTCGAGAAAACGCTGCGTCTCTTCCAGGGCCGCGGCGGCGACCGCCGGAGTGAACGAGGGGTAGGTGCTCGGGCTCAGCGTGAGCTCGTCGGCCGCCTTGATCTCCAGCCACGCGACGAAGAAGCCGAGCAGCTTCGCCCGCGCCTCGGGCGTCGCGAGGATCCGGTCGACGGTCTTCGCGAGCTCTTCGGGGGTCTGCAGGTACAGCTGAGGCGTCGCCGACGACATCGCGAGCGCCTCGGGCGGAGCATCCGCGAGCACGTACGTCAGGTTCTGCAGCTGCTGCGCGGGCGCGAGCAAGCCCGCCGCGTCGACCTGGATCTCTTCGCGAAACACGTAGCCCGGTGAATGAAGCGTCACGTCGACGAGGTCGGCCGTGGCGTCCGCGACCCCGAGCTGCGCGGTGTTCGCCAGATAAAAAGCGGCAAACGTCGCAAGCCTGGCCTCGGTGACCACGCCGCGAAAGGCCCGGGCAACGAACTTCCGCGCTTCCGTATCGAGGCAGGCAGAATTACCCGCGGCGCAGGCAATCACCCCACCCGGATTCGCGCGGACGCCCTCGACCTTCGGCTCGACCCACTTCAGGTACGGAGTGAAGTTCACCGGCGTAAAGCCGAGGTTGGCCGCGTACTCGTAATTCTTCTGCAGCGGATCTCGCGGCAGCGCGGCCACCGCCGACGCCCCGTACTGCATCGGCAGCAACGCGCGGGTGGTGGCGTCGAGCTGCGGGCGGGTCAGACGGGACAAGCGCGTCGAACCCGGACTTGGATCCTGGCCGGGGAAATACCGTGTCGCGAGGTCGAACAGCTTCTCGTCCTGCGTCCGCAGCACCTCGTCGTCCGCGTGGGCGGTGGGGACGGCGACTCGCGGAAGGGGTGCGTCGATCTGCCCCTCGCACCCCAGCCAGAGGACCGCGGTCAACCAGCACAGGTTCTGGCGTCGGAACATGGGAAGCCCTTGAGCAAACGCCGCGCCGGCCTTCGGGCTCGAAAAATCAAGACGTTGCAAGCCGCCCGGGAGGTACGGACGCCTCCCCGCTCCGTCCTTCCGGCGTCGATTCGAGCGCAGCCCCAAGAGCGACGTTGGGGTGCGGATGTTCTGATTTTCTGGTGTGTCGATTCGCGCAGGCTCTATGTACCTGCGCAAAGCATGAGCGCCCTCGAGCTGATTCACGTCACCAAGCGTTTCGGCGACAAAGTCGCGGTCGATGACCTGAGCCTCACCCTCGAGCCTGGCTCCTTCCTCGGGTTGTTGGGCCGCAACGGGGCGGGAAAATCGACGACCTTGAAGATGTTGACCGGGCTGTTGCGGCCCACCTCGGGCAGCATTCGGGTGCTCGGCCTCTCGATCGAAGAGCACCCGCTGGAAGTCAAACGCCAGCTGGGGGTGATGCCCGAAGACATGGCGCTGCTCGAGATGCTCCGCGGCCCCCAGTACCTGCGCTTCGTCGGCCGGATGTACGGGCTGGACGACAAGTCGATCGATGCGCGCGCGGCCGAGCTGTTCGAAATTCTCGACTTGAAGCCCGCCGCGAAGGCGCTGATCTCCGAGTACAGCTTCGGAATGAAGAAGAAGCTCGCGCTGTCCGCCGCGCTGATCCACGGCCCCCGGCTGTTGTTCCTCGACGAGCCGTTCGAGGGCATCGACGCGGTGACCAATCGCACCA
This sequence comes from Archangiaceae bacterium, assembly GCA_043750125.1. Classification (GTDB taxonomy): domain Bacteria; phylum Myxococcota; class Myxococcia; order Myxococcales; family Myxococcaceae; genus JAGSPQ01. Next base: position 3,913 of record JAYVCD010000345.1, on the reverse strand, counting down.
TCAAGGAAATTCTGCTCTCGCTCCAGAAGCGCGCAGTGACGGTGGTGCTGACCAGCCACATCCTCGAGGTGGTCGAGAAGCTGTGCCCGTTGATCGCGATCATCGACGAAGGAAAGCTGAAGGGGTTCGGGGCGCTCGACGAGCTCAAGGCCTCGGGAGAAAGCCTCGAGTCGCACTTCGTCGGCCTGGTGGGCGGCGGCCGAAAAGGAGAGCTGTCGTGGCTCTGACTTCGCCGCTGCGCGGAGTGCTCGTCGCTCACCTCCAGGCCTCGTCGAACCGGCTCGTGCGTCAGCTGGGAGCCAACGGAGTGGTGCTGTTGACCATCGCCGTCCTGCTGATCTCGGTCAGCGTAGTGATTCCGATCGTCTTCGGCTTTTCGATTGGCGCCTACTTCGTCGCCCGCTCGGCCTTCTCGCCCGAGGGAAGCCCCGAGCTGGGCAGCGTCATCGGCCTCATCTTGACCGCCGTCTCAGTCGGAGGCGGCATCGTCGGTGGCGTCGCCGGCGGCGCCAAGCAGCTCGAGTGGGAACAGTACCGGGGCTATCCGTTGAGCCCGATGACGCTGTTTTCCGCCGAAGTCCTCGCCGGCCTGGGCGATGCGATCACCCTGATTCAAGCCACCGCGCTGTTCGGAATCTGCGCCGCCACCGCAGCCGCCGCGCCGCGGATGGCGCCGGTGATGTTCTTGCTGATGCTGCAGTCGGTGCTGTTGCTGTTGTGCGTGCAGCTGTTGGTGGGCAGCTTTGCCGAACGGCTGGTGAAGCGAATGCGGGGCGCGCTGGCGGCCACCGTCGGGCTGGCGTTCGTGTTCAGCCAGGTGATCGCCGCCCGCGCCAGCCGCCCCTCGTCCCTGGGCGGGCGGGGAGGAGCCGCCGGGTTGCGGAAATTCGGAGAACACGTCGTCGAGCTCGCGTCCTACCTCCCGGCCTCGCAGGCGATTCGCGCCGCCCACCTGGGCGAGTTCCAGGGGTTGCTGAGCGGGTTGCTGCTCTCGGCCGGGGTGTTGCTCGTCTGCTACTTCGTCCTCTTGCGCGAGCGCGACTCGGCGGTGGTCGGCAGCAGCGGCCTGCCGCAGAAGCTGTGGAGCCACTCGAGCCCGGTGCTCAGCGTCGGGCGACTTCAGCTCGAGACGCTGCTGGGAAGTCACCTCGGAAAGTTCGCCTTCGCGATGCCGCTGGTGACGCTGGTTCTGATTCGCGGGCCGTTCAGTGAAATGGCGGGCACCGGTCGGTGGCTGATTCCCGGAGCGTTCGTCTACATCTCGCTGGCCGCCAACGGCCTGGGCTTCAACCAGTTCGGCCTCGACGGGCACGGGGTGAAAGCGCTGTTCCTGTTGCCGATCTCCGAGCGCGCGATCCTCGAGGGAAAACAGCTCGGCTTCGCGGCCTGGCAGGCCCTGCAGGCGCTGCTGTTGACCGGGCTGTTGCTGTTGATTCAGAAGCCGAAGCTCGATGAGCTGGTCGCGGGAATGATGCTCTTCGTCTGCTATTTTTTCGCCCAGGGCGTGGTCGGGCAGCGCACCAGCATCTGGCTTCCGCGGCGAATGCAGCGCACCAGCATGAAGAACTCTCAGATTCCGTTGCCGGTGGTGTTGATCAGCCTCGCCACCACGCTGGTCAGCGGAGCGCTCTTCGGTTCCGCCTGGTGGGCGCTGTTCAACTTCGCCCGGCCGCTGCTGCTTCCGGGTATGGCGGTGCTCGCCGCGCTGGCCTTCGCGGTGTCCCGGCCGTTCGCTCAGCTGAACGCGGGATTTCTGGCGAGGAACCGCGAGCGGGTGATCGAAGGGGTGGGCTGAGCGGCTGCGTTCGGGCCGACCAGTTGGGTGCTCAGCTTCCACAGGTTGCCGGCGAGCGCAGAGTCGTAGGACACGTCGGCGGACTTCGCTTCTTTCATTCCGACGAAGTATTTGCCGCTTACGTCCTCGAGCATCGTGGACGTGGCGAGGAACAGCGGGCCGACGGCTCGGGCCGCAGCGGTCGCAGCGGTCGCAAACATTCCCGCCGCGGGGTGGACGCAATTGCAGGTCACGTTCGTTCCCGCGGTGCGGCGCGCCAGCTCGTAGGTAAACAGTACGTTCATCAACTTCGCCGCCGCGTACGCGCGACTGGAGCTGAGTTGGGGACCATTGACGGTGTCCAGCTCGAGCGCATCGGCGTGCCGGCCCGCGGTGACGTTGACGATGCGCAGCGGCTCGGTCGACTTCAGCTGCCTTCGGGGCCGACGATCACCACCGTCGCGTCCATTCTCGCCAGCGAGACGGCGAGCTGTCTTCCGTCCATCGAGCAGCCGTCGGTGATCAGGCACACCCGGTCTTCCATCCATCCGTTCATTTTGTTTTCCGCCCCTCGCTCTCGTTTCCCCTCAGGGCCAGCGCGAGGCACGGACATTCAGCGCGAGGTGCGCATTTCGGTTACTGAAGCCGGAAGGGGACCCGAATCACCTCGTAGACGGCGATGGCTTTGCCCCCCTGCGTCGCGGGCTTCCAATGCCACTTGCGCACCGCGGCCCCCGTCGGTTCGGCAAAGATCGCCTCGCCTTCCAGCACCCGAACCAGGTGCAGACCTACGGCTCGCTGGACAAGGGCACCGGCCCCTCAATCTGCAGCGGTTCCGGCCGTTACCTTCTGGTCGGTCTCGGTGGTCTCGTTCATGTCGCCGGTGAGGAAGACCGGAAGGCCCGTCTTCTTTTCCATGCGCTTTACCTCCGCCATCTCGATCGCGGTCGCGCGGTTGTGGAAGCGTTTGGTCGTGAGAGCAGCGATGTCGCGCAAGGAGTCGCGATTTACAGTGTCCGCCGACAGGGGTTGTGCATTTTGTTGGGCCCGATGTCCCACTCAGGCGGCGGTAGGTGTCCAAGGGGCTCAAGCAAACGCAGAGGACAAAGTGAACAACGCAAGGATGATCGGGCTCACAGTTTCAATCTTGGCCGGGTGTGGACCGGCCGAAAACCTGGTCACGGCTGCGGGTTTGGTCCGCCCGGTGGTGCATCCCCGGCAGAAGTGTTCCGACGGCCCGCTGCGCTCGCCGACGGGAGCCGGAGATCAAGAGTTGTGTGCGGTGCCGCAGGTCACGTGTGACGCGGCCGAGGACATCCAGTCGACGGTGTACTGCCATTTCCCGCCCAGCCCGAGCCCGACCCAGACGTGCTGCGAGCCCCGCCCGGTCAACTGCTCGCCAACCGATTGCGACTGTCTGCTGCGCGAGGGGCCGTGGATTGATTCCGCGCTCGCCGAGGCTGCCGGTACGTCGCTGGCCGGCTACAACGGACCGAAGGCGAAGTGCTCGTACCGCGTCAACTGCACTCCTGCTCCGGACGGTGGAGTGGCGGTTTTGGTCTGCACTCCGGCCTAGCGACGGCGGACGCTTCCGTCAGATGCGACTTGCAGCTTTGGGCCCGGTGGCCAATTTGTACGATACGGCTACACGAACCTGAACCTATCGTCGTTGACCATGGGCGAAAAGATGAGGTTCGAAGGACTGACCTTGACCGTCGAGAGCGTTGAACGGGCCGTCGCCTTTTACAGCGGCAAGCTGGGACTGAAGGTCGAAGTGAACGCGGCGCCGGCGTTCGCGATGATTCGCCACGTCTGGTTCTGGCCGCGCTTGCCCTGCGCGAACTCACAGGCGTAGCCATCGGGGTCGAACGCGGTCATCGAGCGTGTCAGTGACATCAACGAGCTCAAGGCAGGCACGAATCCAAACGCGAAGCCGAGCTCCTCGGATGCCGGCACATCGGTAGATCCCGATGCCATTCGTTATGGGTGCCTGGCCCAGTCGGCGCCCTCGGTGGCGTTTCTGGAATCTCGCTCCGCTGCTGGTGATCCGGCCGCTCTGAAACTGATCCACCTGGGCGGCGTGAAACTGATCCACCCCAAGTTGAACAATCAGACTACCGCTTCTTGAGTTCTTGTCCT
>JAYVCD010000344.1:0-6615 GCA_043750125.1 Archangiaceae bacterium | reverse complement strand
CGCCTGGTCGCCGACGACGTGGTGCACCTGACTCGCCGCCCCGACGGCACCGTCTACGGCCGGGGCAACGAGCTGATTCGCCATCACATGGAAATTCGCGGCCTGGGAATCATCAACATCAAGGACCTCTTCGGCGTCGCCAGCGTGCGCGAGCGGAAGAAGATCGAGCTCGTCATCGAGCTGGTCGAGTGGGACCCCGGCCACGAGTACGACCGGCTGGGCGTCGAGCAGGACGTGCTGACCATCGTCGGGGTCGATGTCCCCCACGCGGTGGTGCCGGTGCGTCCGGGCCGCAACATGACCACCATCGTGGAAGTCGCCGCCCGCAACCAATTGCTCAAAGTGCAGGGCCACCACTCGGCTCAGGAATTCGCCCAGAAGCTCGAGACGGCGATCGTCCGGGGGAAGAAGCCGCGCGACCCGGACCACAGCGTCGAGATGAAGGAAGAAGAGGTCGAGTGACCGTCCCGGCCTCGAAGCAGATTGTCGTCATCACCGGAATGTCCGGCTCGGGGAAGTCGACGGCCATCCGGGCGCTGGAAGACGCCGGGTGGTTCTGCATCGACAACCTGCCCGCCCCGCTGCTGCCCAAAGTCACCGAGCTGTCCGCCCCGGGGGGCGAAGACAAGAAGCTCGCGTTCGTGATCGACGTCCGCGAGGGACGCTTCCTGTCCGAAGCGCCTCGGATCCTCGATGAGGCGCGGCGGGCGGGACACCACGTCGACGTGCTGTTCCTCGATTCTTCTGACGAATGGCTGGTGCGGCGGTACTCCGAGACGCGCCGACGTCACCCGCTGGCCGGCCGCGGCGGAGTCAACGAAGGCATCGCCCGCGAGCGCGCCGCCCTCAAAGAATTGCGCGAGGGCGCCCAGCACCTGCTCGACACTTCGGGCCTGACGGTGCACGAGCTCAAGCGTCAGATTCAGCTGCGCTTCGGAGGAGAATCCCAGGGGCAGCTGGCGTTGACCCTGATGTCCTTCGGCTACAAGTACGGAGTCCCAAGCCAGGCCGACCTGGTGCTCGACGTGAGGTTTCTGCCCAACCCGTACTTCGTCCCCGAGCTCAAAGCGTTGACCGGCAAGGACCCCCAGGTCGCAGCCTTCGTGCTCGACCGGGGCGAGACCACCGAGTTCCTCGACAAGACCTTCGACCTGCTGACGTTCCTGATGCCGAAGTACCAGCGCGAGGGAAAGGCCTACCTCACTGTCGCGGTGGGCTGCACCGGAGGGAAGCACCGGTCGGTCGCCGTGACCGCGGCCCTCGCCGAGCGGATGAAGGCCGACTGGCCCGGGGCCCACGCCTTCGATCGCGACGTAGACAAAGAGTAGCCGCCCTACACCCGCAGGCCCGGCGCCTCGTGCCCGCTCTTCTGCACGTACTCGACGTAGCCTCCGCCGTACTGCACCGCTCCACCGGGGTTGAGCTCGAGCACCCGGTTGGTCAACGCCGAAAGGAAGCGCCGGTCGTGGGAGACCATCAGCAAGGTCCCATCGAAGTTCTTCAGCGATTCGATCAGCATCTCTTTGGTCGCGAGGTCCAGGTGGTTGGTCGGCTCGTCGAGGACCAACAGGTTCGGCGGGTCATAGAGCATCAGCGCCAGCACCAGCCGGGCCTTCTCGCCCCCGGACAGCACCCGCACCGACTTCTCGATGTCGTCCCCGGGAAAGCCGAACGAGCCGGCAAGATTCCGAATCGACCCTTGCGAGGCGCGAGAAAACGCGTCGGTCAGCGTCTCGAACACGTTCTTCTTCGGGTCGAGCACTTCCATCGCGTGTTGAGCGAAGTAGCCGAGCTTCACGCTCGCGCCGACGCTGACGAGGCCCGAGTCGGGCTGGCTGGCCTGCGCCACCAACTTCAACAGCGTCGTCTTCCCCGCCCCGTTGACCCCCATCACGCACCAGCGCTCTTTGCGGCGAATGAGGAAATCGAAGTCCCGGTAGATGACCTTTTCCCCGTAGGCCTTGTTGACTCGGGTCAGCTTCGCCACGTCTTCCCCCGACCGCGGCGGAGGGTTGATGACGAAGCTCAGCGTCTCGGTCTTTCGCGGCATCTCGACCCGCTCGATCTTCTCGAGCTTCTTCACCCGGCTCTGCACCCCGGCGGCGTGAGAGGCGCGGGCCTTGAACCGCTCGATGAAGGCCAGCTCGCGCTTGAGCATCGCCTGCTGCCGGTCGTACTGCGCCTGGTCCTGGCGGTTCTGAACCGCGCGCTGCTGTTGGTAGAAGTCGTAGTCCCCCGCGTAGCTGTGCAGCTCGCCGCTCTCGATTTCGAGGATGCTGGTGCAGACGCGGTTCATGAATTCCCAGTCGTGGGAAGTCATCAGCAACGCCCCGTCATAGTTCTTCAAGAAGCCTTCGAGCCAGATGATCGACTCGAGATCCAGGTGGTTCGACGGCTCGTCGAGCAGCATCGCGTCGGGGCGCATCAGAAGAATCCGGGCCAGCGCCACCCGCATCTTCCAGCCGCCGGACAGGGCCCCGACATCGCCATCGCTCATCGACTCGGAAAAACCCAGGCCGGCGAGAATTTCCCGCGCCTTCCCTTCGAGCGCGTAGCCGCCCAGCTCGTCGTACCGCGCCTGGACATGGCCAAAGCGCTCGACCAGCTTGTCCATCTCAGCGGCGCGCGCGGGGTCGGCCAGCGCATGCTCCAGCTCTTTGAGCTCGGTGGCCACCGCCGAGACCGGGCCCGCGCCGTCCATCGTCTCGGCGACGACCGACTTCCCGCTCATTTCGCCGACGTTCTGGTGGAAGTACCCGAGGGTGAGGCCCTTATCGACCGAGACCTGGCCTTCGTCGGGCAGCTCCTCCTTGGTCACCATTCGGAACAGGGTCGATTTGCCCGCCCCATTGGGGCCGACCAGCCCCACCTTCTCGCCCCGGTGGATTGCAGCGGAAGCTTCGACGAAGAGAAGTTGACGGCCGTGCTGGTACGAGATGTTTTCGAAGCGGATCATGTGTGCCTTGAGGGTCAGCCTTACCCCGTTGCACACCGACGCAGACAGCGATAGTTGAGGGGGAGGAGTTCTCTTCATGATCGGCATCGTCATCGCGGCCCATGGCCATCTCGCGCAGGAACTGGCGAACACGGCCAAGCAAATTGTCGGTGAGCTGCCGCACGTCTCGAGCATCAGCGTCGAGCCCGGCTCTTCGATGGAAGACCTTCAAGAGCACATTCGGGCGGCGGTGAAATCGGTCGACGACGGCGATGGGGTGGTGGTCCTCGCAGATCTGCTCGGCGGCTCTCCTTGCACCCAGTCGCTGATGCTCTGCCAGAAGGGGAAGCTCGAAGTTCTCACCGGCGTCAATCTTCCGATGCTGCTGAAGGCCAACTCGCTGCGCTTGACCATGGCGTCGCTGCACGAGCTGGCCGAGTCCCTGGCGCAATACGGACAGCGCAACATCACGTTGGCGTCTGATTCGGTTCGCCAGCCCTGATCGTCCTCACCCGCATCGACAGCCGGCTGATTCACGGACAGGTGCTCGAAGCGTGGGTGCCTCACCTGAACATCGCGCGCCTGGTGGTCGCCGACGATGAGGCCGCCCGCCAGCCGCTGATGCAGGCGGCGATGAGCCTCGCGGTGCCGCCGAGCGTCGAGGTCCTCATCTGCTCGCTCGAGCAGACTGATTTCGCCGCCCTCGCCAGCGACCCGGTGCCTACCCTCGTGCTGCTGCGCGACGTGGCGGCCGCCCTGACGGCGCGAAAGCTCGGGCTGCCCGATGGGCCGCTGAACGTGGGAAATGTTCATTCCGGGCTCGGTCGGGCCCAGGTCACCCGCTCGGTCTTCCTCACCGAAGACGAGCGGGAAGCGCTGAAACACTCGGGGATGACGGTGACGCTGCAAGCAGTGCCCAGCGAAGCGGCGATTCCGCTGTAGGGGGCCCGTCGGGCTTCAACCCGTCCGAGCCGCTGCGTTCTTCTTCGCTTCCACCAAAAGAAAACGGCGAGACCCACCAGGCGTCTCGCCGCTGGTCTGAACTTCAGCGCTGTGGCTTAGGGCCCGGCGATGCAGTTCTTCGAAATCGACAGCAGGTAGTCGCCCGCCGCGGTGGTGAGGGACGTAGAGCCCGCCGTCACCCGGACATAGTGAAGACCGGTGGTCCGCGCTCGGTACACCAGCGCGTCGCTGGGCGAGTTGGGGGTGATCGCGTCCAGGATTCCCGCGTCGGTGGCCGTCGACGAGGTGCTTGCCCCATCATTGGAAGTCAGCAGCACCGTCCCCGCGGTGTCGAGCAGCTCGAGCTTGGCGTTCAGAGGGGTGTTGTCGCGCAGGGGATCTCCATCGAGGCTGACGAACACCAGGTCTCCGGCGGTGGCCGTGAACGAATAGACATCGACGTCCGTGGACGGCGAGGCCCCCGAGAGCGAACCGCTGAAGTAGTTGATGATCGACGCCTTCGCATTGGCGACGGTGTCGTTCGGTTCGATCTCAGCCGTGGCGGCAACAATCGGAGGCTGAACCACCGCGTACAGCCGGTACGGTTCCGCCGCGGTGAGCGCGGAGGCGTGGCTCATTCGCAGATAAGAGGCGACACCGGTCAAAGGCGTACCGGCGATCGAGGGCGCCGAGCCGCCGAACTGAGGGTCCGTGCCGAAGTCGTCGAACTCGAGGGTGTCGACCGCGGTGGTGACGCGCATGTCGAAGTCCGCGCTCGAGGATGCAATTCCGTCGGCCATCGCGAAGACGCGCGAGCCCACTGCGGGCGAGCCCAACGAGAAGAAGTCCACGTCCCCCGCGGGTACGATGCCGCCGGTGACCGGGCACGCCAGCGCATTGGCGGTGGCAGGCGTCGAGTTGGGCTCGACTTCCAAAGTGCAGGCGTTCACCTCGAGCTCAAAGGGCGCGCCGGTGGTCGTACCGACCCCATCGACATAGGCCAGAACTGCAGCGCCTCCCGTCAACGCAACGCAACTGACCTCTTCTGCCGCAAACAGACTGCTGGACGCGTTCCGATTCACGGCCGCACGGCAGGTGGCGACATCGACCGGCCCCGCGCCGGCAGAGCAGCTGTTCGAGAGGTACATCACGATGTTGTCGCCCGCAGCGCGCGCTCGGAACGAGTAGTTGCCGCCCGCACTCGGAGTAAACGAGTAGGCCACATCGCGACCCGTGGCCGGGGTAACGGTGTTGCCCGTGCCCACGAAACAGCCGGCGTCGATCTGGTAATCGTTCACCGCTCCCGCCGTCGTCCCGAGGACGGGCTGATTCACCAGCAGCGCCGGCGCCGCGGAGCAGAGGTCATTCGCGGGCGGAAGGATCTGCGTCACCCGAACCTGAATCGTCGAGAAGCCCGCCGCCGGAGCCGTGATGCCGTATTTGTAGCCCTGGACGTAATAGGTCGTGCCGGCAGTCAGGCTGACGGTGAAGCTCGACTGCGAAGCACAGAACTCGTCGTTGCAGCCGCCGGCCACCTGGGTGAGGGTTCCGCTGCAGCCCGCGGTCGAGGTGAAAATGGCCAGGACCGTGTCGATCACGGTGGTGGCCGTCGGGCCGGCCGCGCAGGTCGAGAAGGTGTAGGTGGCGCTCGTCGTCGGAGTGAAGCTCCACCACACCCCGTACGAGACGTTGGCGGTGCAGGCCGGAACGGCATCGGCCTGGGGAGTGGCATTGGTGATGTCGGTCGCCGACGACAAGGCCGGGAACGCGGCGGGGGAGATCGCCACCGCGCCGAGGCACTGATCATTCGCGGGCGCGGGCGGCGGGGTGTCGAGCGCGCCAAGGATGGTGAATGTCCCGTCGGGGCTCAAGGTGGTGCTGTCTACGATCACCAGCACCGTCACCGCCGCAGCGGTGGTGTTGGTGTACAGGGCCACGTCGGGCGCGCCGGTCAGGCCGCTGTTGTTCTGCGCCACGCAAACCCGGGCGGAGCAGTTGGCGACGGTGTCGACGATTGAAATCGAAGTGTTCAGCGTCGCGCTCGGCGTGACCGTGGTGGTCAGGCGCTGACCCGGAGGGATTGAAATCGAGTACACGCGATCCGAGCCCAGCGAGCTGGTCGAGCAGCCGGTGCTGAGGCCCGAGTAGTCGTCGCCGAACAGAGCCAGGCCCTGGGCCGTCAACGCGGTTCCAGCCACCAGGGCAACGGCAGTGGCGCAGACATCGCCCGCGGGAACGGGAGCGAGCGTCACGCTGAGGTCGAAGTTTCCGCTTCCGGTGGAGCCAGTGCTGGCGCTGTCCACCAGCACGAACACCGACTGGTCCGTTCCGCCTGCGTTCAGGTACTGGGCGGTCTCGGCCACGCCCGTTGCGCCGTTGTTGCGTCCACCCACGCACGCGCGCGGGCTGACATCGCACTGAGCTGCAGGACCCGCAACCAGGTCGACGACCGGGTTGTAGCCCGCGTCCGGAGTGGCCGTGACGGTCAGCCGTTGACCTGCCGGCACCAGGACTTCGTAGGCGCGGTCCGGTCCATTCACCAGGCCGGTCGCGCAGCCGACGCCCGCATCTCCGTAGTTGTTGATGAAGCCCAGCGTGGTCTGACCGGCCAACGTGGTGGTGGTGGTGATCGCCGCGCCTGCGCTCTGGCAGGTGTCGCCCGCGAGTGCAGAGCCGCCCCCGACACCCGCGCCGCCCCCGACGCCCGCGCCGCCCCCGACGCCCGCGCCGCCCCCGAC
>JAYVCD010000343.1:0-9596 GCA_043750125.1 Archangiaceae bacterium | reverse complement strand
TCGACCACGGCGCGGGTGACCTCGCGTTGGTCGGTCGCAGTGAAGATCAAAAAGGCGTCATCACAGTCGGACGCCTGAAAGGCGCGCTGCGAGTATTGGATCTTTCCTTCGGCCGCGAGGCGAACGATCTCGGGGCTCGCGTCGGGAGCGACGACGTGGACCCTTGCGCCCACCTCGAGCAGCTGGGTGAGCCGGCCGGTCGCGATGGTCCCGGCTCCGACGAGCAGCACCCGGCGATCAAACAGCCGCAGCGCGATGGGGAAATCGAGCCCGGTCATCGAACGACGCCTTCTGCCGTCGGCAGATGAATTCCGCATTCTTTGTGGTCCGGCGATTCCCACCACCACCGTCCGGCGCGAATGTCTTCGCCGGGCTTCACCGCCCGCGTGCAGGGCGCGCAGCCGATCGAAGGGTACCCCTGCTTGTGCAGCGCATTGACCGGGACGTGGTGCTCTTTGACGAAGTCCCAGCACTGGGTCTCGGTCCACCCGGCCAGCGGGTTCACCTTCCACAGGCCGGCATGGGCTTCGTCTTTCTCGACGAGCTCGACGGCGGCGCGGGTGGCCGATTGTTCCCGGCGCAGGCCGGTGACCCAGGCCGACCGACCGGCCAGCGCGCGGTTGAGCGGCTCGACCTTGCGAATGCCGCAGCACTCTTTGCGATTCTCGATGCTGTCGCGAAACGAGAAGTGGCCCTTGGCGGTGACGAGCGTCTCGACCGCGCGGGTGTTGGGAAAGAAGGTCTCGATGGTGAGGTCGTACCGGTAGCGCAGCTTTTCAATCAGCTCATAGGTCTCGACCGGAAGTCGGCCGGTGTCGAGGGTGAAGACCTTCACGCTGGGAGCGTGCTTCGAAGCCAGCTCGAGCAGCACCACGTCTTCGAGCCCGAAGCTCGAAGCGATCGCCGCCGTCGCCCCGAAGCGCTGCTCGACCCACACCAGAGCCTCGGCAGCCGTCGCGGTCGCCGGGAGGTCTGCGGTCACGACGCGCATTCTCCGTCCATCTTTTCGACCGTAAACGCGACGGTGGCGCCGAGATCAATGAAGTCTTCGGGCCGCGCCTGCGCTTCGGTCATCTCGCCCAGGTCGAGCAGCAGGGCCTTGCCTTCCTCGACCGACAGCCGCTGAAAGAACGTCCGGGGAACTTCGTCCGGCAGGTGGGATTTCTCGAAGAGCGCGATCAGTCGATCGATCGCCTCGGGAATTCGCCGCGCCGGAATCTTCGCCACCAGCCGACCAAACTGGGCGCCATTGCCGTCGACGCCTCCGCCGATCGTCACGTGGTACTGCGGCATCAGGCGGCCCCCGACTTTGCGAATGCCTCCCTGGAGCCCGATGGCCGAGATGTGATTCTGCGCACACCCATTGGGGCAGCCGGACACCTTGATGTTGGTCTGCAGGGCCTCGGGTGAGAGCTTCTGGGTGAGCAGGTGATCGCCAATCAATTGCGCCACCCCGCGCGAGGTGGTGACCGCGAGCTTGCAGGTCTCGGAGCCCGGGCAGGCGACCACGTCTCGCACCGAGTCGGCGTGGGGGTCGGCCAGGCCCATGCCCTGCAGCGCGAGGAAGAACGCGGGCAGCTCTTCGTTGCGAATCCACCGGACGAGCAGGTTCTGGTTCAGCGTGGTCCGGGCGGTGCCATCGCCGTACTTCTCGATCAGATCCGCGAAGGTGCGCATCTGGGCGCTCGAGATGTCGCCGAGCTTCAGCCAGGCGATGCCAGTCGAATACCCCGGCTGCTTCTGCGCTCGAACGTTCTGCTTCGCCCAGGGCTCGAAGGCCGGGTGCGGCGGCAGCAGGCCGATCGATCGCAGCTTGCGATGGGTGGGGGCCGCCTCTTCGGGGGGAACTTCGGAAACCGGGCGGCCGCCCTCGGCGCGGATCTTCGCCAGCTCTTCCTCGTAGCGCTTCTTGTACTGATCGAAGCCGACCACCTCGATGACCCACTTCATTCGCGCCTTGCGCATGTCGCGGCGATTTCCTTCGGCGTTGAAGACGCGGACGACCGCCTCGCAGGCCGCGAGCAAATCTTCGACCGGCAAGAACTCATCCATCACGCGGGCGCTGCGGGTGAGGGTGGACGTGCCACCGGCGGCGAGCATCTTGAAGCCCCGCTTCCCGTCGCGGACCTGGGCGATGAGGCCGATGTCCATGATCGCTCCGACGGCACAGTCGTCGGGGCAGCCTGAAATGTTGATCTTGAACTTGCGGGGCAGGCCCGAGCCGAGCTTCGCGCGCAAAAAGTTTCGGGTGATCATCTCGCCGTAGGGAGTCACGTCGAACGGCGCGCCGCCGCAGACGCCCGCGTAGGGACACCCGACCACATTGCGCACGGTGTGCGAGCACGCCTCACGGCAGGTGAGCCCGCTGGCTTCGACCGCGGCCATGAAGGGCGCCACGTCGACCACCTTCACGAAGTGGAACTGGAAGTTCTGACGGGTGGTGACGTGACCGTAGCCGCGCGACCACTTGTCGGTGCAGTCGGCCAGCACCCGCAGCTGGGCCCCGGTGATGACCCCTTGCGGAACCTTGATCCGCATCATGTGAACGTCGGCCTGGCGCTGGCCGTAGACCCCGCGCGAGAGCCGGTAGGTCCGGTACTGGTCTGCGCTCAGCTCGCCTTTCTCGAACCGCTCGAGCTGAACCAGAAATTCTTCGGCATCGCGCGCGTCGCCGAACGTCGGGCGAACGCGGCTGGGGTCAATGGCAGATGGGTCGGACATGGGGATCTCCAACGAGAAAGGCCCGTCACCTTTGGGGTGGCGGGCCGTCGAGTGTTCAGTGGTCCAGAGCGCGAATTGCTAAGCGCTGGTCACTGGCTCGCGACCCGCTTCAATCGCGGACCAACAAGCACAGCAGCAGCGACAAGAGGGGAAGTCAGGCATCGGCAGGGCGAGAACCTAACGCCCCATTCCTGGCTTGTCACGCCTCGGAGCGCGAGTCCGATCGAAACGCAGGTTCGACACGGGAAACGCCTGGTGACGAAGCCAAACGCTGCAGTCGGTGGAGCACTGCAGATGGGAAGGGACATTGCTTCGGCCCAGTGAAGCGCTCGGTGGCGCAGCGACTGCCGGGTGTCCCAGCGGGTCTTTCAGCGACGAATCATGTTCAGCCAGAACCTGTTGACCGCCGCGCTGCTGGTTTCGTTTCTGGCCGCGGCCGCGGGGGGGGGAGATCAGGCGATCGAATCGGCAGATGAGTCCCAGGCTCGGCAGGAACTCAGCGCCTGGTAGTCCGCCTGGTTGGCGCACATGTTGCTCATGGGCTGCCCATGACCATCGTGTGCGCGACCGAGTTCTCTGAAGAATCTGCAGTGGCTGTGAGCGTGGCTGCTGGGCTGGCGCAGAAGCACAACCAGCGTTTGCTGCTGGTTCACGTGCTCACCCACCCGCTGCTGACCCGTGGCGAGGATGTCGAAGCCTCCGCGAGTGTGGCGCTGGCGCACGATGCCAACGAGCTGGCACGCGGCGGAGCAAAGGTCGACATCGCCCTGCTTCACGGCCGATTGGGCCAGAGCGTCGGTCAATTTTGCCTCGACCAGCGCGCCTCACTGCTCGTGGTGGGCGACACCCATGAGGGCGGCTCTGTGCTGGCCACTACTCTGGACAAGCTCGCGTACGCAGTCGAAGTTCCTTTGCTGGTGGTTCGCGATTCGAAGCCGTTCCAGGCCTGGATCGCGGGCGAGGTGCCGTTGAAGGTGATGCTCGCGCTGGATCACAGCGCGGCCTCGGCGGTGGCGCGAAACTGGATCTTCCGGCTTGCCGAGTATGGGCCGTTGGATCTCGTGGGGGCCCATGTCTGGTGGCCTTACGAGGAGTACGAGCGTCGCGGGCTGCCGGTGCCGCCGGAGGACGAGGCGCATATGGGCCTGAGCCGCCTGATGCGAATCGAGACAGACAATGCTCTGAGCACCATGCCTTCCAACGTGAAGCACCGAATGCATCTCGAGATGGGCGTTGGCCACATCGATGAGCAGTTGATGGCGCTCGGGGTCGCCGAGCGGGCCGAACTGATGGTGCTGGGCACCCACCGGTACCGAATGCTCGCTCGCCTCACTTCGGTTTCGCACCACGTCCTTGGTCGGGCGCCGATGTCGATCGCGTGCGTGCCGGATGTTTTGGGGTTGCTCGAAGCTCACGCCGCCGCACCGAGGAAAACGGCTTCGGAAGAATCGCACGCCGTCGCGTCGGCGTGATTGCCGGCCGGCTCGATGGGCTGGGCGTTTGGCTGAAGGTCCGGTATGGGAACCTGATGCGATGTTTTGTTTTTGCGATGTTGATCTCGACTGCCGCGTTTGCGGACGCGTTTGCCGTCGATTCGAAGAACAGTGAGCTGGTGGTGAAGACCCAGAAAGAAGGTTTCGCTTCTGCGCTCGCGCACAACCACGTCGTCCAGGCGACCCAGCTGTCTGGCGAGTTGATTTGGGATGCGGCCGCCGTCGAGGCCACCCGCGTTTCAGTCACGGTTCAGGTCGCTTCGCTGGTCGCCGACCAGCTCGAGCTGCGCAAGAAGCATGGGCAGACCACCGAGCTCAGCGAGTCGGATCGCAAGAAGGTGACCGAGGCGATGCTCGGGGACGACCAGCTCGAAGCGAAGAAGTTCCCCCTCATTACCTTCGTCTCGACCTCGGCTCTCAAGGACCCGAAAGGGGTGGTGATGGTCGGAAAATTCACGCTCCATGGAGTGACCCGCGAGGTGAAGGTGCCCGCGCGGATCGAGATGAAACACGGCGCGGTCGTGGGGGACGCAGCGTTTCGGCTTCGGGTCAGCGATTATAAGATTCAGCCGTTCAGCACCGCGCTGGGGTCGATTCGCAACGCCGATGAGGTGGAGCTCGTGCTTCACCTGGTCGGGACGAAAAGCGGGGCTCTGGGCGCTGAGCCGCTGCGAGGTCCGGCCAAGGCTCCGTAGTTTCGCCCGGCACCCGCTGGCTCGGGGGTCCAAGACCGCGCGGTTAAGTTCCGATTCAACGCACCCTCGGGCCCGGGTTCAAGTATGCCTTCGCCCCGCGGAGGCAACCCATGGCAGCAGTTGCGGCAAAGACGGCCGAAAAGCGCAGGCCCCCCCTCGAGTCCGGACAGGACGGGCCTGAGCACCGTCAGTTTCCGCGCGCGCGGATGGCGGTCCCCTTCAAGCTGTGGATGGGGGAAGGCGAGGGGCGCCGCTTCGAGGCGTCACTGAAGTCGAGCAATGTCTCGGTCAGTGGGGCGTTCCTCGATTCTACGTTTTTTCTCCCGGTGGACACCGAGCTGCACACCTCGTTCGAGCTGGATCCCGAGGAAGACCCGGTTCAAGCGCGGGTGATCATCGTCCGACAGGAACACCCGGACGCCAAAGGCCAGGGCCGCTGTGGGATGGCCATTCGCTTCGTCGAGTTCTTCTCCCAAAGCGAAGTGACCCTGGCCAAGCTCTTCATCGGAGTTCGACTCAAGAAGTTCGCTGAGCTCTACCTCGCGTCCAAGCGGGCCCGCTCGCTCAACAATGAGCTCGACCGGTGCGTCGACGCGCTCGCCGCCTGGGAGCTGCAGAAGGTGACCCATGTCGCCGACGCCTGGGCCGTAGACGAAAGCATCGACCCGGCCTGAAAAAGGCTTTCGGTCGTCAGAGCTCGGGCGCGTTCTCAGAGATCGGAAACGCGCCGTCCGGGATGGGGAGCGTCCTGGTCGAATTCCCTTTCTCGCCTGCGGTTTCCGGTGACTCGCCCCAGTCGCGCCGCCACGGCCAGGTCTTCCGTCATCTTCGCCAGCCGTTCTCTCAGTGCGCCTACATCTCGTCTCAGTTTCTGAATTTCCTCCTTGATGGTTCGCGGATCAGGCATCACAACCCCTTGAGTTGCAGGGTGTATGCCGCTGTGGGTCTGTGTGAAAACGAAGGACTCCGAGGCTCCGAGTGGGGCAAAAGGTTCCAGATCGTGTCGTGACGCCTCCCCGCAGGGACGCGCCGGCTTCTGTTCACAGGTGAAGTACGGTCGGTTTTGATGCTCTCCCCCCTCGAACTTCGCGGCCATTACTCGGAATTTTTGAAGCCGGGCCGAGTGCTGCTGACCGGCCATTCTCACCAGGCGTGGCCGGACCTGGCCCGCGGTGGAATGCTCGAATGCTTCGACGACGCGGCGAAGCTGGCCGATGACAAATGGCCTGCGGCATTCGCGGCGGGCGACGCCGTCCGACAGTACGTCGGCAGGTGCCTGGGCACCGGGTCGGCTCAGATTGCATTGGCTCCCAACACCCATGAACTGGTGCTGCGCTTCTTGTCGGCGCTGGATCTCAAGGCGAGGCCCTTGCTCGTCACCACGACCGGTGAATTTCAAACCATCACCCGGCAGCTGCGGCGGCTGGCTGAAGACAAGACGATCGAGGTCCAGTGGGTCGAAGCGCTTCCCGCGAAGACGCTGTGCGAGCGGCTCGCTTCGGCCACCGACGAAAAAACCGCTGCCGTGCTGACGTCCACCGTCTTGTTCGAGACGGGCAGCCGCGTGCCGGGAATTGGAGCGCTCGTCGCTCATGCGCGTGCACGAGGCGCCGAAGTATTGCTCGACGCCTACCACGCATTTTCGACCGTGCCGTTCACGCTTCAAAGTCTGGGAGCAGCCGACGCGTTCGTCGTCGCCGGGGGGTACAAGTACGCGCAGTGGGGCGAGGGCTGCTGTTTCCTCAGGGTTCCCCCGCGTGAGTTTCGCCCGGTGATCACCGGTTGGTTCGCGGGTTTTTCCCAGCTGGCCGCGAAGACCGAGGGCGTTCCCTACGGGCCCCTGGGCGCCGAATCCTTTGCAGGAAGCACCTACGATCCCGTGAGCCACTACCGCGCTCGGGCCGTGATTCGATTCTTCGAGGAGCAGGGGATGACCGTAGACGTCCTGCGCGAAGTGTCGCTGCGGCAGACTCAAAGGTTGATGGACGGGTTGGAGGGGTACGAGCTCGCCACTCCGCGCGCACCCGATGATCGCGCGGGCTTCGTCGCGGTTCGAACTGCACGTGCCGGACAGTTGGTCGAAGCGCTGCGAAGCGAAGGGATCGTCGCCGACTCTCGGGGAGATCTACTTCGTCTGGGGCCGGCCCCCTATCTGCTGGATGAGGAACTCGATCGATCGACCGCGCTGCTTCGTCGGTGGCGTTGAGCTTCGGGGGCCTCCGGGGTCAATCGACCCTCGTTCGACGGGTTTGACCCGCCCGGACAGTGGCCAACCGCAGGGGATCAGGGACGTCTGCGGTGGCAGGGACGTTGCTCGAGTGTCTGGTCCATGGCCACGCAATCGAAGATTCTGATTTGTGATGATGACGAGCGTGTGGTCCGCGGGCTGGCGCGCGAGGCCCGAGCGGCGGGCTGGCTCGCCGTCGCTGAGACGTGTTCCGTGACTGTCTTTGCGCTCGCCCTCAAACACCGGCCTGAGCTGATCGTTCTCGACGTGCATCAGCTGATCGACGGACGAGAGCTGCTCACTGTCCTGCGCCGAGACCCGCGGACTTCAGGGATTCGGGTGGTGTTGGTGTCCGGTTCGGATCTGCCTGACCTCAGGCGCGAGTGCCTGGCCCTGGGCGCCGATGCGTTTTTATCGAAGCCATTTGCCTGGGCGGATTTGTTGCCGACGGTCGCGTTGCCAGCGTTCGAGGTCGTCTGGGAAGAGACCCCTCCGAAGCTTCGTGTCGAGAACGAAAAATGGGCCGAGCTTCCAGGCGGAAAAGCGACGCTGCTCTTCGCCGACGACAGCGCGGAAATGGTGGCAGCCCTGGTCCGCGGTGCGAAGCGGGAAGGATTTTCGACCCTCTCAGACACCACCTCGATTCACGTGCTCGAGCTCGCGCGAGCCCACCACCCGGATGTGATCGTCCTCGACATCCATCAAGCCGTCGATGGCCGTGACCTGCTCGCCGATCTGAAACGGGACCCTGGGACCTGCGACATCAAGGTAGTGATGCTCTCAGGCGAGGAAGATCAGATCACGCGCCACGAGTGCTTCCACCTGGGCGCCGAGGACTACTTCATCAAGCCGCTCGACGCGCTCTTCTTCCGGCGGCTGTCGAGGATCGCCGGCGTTGAATTGGGCACCTGAACCCGAGAGCGGGCTCATCCTTTCAGACCAGGCCGGAACGTCCGTTCACACCCTGACCCGGGCGCCGGCGAAGAATCGAGAGGGAGCACGGGGTGCTCCCAGCACCGGGTTCGCCCCGAACCTTTTTGGACCTCCTCCCATACCCAGGCCTCCGCTGTGGCGAGGGCCCGGCTACGGCGAACCGGGCCATTCCAAGCTCGGACTGTAGGAACTATCGGTGCGGTTCGGGTGCCGGTTGTCCGGGCTGGTTCTGCCGCTTCGCCCTGGGATTCGGTTGCGCTTGTGGCGCTGGTTCCGGCTGGCGCTGCATCGGCGGAGCAGCCTGCATCGGCGGAGCAGCCTGCCTCGGCTCGCGTTGCATCGGCTCGCGTTGCATCGGCTCGCGCTGCATCGGCTCGCGCTGCATTGGCTCGCGCTGCATTGGCGGCGCAGCCTGCATCGGCTCGCGCTGCATCGGCTCGCGTTGCATCGGCGGAGCAGCCCGCTTCGGCTCGCGCTGAATCGGCGGAGCAGCCTGCATCGGCTCGCGCTGAATCGGAGCGGGCTGACGCTGAATCGGAGCGGGCTCGCGCTGAATCGGCTGAGGCACAACCTGGGCAGGCTCTCGCTGAGCGGGCCGCGGCGCCGGCGCCTGAACCGATCCGCGCTGCATCTCAGGAGACGCAGGCGAAATCGCGCGCTGGTTGTCCCGCGGAGGAGGCGGTGGCGCCGGAGGAAGGTTGTGCGGAAAGATGGCTACCGGAACAGGCGGCGGGCCTTCGATTCTCCGCTCGGGAATGGGGAGCGAAGTTGACGCGCGCACCTCGTGCACGGATGGCCCGGACGACCACGCCTGCCCCGAGGGAGGAGCCACCGGCCGCGTGGCTTGAAAGACGACTTCGGTATTCACGGCCCGCGCGCGGTGCTGCCAGATCTCGCGATCGACGAAGTGTTGATTTTCAACAAAGTACCAATGCGATTCGAGATGGGTATGGAAGCGCGGCGGGCTGGGCGCCCAGCCGATGTACCCACCGCCGATCCGCCACTCCACCCACGCGGGAGCCCAAACATCGCCCGGCACCCAGACCCACCCGTTAAACGGATCCTGGTACCAGCGCCCGTAGTGGAAGGGGATCCACCCCCAATTCCAGCTCGGTTCGAAGACCCAGCCCACCGTGCTGTACACCCAGTGTCCGCCCGACGCATACGGAACGAAGTCGCCCCCGACGACGGTGGTGTTCGGTCTCCAGACGCGGCCGTAATTTTCGACCACCACCCAATCTCCATAGGGCGAGAGGGTGTCGTAAAAAGTAATTGAAGCTTCCTGCCCCGCAGCCTTCGTGGGGGACAGCACCGTCGCGCCAGCGATCGCCAGCGCGCAAATCAGTGATCGGATTCCCATAAGCACCCCATATGCACCGTGTGTGCCCCCCCCCGCCAGAGGCGCACCTGCCGGGGGTCGCGAGCAGCGGCGCCACAGCGCGACAAATTGGTACTCGGCCTCGCTGCAGTCCCCATTGCCCAAATGGAAACGGCCGTTGCTACCGCAGCGCTTCCCGCCCCACCCCC
>JAYVCD010000342.1:0-6584 GCA_043750125.1 Archangiaceae bacterium | reverse complement strand
CGAGCACCAACAACTTTCCCGAGTTCACCGGGCGGCTGTGTCCCGCGCCGTGCGAGGCCGCTTGCGTGCTGGCGATCGACAGCGAGCCGGTCGCGATCGAGTCGCTCGAAAAAGAGATCATCGAGAAGGCGTTTGACGAAGGGTGGGTTCAGCCGCGCTCCCCGACGTTGCGCACCGGGAAGCACGTCGCGGTGGTGGGCAGCGGTCCGGCAGGTCTGGCCGCGGCCGCCCAGCTCAACCAGGCCGGCCACCAGGTCACCGTCTACGAGCGCGACGATCAGCTGGGCGGCCTGCTGCGCTACGGAATTCCCGACTTCAAGCTCGAGAAGGGAGTCCTCGATCGCCGCCTGAAAGTCCTCGTCGGCGAGGGCATTTCGTTCCGCACCGGGGTGAATGTGGGTGGAGCGCTCAGCTGGACGCAGCTGGCCTCCGAGCACGACGCGACGGTGATCGCGATTGGGGCTCGCAAGCCCCGCCTGCTTCCGATGTCCCACCTCGGCCTGGCGGGCGTCGTCCAGGCGATGGACTTCCTCGAGGCCCAGAATCGGGCCGTCCACACCGGAAACCCTTCGCCCTTGAGCGCGGCGGGAAAGCGGGTCGTGATCCTGGGCGGAGGCGATACCGGGTCGGACTGCCTGGGCACCGCGCTTCGGCAGGGTGCCCGCGACGTGCTGCAGCTCGAGCTGATGCCCGCTCCGGCAGCCCAACGCACCCGCGGCAACCCCTGGCCCCAGTGGCCGGTCGTCTTTCGCACCAGCTCGAGCCAGGACGAGGGCGGCACCCGGCACTTCGCGCTGCAGACCCGACAGCTCGAAGAAAGAGACGGGCAATTGATCGCGCTTCACGCGGTGCAGGTCGAGCTCGAAGAGGGCCAGCTGCGGGAACTGCCCCAGGCCCAGACTCGAATCGAAGCCGACCTGCTGCTCCTCGCGATGGGGTTCGTCGGCCCGGAAGCGACCGCGCTCTCAGGGCAGCTGCGGTTGGAACTCGACGGGCGGGGAAACGTGAAGGTCGATTCGCGGTTCAGCACCGAGATCCCCGGTGTTTTTTGCGCCGGCGATGCCTCGAGAGGGGCCAGTCTGATCGTGTGGGCAATTGCCGACGGTCGGGAAGCGGCTCGCGCGGTTGACGCGTTTCTGGTGGGTCACGCCTCGGTGTTACAGACTCGGGGCCGCGACCTGCCGTTTGGCGGACGCTGAAGCTGTACTCTGTGACCCGATGGCCGTCTTGAAGTGCCCGCAGTGCGCGCGCGAGCTTGCCCCGGGGGCTCTGGTTTGCCCGTGGGACGGCGCCTTGATCAAGCCGGGGGGCCTCGATTCCAGGCTGCGGCCCGCGCTGCAGCCGGGGCAGAGGCTCGGAGACTACGTCGTCGGAGCCTTGCTCGGCTCAGGCGGAATGGGCGAGGTGTACGCCGGCGAGCAACCGATGATCGGCAAGAAGGTCGCGATCAAGGTGTTGAAAGCCGAGGTCGCCGCGGACCCTGGAAACGTGCAGCGGATGTTGTCCGAAGCCCGAGCGGTGAACGCGATTCGTCACCGCAGCATCGTGGACATCTTCAACTTCGGAACGTTGCCCGGGGGGCGCCCGTACCTGGTGATGGAATATCTCGAGGGGATGGCGCTCGAGGCGATGTTGCGCAAGCAGGGGACGCTCATTCCGGCAGATGCCGCCGAGTTTCTCGAAGAGATCTGCTCGGCGCTCGCCGCTGCGCATGGGCGAGGCATCGTTCACCGGGACCTCAAGCCCGGAAATGTCTTCATCGTCAGCGAGGGCAAGACCCGCAATCGGTACGTGAAGCTGGTCGATTTCGGCTTGTCCAAGAGCGAGGCGTTGGCAGGGGGGCCCAGGCAGACCCTGACGGGTACGGTGGTGGGCACCCCCGAATACATCGCGCCCGAGCAGGCCCGCGGCGAGACGATTACCGCGCGCACCGACTTGTACTCGCTGGGCGTGATGGCCTTCGAGATGCTCACGGGCAGCCTGCCTTTCGCCGCCCGCTCGATGGTCGAGTTGATGATGATGCACGTGCAGGCGCCCGCGCCGCGCGTCAGCTCGAAGATCGACTTTTGCCCACCCGCGCTCGACGCGCTGGTCTACCAGCTGATGTCCAAGTCGCCCGACGATCGGCCGAGGTCAGCCGAAGTGGTGCGGCTCGAGGTCGCTCGCATTCGCCGCGAGATGCGCGAGAGCCAGACGGCGGTCGGCCACAGCTCGATCGCTCCGGGACCTTCGACGCACGAGACGATTCAGTTCACGGTGCAAGAGAAAAGTACTCCGATTGCGGCGCTCGTCATCCCCCTGCGGCCCAGCCAGGAAACGATTCAGATTTCGATGTCCGAGCGGAACACTCCGAACGGGTCGCTGGCCATCACCCTCAAGCCCAGTGAGCAGACGGTGCGAATCGCCAAGCCCGACAAGAGCACCCCGCTCGGTGGGCCCGCTCTGGCTCTGTGGCGTCCGAATCCGGGTCTACCCCGCCCACCCCCCGCGCCCTCCGATGCCACGGCGCGGTATGCCAGCGTCCCCGGCGGGGCCCCGTTCGACCCCAACAAGCTGCGGATCGCCAGTGGGGCGCTGATTGGGTTGCTCGCGGCGATGGCTTTTTTGTTCTTCTTCCCTTCTGAATCTGTGCCCCGGCCACTCGAGCCCGCCACTCCGGTGACGCTCGTGCCGCCGCCTGAGCCGGTGCCGGCTCCGATGTCCGTTCCGGTGGTCCAGGAGGGGCCGACGAACGCAGACCTGGAAGCAGAATTGGCAAAGCTGCTCTACCGCTCGCAGATGTGGAGCAAGACCACGCGCGGGCTGAAGCAAGTGGAAGACAAATGGACCCAGCTGATTCGCGAAGCCAAAACCGTCGAGGATCGGAAGAAGATCCTCGACGATCTCAAAGCCACGCCGTGAGCGTTGACGCGATTTGAGCTACTTCTTCGGCTTGGCCGTCTTTCCTTTCGTCCCCGCATCCGGCACCGAAACCCCGGCGTCAGGCTTGCCCGCAGCGCGCAACTCGAGCACGTAATACGCAAGCGCCCAGCGGTCCTGCTCGGGAAGGTGGGCGAAGGACACCATCGCGGTGTCCTTGATGCCCTCGGCCAGTGTCTTGAAAACGTTCTCGACCTTGTCTCCGTTCTTGAAGACATCGGTCGCGTAGTTGCGCGGCTTCGGATTGAGCGCGACCGCGGCGGCCCCATCGCCCGCGCCCTTCGGCCCGTGGCAGGCGACACAGTTGATCGTGAAGGCCGCTTTGCCCTTCTCGAGCAGCTCTTTCGTCGACGGCGGCGCGGCAGAAAAGGCAAAGGTGCTGCAAAAAACGATGAGGGCAACAGGGGTACGGCTCATGGTGAATCCTCCAGAAGAGGTCAACGCTCTTAGACCACTTCGATTCAAGCGCCAGCAGAAGCCGACTTCGTCGGTCACAGGGGAGCAGGCGCCCGAATGGGTCCGATGAATTTCAGCACCTGAGCTGCCAGCGAGTTCGAGGCGCCCGCGAAATCCGCGATGACCGAGAAGTGATCATCGAACGTGCTCTCGAAGGTGGTCACGCTGCGATGCGCACGCTTGAGCGCGTCGGCGAACAGCAGGCCGTCGCGACGCACGAACTCGGGGTCGCCATCGGCCCAGGCCAGAAGAAAGGGCGGGGGCCGCGTGGCCTTGAGGTGATGGGCCGGGGTCGCGTCGCGCCAGACGGCTGCGTCCGAACCAAACGCGGGAATCACCATCCACACCCCACCGATCAGCGTCGAGCGCCCCAGGTGCTCGATGTCGTAGGGTCCCGAGACGCCAATCACCCCCTTGAGCTGGGAAGGAGATTGACCCACTTCGGCCAGCCACCGCGGGTCGGTGGCGACGAGCGCGACCAGGTGTGCGCCGGCCGAATGCCCCATCGCGAACACCCGTTCTGGGTCCCCTCCATATTCGGCGGAATGCTTGAGCGCCCACGACAGAGCGCGGGCTACATCTTGAGCCTGGCTTGGGTGTTTGAATCCGGGCGCCAACCGGTACGAGATGATGATCGTCAGCACTCCCTGCGCGGAGAGGCGGCGCCCCATCTTGATGTAGCTGCTGCCGAACTGCTGCCGATCGCCCAGGCGCCAACCCCCGCCATGAACGAACACCACGACCGGATGTGGGCCGCGGCCCGCCGGGACATACAGATCGAGGCGGTGCTTCTGGGTGTCGAAATCCGGGCCGTCCCAGTACGCGACGTCTCGCACTTCGCGGCCGCCTTCACACACATCCACGGTCTGAATCCACGCCTGGAACATGCAGCCGTTCAGGGTGCACAACGCGAGGGTCCCGATGAGCAGGCGCACCGCCCTTCTCTAGCAGATTGTTTGAAGCCGGCCAGAGGACCAGTGGTATGCGGCCGCCGCACCTTTTTTGGGGGATGAACCAATGATGAAGCAGCTCCTTGCAGTCGGCTTGCTCGTACTGAGCGCATGCACCACGGGCACCGGCGGGACGGGCGGAGGGGCGGGCGGCGGCGGAGGCGGCAGCGGTGTCGGAGGCGGCAGCGGTGTCGGAGGCGGTGCAGGCGGAGGGAGTGGCGTGGGCGGAGGAAACGGCGGGGGAGCAGGCGGCGGCGCAGCCACCACGGTCGACCTTCAAATCATCACGATCAGCGATTTTCACGGCGCGCTCGATCCAACGACGGTGACCCAGTCTGATGGCGGCCGGTACGAAGTCGGAGGCGCCTCGGTGCTCGCAGCCTGGTTCGCGCGCGAGAAAGCGGCCAATCCGTACACCTTGATTCTCACCGCGGGCGATGCGTTCGGCGCGACGCCTCCCTTGAGCAACTTTTTCGAAGAGCAACCGACGGTGAAGGCGCTGAACCTGATGGGCGTTCAACTCGACACCCTGGGCAACCACAACTTCGACCGCGGCACGGCCCACCTGGCCCAGATGGTGAGCCTGGCGCAGTACAAGATGGTGAGCACCAACCTCAACAACCTCGCGGACGCCGGGCTGTCGGGAATCGTCTCTCCGTTTCACCTCATCAATGTGAACGGACTGCAGGTCGGGGTGGTGGGGATCACCAACTCTGATGCGCCTTCGCTGCTCGCGACCGGCC
Source organism: Archangiaceae bacterium (assembly GCA_043750125.1). Lineage (GTDB taxonomy): Bacteria > Myxococcota > Myxococcia > Myxococcales > Myxococcaceae > JAGSPQ01. Next base: position 1,516 of record JAYVCD010000342.1, on the reverse strand, counting down.
GCATGGGTCCGGTGACTGTCGATGATCCGGCCCTGTCGGCTTCGAAGGCGATGAGCGCAGCGGCCGCGGCTCGAACCGCAGGCGCGAAGCTCGTGATTGCGCTGACCCACTTGGGCATCACCCAGAAGTTCACTGACGGCGGCGCGGGCGGGCCACTGGTCAACTTCGCCAGCGCGGTCAGTGGTTTCGCGGTGGTCGTCGGGGATCACACCGATTTCAACTTTGGCGCCACGATCAACAATCAGCCGGTGGTCGAGAATCGGAGCAAGGGCCTCGAGTTCGCGCGCATCGTGCTGAAAGTCGATCTCGCTACCGGTGCGGTGCTCAGCTCGACCACCACCTTCGTCGAGCCCCGCCGCGGTCAGTTCTTTGCCGATGGCGGTCCCGCGCAAGACCCCGCGGTCGACCTGATGCTGCGTCCGTACCGCCAGCAGCTCGGCGGCCAGCTTGATCAGCCGATGGGCGTGGCGACCGACTTCTTCATTCGCGGCGGAAACGTCGAACGCACCCGGGAAGTGCCGATTGGCGATCTGATCGCCGACGCGCTGCGCACCCGCTACGGAGTTCAGCTCGCCTTCACCAACAGCGGCGGAATCCGCGATTCGCTCCCCTCGGGCTACCTGCCGTGCTGTGCCTTCTCGTCGGACGGAGGCCTTCCGGATGGAGGACTGAAAGCCGACGGTGGCGTGCTGCGGCGCGCGACGGCCGGCTATGTCCAGGGCCCTCCGTACGACCTGGTGCGCGGGGATTCTTTGTCCGTGCTGCCGTTTGGCAATGTCGCCGTCACCCGCACCGTCACCGGCGCGCAGCTGTGGGCCGCAATGGAATATGGCGTCGGGGTCCTTCCGGGCGCCGCGGGTCGATTCCCCCAGATCTCAGGCTTCACCGTGGTGGTGCAGGTGGACGGCGGCGTCGGCAACCGGGTCCAGTCGATCACCCTCAACGGCGGCGCGCCCATCGCGAGAGACGATGCCGGCTACACCTTCGTCACCAACGATTTCACCAACCTCGGAGGCGATGGCTACACGATGTTCGCCGACGGGCAGGGCACGAGCCGAGACGTGATGGACCAGCTGCTCGCCGACTTCATCCTCGACGCGGGGACCATCGTTCCCATCTCGGACGCCGGCCGCATCGTCCTGCAGTAACCAGCGCCGCGAGCAGCAGCAGGGGACTGTCCGACTGACTGCAGCCACACCCTCTGGGAGGGGGGGACTTCGCCTCCTCCCTCATCGACGATTCCCATTGCACCCGCGTCGGGGGTCCCGGCGTCGATTCCGGCATCGACCGCTGCGTTCGGGTTCCCACGCCCGCAGGACTCACGAAGTCGAAGGCGAAAAAGTGGGCCCGGGCGACGAAAGGGCGCCAGTTGCACAACCAACACGATCGGACGCATCGGCGGCGGACCCTAGCGCGGTAACTGCGCTTCGACCGCCCGGCTCAGGCACGCCTGGTACCGCTTCTCGACGGCCCCGGCGAACCAGGCGGTGGTGAGCTCGCGTTGTAGCTTCGGCGA
>JAYVCD010000341.1:0-41837 GCA_043750125.1 Archangiaceae bacterium | reverse complement strand
TGCTTCCGAAGGCCCTGGCGACGCTGCAGCAACTGACCGACCTGCCGCACGATGAAGTGCTGATCGATGAGCAGGTGTTCGGCGCGCTCGACCTCGGGTTCCTCCCGGAAGAAATCAGCGGCTACGCCCACTACCAGCAGGGTCTGGTGGATCTTCGGGTCGGCAACGAGCGCTGGGCGAACACCCACTTCGCCAAGCTGCCCGAGGCGGGAGCAGAGGCCTCGCGGGCCAGGTTCGCGCTGCTGGTGACGCGGCTGAAGAGCCTCAAGCGCGACGTGCCGAAGGAAGTGATCGACGACTTCTTCGAGCTGGCCCGAGACGAGAAGCTGACCCAGGACGCGCGCAATGACGCGATCCTCGCGGTGGCGCGGCTTCGCTACGAGCTCAAGGACTACGCCGGCGCCTTCGAGGCCTACAACCAGGTGAAGCTTCCGGCGCTCGACCCGGGCCGCGCGACGCTGTACCTGGAAGAGGCGTGGACCCGGTACAACCTGGGGCAGATTCACGCGGCGATGGGCATTCTGACCACGCTCGACGCGCCGTCGTTTCGCAATGAGTTTCTGCCCGACAAGTACCTGCTGCGGGCGTTGATCTACCGCGACCTGTGCCACTACCTGCCGGCCAAGCGCGCGGCCAAAGAGCTGACCCGGCGGTTCGCCGATTCGATCGAAGCGATCAAAGAGCGCGAAGATTTGACGCTGGACCCGCGGCTGCTGCGGGCGGCGAGCAGCCACGGGTCGACCCAGCGGGCGAAGAAGTTTCTCGATTCGCTCGAGCTCGAAGGCGAGTTGATGGGGCGCTTCGCGGGCACGTTCGGGGAACGAATGTTTTCCTACCTCACCCGCCTGTATGACCTGGCGCGGGCGGAAGGAACCCGCATCTACGACGAACGGCTGAAGCTGTCGGTGCGCAGCGAAGCGGACAAGCTGCTGCGCGCGGCCGAGCAGGTTCGGCTGATGGAATACGAGGTCGGGCTCAAGCTGTACGAGCGGGTGAAGAAGGGCTCGAAGCTGGTGGCCCTGGTCGAGGAGCAAAAGCTTCAGAAGAAGCAGGTCTCGTACCGGTTCGCCAACGAGTACTGGAACGACGAGCTGCGGGACTACCGGTTTTCGCTGAAGTCGCGCTGCATCGAGGAGACCGGTCAATGAGCGCGGCGGCGTTCGTGGTGGGCCTGGCGCTGAGCGTGGCGCTCGAGAATCCGATCGTCTCGAGGCAGAAGGAAAAGGGCGAGCTGATCGAGAAGCTGCGGCGCGACATCTTCAAAGTCGATCGCAGCATCGGTGAGACCGACAAGCTGATCGCGAAGAGCCGCAACGCCCCCTACCTGCCCGACCTGCAGTTTCGACAAGCCGAGCTGTACGTCGAGAAGAGCCGGTACGTGTATTTCCTTCAGTCTGAGACCCGCCCCGAAGGTCAGAAGGGCGCGATGGTTTCGCCCGAGACCAAGCTGCTCAAGCAGAAGGCGATGCAGATCTACAACCGGATTCTTCGCGAGAACGCGGACTTCAAGGACGGGGACAAGGTCACCTTCTACCTGGCGCACGAGCAGCGCGAGATGGGCGACTTCGAGTCGATGCTGAAGACGCTGGGGGACCTGATCAAGAAATACCCCAGCTCGCCGCTGCGGCTGGACTCTGAGCAGATTCTCGGCGACTACCACTTCGACAAGAGCGAGATGAAGCAGGCCGAAGAGCATTACCGCGCGATCCTCGATGCGCCGCCTTCTCCGGTTCACGATCTGGCCCGCTACAAGATGGGGTGGATCCGAATCAACGAGAGCAAGCACGCCGACGCGGTGACGTTCTTCGAAGCGGCGGCAGCCAGCGCGCCCATTCCCGGAGTCGATGCGGCCAAGAGCCTCAACGTCAAACGCGAGGCGCTGCTGGACCTCGTCTACAGCTACACCGAGTCCCGGCCGGCGAAGGGCGCGCTGCAGTACTTCGAGAAGCTCTCTGAGTCGCGCGCCACCTATGCGCTGGCGCTGGACAAGCTCGGCAACCGGTACTTCATCAAGCAGCAGTTCGAGTACGCGATTCCGGCGCTGCGCAAGTTGATGGAAGTGCAGCCCGACCCGGAGCTCGAAGTCGAGCGGGCGCAGAAGATCTACGACTCGCTGAAGGCGGCGAAGAACAAGGTCCTGCCTCGCCCGGAAGACGTGGCGTTCCTGGTGCGCGCGGCGGTCGGAGTGAAGACCGACCCGAGCAAGGACGAGACCTCGCGGCGCAAGACACTGCTCGAGCTCGAAGAGATGGCGCGCGACCTGTCGACCACCCTTCACGTTCAGGCGCAGAAGAAGGACGACAAGAACCTCTATCTCGAGGCCGCGGCGGCGTACGAGAAGTACCTCTCGCTGTTCCGACCGAAGCAATACGCGACCCAGATGATGCAGAACCGGGCCGACGCGCTGTTTGCAGCCCGGCGGTTCCCCGAAGCGGCGCGACAATTCGAAGAGCTCGCCGCGTATCTCGATGGCAGCGCGGCCCGCGCGAAGGACAAGGGCGCGCCGGAAGATTCGACCAAGCTCGACCTGGCGAAGGACAAAGCGGCGGTGGCAGGCAAAGCGGCGATCAAGGACAGCAAGTTCGCCGCGGTCGCGCAGGTGTCGAACTCGGTCAGCGAGAAGACGGTCAACACCGTCAAGACCCACGAAGAGGCGATGTACGGGGCGTTGCTGTCTCACTTCTCTTCGCTGCGCGCCGGAGAAGTCGAACGGCTCAACGCGTTCGAAGTGGCCGATGCGCGGCAGGCGCTCAAGCTGCAGGGCGCCCAATATGTCGGCCGGTACCCGAAGACCGAGCACGTGCTGGAAGTGAAGTTCAACATCGCGCGCGCCTTCTACGAGGACGGGGACTACAAAAAAGCGGCCGAGCTCTTTCAGGCTTTCGCGATCACCCACGCGGACCACAAGGACGCCACGGTGGCGGGGAATCTGGCCCTCGACAGCTTGCGGCAGCTCAACGACTTCAAGGGCATCGAGGCGGCCGGAAAGGCATTCCTCGGCTCGAAGCTTCCGGCCGTCTTCCTGGCCGACGTGAAGAGAATCGTCACCGAGAGCAAGAGCGAGGCGCTGGGTGAATTGGCGCTGAAGTCGACCGAAGAGACGGGCGATGTGATCGAAGGCCTGCTGAAGGTGGCCGAAGAAAACAAGGGCCAGGAAATCGGAGAGAAGGCGCTGTACGCCGCGTTCACCGCCGCGCGAGAGAAGCGGGACAACCGCAAAGAGCGGGAAATCGGCCAGAAGTTCATCACCGAGTACGGGAAGTCGTCCTACCTCTCGGACGTCATCTTGACGTTGGGGCGGCACGCGGCCGAAGGGGGCCACTACGCCGAGGCGGCCGGCTACTACGAGCAGGTGGGCCAGAAGTTCCAGGGCGACTCGACCGGCCTCGACAGCTTCATCGCGGCGGCGCGGCTGAAGATGGCGCTGGGCGATTACCCCGGGGCGGTGAAGGCGTTCGAGCAGGCGGCGGAACAGGCCGGAGCCCGAAAGGCCGAGGTGCTGGTGTTGATTGCCCAGGCGCAGATGAAGATGAAGCAGCCGGCGAAAGCCCGAGCGACCGCAGAGCAGGTGCTCAAGCTCGACAAGGTCAACCCCGCGGCGGCGGCGATCGTCGCCGAGGTCGTCGCGACCACCACCAACGACAAGCCCGAGGCGCTGATCGCGTTGCTGACCCACGTGACCAACGCTCCGAATTCGGCGGGCGAAGACACCGCCAAGGCGCTCTGGTACCTCGGCGAGATTCTCTACAAGCAGTACAAAGCGATTCCTTCGGACAAGATCGACGAGAAGGTCGCCGCGCTGCAGCAACTGCAGGGGATCTACAACCAGGCGGCTTCGATGGGCAGTGCCGAGTGGGCGGTCGCCTCGCTCTGGCGCATCGGCAACGGCCTTCAGCACATCGCCGACGTGGTCGAGGCGACCGCGCTTCCGGCGGGGCTGAAGCCGGCCGAGGTCGAGCAGTTCCGCGCGGCGGTGAAAGAGCAGTCCCAGCCGCTGAAGGACCAGGCGAACAATGCGTTCACCGCCTGCCTCACCCGCGCAGATCAGCTCGAGGTGTTCAGCTTCGCGGTGGTCGGCTGCCGCAAGAAGGTCGACGAGGCCGCCAACCCGCTGCGAGGGGCGGGGCCCGAGCGCCCGATCAACGTCGAAGAGCTGACGAAGAAGGCCGAGACGACCCAGAGCGCCGCGGACTTCGAGCAGCTGGGGCTGCAGTACCTGGGGGCCCTGAAGGTGAACGACGCGCAGCTGGCGCTCAACCGGGCGATTGAAATCGAAGACAGTCGGGCGACGGCGCACTCGGCGCTCGGCTATTCGTACCTGCTGCAGGGGGACGCGATGAGCGCGCGGGCCGAATACGGTCGGGCGCTCGAGTCCGACCCGACGTTCGAGAAGGCCCGCGCGAATCTAGGAGCGCTCAAGTGCCGCTTTGGAGACCTCGAAGGGGCCCGACGCGAAATTTCGGTGATCAAAGACTCGGGCTCGATCGCCGGCCCCGACGTGGACCCGGAGTGGAAGAGCTGCAAGTGAGAGCCGTCGAGATCCTCACGGTGGGGTTGCTGCTGTCCGGGTGCACCGGCGGGGGCAGCGTTGCGCCCGCGAAGTTTCAGCTCGAGGGTTCGCTCTCGGTGGTGATGGACCTGGGGTGGGACGAGTGCGTGCTCGACACCACGTCCGATGAGATCGCGGTTCGGTTCGTTCGCAAGCGGGGCGCCACGATGGATACGTCGCTGAAGGTGGTCTGGGCTCAGGCGGGGCAGGTGTTCAACACTCCGTCCACCATCGACCTGGCCGAGGCGCGGCCTGATGACCCGAACCGCCAACGCAGCATCGTCACCCGCAACGTGCTGGACGACAAACGCTCGGTCTTTCCGAAAGTGATTCGCGGAAAAATGAGCTTCTTCGATCAGATTCGCCCCGACACATCGGTGAAGGGGCAGCTGAACCTCACTTTCGAGAACGGCATCGAGTTCGCCAATGGCCGCACGGTTTACGGCCCGTTCACTGCGAAGGTCCCTCCATGAATGCTGAGTCTTCGTTGCGCGCGCTGCTCGGCGTCGGGGTGCTGCTCGCCGCCGGGTGCGGGGTTCGCCGGGTGCCCGATGGAATCATCGACAAGCTGCCTTACGAGGCGCGAATCGAATTGCTCGAAGCAGAAAATGATCTCGCGCTGGCGGTCGATCGGCTCGACGAGGCGCGCAACGAAGTGCTGCGAACGCGCGAGCTGATCCACCGGGCCAAAGATCGCTTGCGGGCCGCGAACAGCGAAGTGTCGAACGCGGCAGATGCCCTCTCGCGCGATGTGGCCCAATTGGCGGTCACCGAAGCCGAAGCCCGGGTGGATTACCTCAAGGCGCGACAGCGGGTGAACGTGATGGAAGAAGACCTGGGGACGTTATTTCTGCGCTGCGCGTACACCCGCTTCGAGCAGTCGCGGCTGTTGGCGGCACGCAAAGCGAAGCTGGAAGGCAGCGAGTCGCTGGACCCGGTCGACTTCGAAAACGACGTCAAGGCCTGCGACGCCCGCCACGCCGAAGCGAAGGCCTCGATGAAGTCGACCGAGGTCGAAGCGACCACGCTGCGGGCCAGCTGGGACGCGAGCAAAGAGAAGCTGGCGAAGAAGACCTTCGATGCGCGCGCCAGTCCGTTCGTGGAGTGACCATGCGACCGTTCTCTCTTCGCTTCGGTGGCTCGCTCGGCTGGGCGGCGCTGTGGCTGTTGTTGTCGGGGGCGGCTCCGGCCCACGACCAGAAGGCCGCGCTCGATCGGCAGGTGCAGGTCGAATCGGCCAACCTCCAGCAGTCGCCCGAAGACACCGAGGCGCTGTACCGGCTGGGCCTGGCCTGGTTGTCCCTGGGGGAAGCGAAGAAGGCGGTCAAGCCGCTCGAGACCCTGGTGCAGAAAGACGCCGAGTCGATTGACGCCAAGCTGTTGCTCGCGCGCGCGTACCGGCTGTCGAACGAATCGAACAAGGCCGGCCAGCTGCTCGATGCGGCGATCGTCTCGCTTCCGGACGAGGTGTCCCTTCGGGCCGAGCGCGGGTTGTTGGCGCGGGGACAAAACGAGCTGGCCCTGGCGATCGAGCACTACCGGAAGGCGGTCGCGCTGGCACCGCAAGACACCGCGCTGCTGTTCAATCTGGGCGAGGCACTGCAGCAAAAGCGACTGCTCGACGAGGCGATCTCGGTCTACCGGGGCGCGTTGAAGCTCAAGCCCGACCTGACGGCGGCCAAGGTGAACCTGGCCAAGGCGCTGGCAGACAAGGGCCAGTACGCCGAAGCGAAGGACCTGCTCACGTCGGTGAGCAAGGACACGCTCGAAGACGCAGAGGCCCACTACAACCTGGGCGTGCTGCTGATGCGCGAGAACAACGTCACGCTCGCGCTGGCCGAGTTCGAGCGGGCGTTGGCGATCAACCCGAAGCACGCTCCGGCGCTGAACAACCTGGGAGTGGCGCTCGATGCGCGGGCGGACCACAAGAAAGCGCTCGAGGCGTTCAAGCGGGCGACCGCGGCGGACCCCGGCTATTCCGAGGCGTTCTTCAATCTCGGGCTGAGCTACTTCAACGTCAATGAAGGCGGGAAGGCGACGAAGGCGTTCGAGCAGGCATTGAAGCTCGAGCCGACGGCGAGTGGCCCGTATGTGCAGTTGGGCTCGCTGTACCTGCAGCAGGGCAAGCGCGACCGGGCGGTGGAAGCGTTCAAGAAAGCAATCGCCGCCGCGGAAGAAGCGGAGCAGACGGGCTCGAAGTTTGCGTTGGTTCGAAAGAGCAATGATGCGCGCAGGACCACCGATGCGTACCGCGGGCTGGCGCTCGCCTACCTCGCGCAGGGAAAGGCAGAGGATGCGATTCACACGCTGAAGACCGCGGTCGAGAAGATGCCGGACGACGCGTCGGCGCACGAGGCGCTGGCCGAAGCGTACCTGGCGTCGGGAAATGCAGACGGGGCGGTCGAGCAGTTCACGATTCGTCTAAGCCTGGTGCCGTCGTCGGAAGGAAAGTTGGATCTGGCGCGGGCGTACGTGAAGAAGCGGGTGGCGAAGCTGGCCGAGCCGCTGTACCGCGAAGTGCTGAAGGCCGAGCCGGCCAACGCGCAGGCGCAGCGGGGCCTGGTGGATCTGTACCTGTCGATGGGGCGGCTGGCCGAGGCAGAGAAGATGCTGGAAGAGCGGATCCGAGCGCAGCCCGACGACTCGGCGATGCAGGCGAGGTACGGAATCTTGAATTCGCGAATCGGGCGGCCGGACAAGGCGTTACCGGCGCTCGAGGTTGCGCTGGAAAAAGACCCGACCAACTTCGAAGCCCGGGCGGAGTACGGGTTCCTGTTGTTCCGGGGCGGCGATGTGGACAAGGCGATGCGGGTGCTCAACGACGTGCTGTCGGCCGAGCCGAAGCACGCGTTGTCGATCTACTACCGGGGGGTGGTGCTGTTCTTCAAGGGCGAGGCCCGCGGTGCAGAAGAGAGCTTCAAGATCGCGACCCAGATTGATCCCTCGCTCTCGACTGCGTTCTTTTCGCTGGGAGAGCTCTACGAAAAGCAGGGCAAGCGCGACGAGGCGAAGCGCTCGTACGAAGCGGCGGCCCGGCTGGACCACCGCGAGGCTGCCGACGCATTGAAGAAGCTGAAGTAGGTGCAAGGGCGCTGGGTCCCGCGCATTTGAGTGCACGCTGTACCGAGTGCGGAACACCGCCGAAACCGACGCGATTGAGCAGAGTCCGATCGCAGTTCGCTGACCTTGTGCATCCGACCACACGGGGCTGTGGTCGAAGGGCCAAGGTCGACGAGTCGGTGGTTTCGGGGCGCGACAAGACGCCAGAGTCCGAAAATGGACTCGCGGGCTGACCGTCCCCGTTCGCCCCGTCAAGAGCAGCAGACTTCTGAAAAGCAACAGGACACGGCCGGAAGAAATCCGTGGATGCAAAACGTGAACGTTTCGAGTGGGCGAGACAGAGCCTTGAAGAAATGACTCACAGCACTGACGGGGTCCGGCGAGCCACAGCCCGGTCGGCGCGGCTGAGCTGAAGCTCGACGCGGTGAGAGCCCGGCAGCAGCACCCAAGGACTCAGCAGACGGGCGCGCGACCGACCATTTCAGAGCCAGGCCCAATGGTCGGAATGCTCCAGCCTGGATCGGCCGGTCGCGCTGCGGCAGGCGATCCAGGCTTGTCGCAACGGGGGCACGGTGTCCGTCATCGGCGTCTACGGCGGCTTCATCGACAAGTTCCCGATGGGGGCGGTGGTGAATCGTTCGCTGACAATCGAAGCCGGTCAGTGCCACGTGCACCGCTACATGCGCCCGCTGATGGAACGCATTCTGGCAGGCGACCACGACCCGAGCTTCGTCATTACCCATCACCTGCCGCTGGCAGACGCGGCGAAGGGCTACCAGATGTTCGGTGACAAGGTGGACGAGTGCGAAAAAGGTGGTGCTGCAGGCGGCGCGACGCGTTCGCGCGGCGAATTTAGGCGCGGGACAATGCGCCGGTTCGGAGCAAAGCTCGGCGGGTGAAGACGCCGCCGAGCTTTCTGCCCAGGGCCAAATCCGAGAAGTGGCGCGGCAGGCGGGGGGCAGGCCTGTCCGTGAAGGTGGGCCTGATTTTCCTGTTGAGCGGCTCTGGGGCGCGCTCTGAGCCGACGACGCCCGGGTCCTTCAAGGACTTTGCCGACCGCCTGACGTTGACCATCGGCCTCAGCACGTTCGCCGAGATTTTTCCCGTCTCGAGCGTGAAGATTCCGGGCAGCGCGAGGGGGCAGCTGTCTTTGTTGGCGGGGACCCGCTTCTCGATTGGCACCCGGCTGCCCAAAGGGTTTCGGGTGCTGGCGTTGATCGAGGCCGGCTATTCGAGCTCAGGCTCTCGGCCCGGGCTGGGGGCGGACGGTGTGTCGGAAGGTGCGGGGGTCGAGGTCGCGCTGGAGACCTTCGATCGGATCAAGCCCTTCGTGCGCTTCATGTACGACGCGCTGGTGTTGCCGGTGCGCTCGAGTCCGGAAGGGGCGTTGGCCAACTCGGCCTACTTCATCTCATTGGGAGCCCGGGTGAGCATCGTCGAGGTCCACGTGTCCTTCGGTCGGGACTTCGCGGGGGGCCTGTCGCCGGGTGTGGGGCTGAGCCTGGGCTGGTTGTACTAGACGACGGATTCCAGGGGCGAGCGACTAAGGTTTGCCGCTCCGATGCGTTCGAAGAATCGCCTTTTTCTCAGCTGCTGCCTGGTCTGTTGGCTCGTCACCGGTTGTGCGCGAAAGCCGGCTGTTCCGGTGATCGACGTAGGCGAGCTGTTCGTGGTGTTGCACGAGCTGTCGGAGATCGCCGAAGAGACCGGGACGGAGGTCGAGCCGCGATCTCGGGCCCAGATGAAGCCCCTGGGAGAATACGCGCTGCAGTTGCTGAAGCAGCTGCCAGTCGACGAATCGGACAAGGCGGCGATCTTCGCCTACACCCTTCGGATTCCCACCGCGGACATGGCGTGGCTGGAAGACGAGGCGCGACGAATTCGCGATCGCGTGGCGCAGCGAAACCCGCTGCCGCGCGGACCGTCGACTCGGCCCGACGCGGTCGAGGGCGCCCACCTGTACGCTGCGTCCTGCGCTCCCTGCCACGGAGCTTCGGGGGTGCCGCGTCCGGAAGTGGCCGCGGCGATGTCTCCGCCTCCGACCGACCTTCGAAACATGGCCCGTCAACCGTTCCTCGACGTGGCCTGGGTCTACCTGGTCATCACCCACGGCGTTCCGACGACTCCGATGCCGGCGTTTGGCGCCACGGTGTCGGAGTCGGATCGCTGGAATCTGGCCCGCTACGTGTGGTCACTGAGGTAGGCACGTGAGCTGCGCTTGCGCACTCCACTTCAGCGTCGGGCCGAAGAACTTGTTGACCCATTTCTTCACAACTTCTGGCAATTTCAGAGCAGCCGAAGAAATTCGCAGGCTTGAAAGAGAACGGCCCGACAAATGCATAGGGACCCCGTCCTCTACTCCCTGAGGTCACCATGCGCTCGTTGCAAAGTCTCATCGCTCTGATTGCAGGGCTCTCATTGGTCGCTTGCGAGGGAGTGCCGACCGACCCGCAGCTCATCACCGCCCCGGCTCAGGACGAAGACGACCTCGACTTCATGGGCCCGGTGGGGTCGGACCTCGAGTCGGAGTTGATCACGGGGATCGCGCTTTCGCCCGTCGCGGACACCTTCGTACGCAGCGGAAGCTTCGCGGCGCGCAACTACGGCGCGGACAATCGGGTGCGTTCCGACAGGGACAATACGGGAACAGAGTTGTTGGGGTTCATGCGCTTCGACCTGCGCAGCATCACCCAGCCGGTCATCAGTGCGCGGCTGCGCGTGTACATCACCAACGGTTCGGCGAATTCGGCCGACTTCGTCGAAATCTCCTCGAACACCTGGGACGAGAAGACGGTGTCGTGGAACACGAAGCCGGCGGTCAACGGCGCGGTGATCGCGACCCTGGGCAACGCGAAAGCTTCCAGCTTCGTCAGCGTCGATGTGACGCCGATGATGAAGGCGGGGACGATTGTTTCGTTTGCAGTTCGCTCGCGCTCTACCGATGGAATTTCCTTTGCCTCGCGCGAGGAATCCGACACCAGCCGACGTCCCATCCTCCAGCTCAGTGTCGAGGCCAACGACTCGGGCACTCCGGTCATCGACTCGGGCACCCCCGAGATCGACGCGGGCACCCCACCGGTCGACGCGGGCAACCCACCGTTCGACGCGGGGACGCAGCCGGTGGACGCCGGCACCAAGCCGGACGCGGGCACCAAGCCGGACGCAGGAACTCTTCCCGTCGACGCGGGCACCAAGCCCGATGCGGGAACTCCGCCGGTCGACGCGGGCACCAAGCCTGATGCGGGAACCCCGCCGGTCGACGCAGGCACTCCGGGCGACACCACGGCTCCGACGGTCGTGATCAGCTCGCCTGCCAACGGGACGAGCATCACGTCCGCCCAGGTGCTGACCGTGAGCGCGACGGCGAGCGACAACGTCGCAGTCACCAAGGTCGAGTTCTCTGTCGACGGGGTATTGAAGGCGACGGACACTACGGCTCCCTACAGCTTCAACTGGAGCATCGTCAGCGCCGACAACGGAACGCACGCGCTCACCGCGAAGGCGTACGACGCGGCGGGGAACAACACGTTGTCTGCGGCGGTCTCGGTCACGGTCAACATCTCGGCCGGCGGGACGGCAATCGACACGATTCCGAACCTGAAGGTGGCGATGATTGGCGACACCGCGGCGGGCACCGGGTTCAAGTCGGTCCTCAACCTGATCAAGGCCGAAGGCGCTGCCTTCATCATGCACCAGGGTGACTTCGACTATCAGAACAACGCGGCCACGTTCTTCACCGCGCTCGACAGCGTGATGGGCGCGAACTACCCGTTCTACTTCGCCTCGCTCGGGAATCACGACACCGGAGACAAGGCGGCCTACCTGGCCGAGTTCGGCAAACGCTGGGCGGCTTCCGGCGCGGTGCTCGACGACCCGAACCTGACGGACGAGATGTACACGCTCCAGTTCAAGGGGCTGAACATGGTGATGGTCGGCGAGAACGGGCAGAACACGGCCTTCGCCAACTTCATTCAGACCAAGCTCGCCAATGACACTCACACCTGGAAGATGTGCAGCTGGCACAAGAATCAGGCGGCGATGCAGGTCGGCGCGAAGACCGATGAGATGGGTTGGGCGGTGTATGAGAATTGTCGGCTGGGAGGCGGGATCATCATCACCGGCCACGAGCACTCGTACGAGCGCACGTTCACGCTGAGCAACTTCACCAACCAGACGGTGGACGTGAATTGTCACCCCCAGGCTCCCGCGACGCGCGACCGCACGACGGCCTGCGTGGGGCCGGGCCGCACCATCGCCATCGTCTCGGGGCTGGGAGGCAACGGCATCCGCAACCAGGATCGCTGCCTGCCCTTCACCTACCCGTACGGCTGCAAGAACGAGTGGGCGCAGATCCTCACCAGCGACCAGAACGTCAACCTCGGAGCGCTGTTCATGGTGTTCAACGTCGACGGGAATCCGAAGAAGGCCCGCGGCTACTTCAAGACCGTGTCCGGACAAATCATGGACACCTTCACCCTCTTCAAGGACTAAGAACTCGCAACAACGATGCGGCGACGGCCGAGCGTCACCAGAGTTCAGCCCGAAATTTCGACCCGAGCTGCCGTCTGCGCGATCGCGCTGGCGGCAGTTCTCAGTCATGTCGTCGCGCTTGGCCACGGCTTCATCTGGTTGGATCATCAAGACCTGGAAGCGGGCAACGCGCTGGCTGCGGTGGCGCAGTGGCCCGGGTTGTTCACCCACGGGTTCAGTCTCACCGGGCTCTATCGACCGCTGACCGCGCTCTCGCTGTCGGTCGACGGCTTGAGCGGATCGCCGTGGGTCTTTCACGCGGACAACCTGCTGTGGCACGCGCTCGCGGCCCTGGCCCTTTTCGGGGCGGCGCAGGCGCTGGGGCTGTCGCGGCGTGCCGCGCTGTTCGCTGCGTCGTTGTTTGCGGTTCACCCGGTCGGGGTCGAGGTGGTGAACGCGATCGCCTTTCGTCCCGAGCTGCTGCTGGCGACGGCGCTGTTCAGTGCGATCTGGGCTCACCTCAAGGGCCGCCCGGTGCTGGCGGGGCTCGCCGTGCTGGCCGCGGGGCTGGTGAAGGAAAGCGGGCTGGTGCTGGCGCCGTTGTTCCTCGCGATCATTTCGCTGCCTCCCCGGCCGCGTCCTCGAGCCCACGTCTGGGCGCTGGAAGGAATCGGGGTCACCGTCGCGCTCGCGTTGCGGCTGGCTTTTGCGCCCGCCTGGAAGTCCTCGTTTCCTTCCCTGAGCGTTGGTGAAGTCATCGGCACGCGCGCGGCGGCGTTCGGAAAATCGATGGTGCGCCTGCTTCTGCCGATCGACCCTTCGTTCTGCGATGCGTTCGAAGTTCGCACCTTCGTTCACCCGCTGGCGTTGGCGGGCCTCGCCGTCGGGGTCGCGGTGGCGGTGTATGGGCTGCGACGGAAGGGAATCGCCCTGCTCTTCCTCGTCTCGCTGGTGCCTTCGCTGTCGCTGGTCCCGCTTCCCCGCTTCTGGTCGCCGCATTACCTGTACGTGCCCGCGGCGCTTCTCGCGTGTCTGGTGTGCGAAGCGCTGGCCGACCGCGGGTCCAGGCAGCGCCTCGGCCTGACCCTCACGATTGTGGCCCTCGGAATGTTTTCGCTTTGGGATTCTCGGCGGTATTCGGACGACGAGTCTTTGTTCACGCCAGAAGTCGCGGCCGAGCCCCGCTGTCGGGAAGCGCACTTCTATCTGGCTGAAATCCAGCGGAAGAAGGGACAGCTCGAGGCCGCCGCAGACGGCTACCAGCAGGCAGCCACACCGGTGCGCGGAGTGCTCTCATTTTCAAGCGAGCCGGCCGCGCTGCAGAACCTCGGGCTGGTGAGAATGGCGCAGGGAAAGCTCGACCTGGCCGAGCGGGCGCTGACCCAGGCGCTGCAATATCCATTGAGCGAGCTCGATCGCCGACACGCGGTGCACAACCTGGCGGCGGTGGCCACGGTTCAGAAAAATTGGGAACGGGTCGAGACCCTGCTTTCCGCCGAGACCGCGCGCCCCGATGCGCTGCCCGAATCGCTGCTGCTCAACGCCCGCGCCTTGCATGAACAAGGTCGGGTCGAAGAATCCCGTCAGCTGCTGATCCGCCTGCGGGGAGCTGCCCCTTGAACGCGCGTCAGCGACAGGCGGCAGTCAGCCCCGGCAGCTGAGGATGCAGCGGCAAGAGCTGCTGCGCGGCCTCGAGATGACGGGCGGCCTGGTCGCATCGGCCCGCGCTGATCCACGCTTCGGCCAACGCCAGCCGCAGCTCACCGTCGAAGGGGTCCAGGGTGGCGGCCAGCTCGAGGCGATCAAAAGGAGTCGCGTCCGAAGTCGAAAGCAACCGCGAACCGAAAGAGAGCGCCGCGCCCACCGCCAGCACGACCAGCGCCAGGGCCAGGGCCGGGGCACGGACCGGGGTGGCCGCAGAACGCAGTCCGACGAAGCAGACCAGGGTGAGCCACAACAGCGGCGCGGGCAGCTGCAGCACCGAATCGAAGGCTCCGAGCGCACCGGCGGCCAGCACCGTGCTCGCCACCAGCGGCCACCCCAGTACGTCCCGCCGTTCCTTCCACCCGTGCAGCACGGCGGTTGCCACCGTCAACGCCAAACCCGTTCCGATCGCGCCCCGCTCGACCAGCAGCGCCAGCCCGTCTGCGTGGGGAAAATGATCTCCATTGTGGGCGACGCCGTATTCGACGAACCAATTTCCCGGCCCGATTCCGAGCAGCCGGTGCTCGAGAAACAGCCTCGAAGAAGCGGCCCATTCGGCGATTCGCCCTGCCCCACTGCCGGTGCGCCACTCGGCCAGTCGGCTGAAGGTGTCGGCGAAAGGGTGAGGCTCGGTCCACCGCAGCCCGACCGGCGCAACGGCGGCGATCGCCACCGCGGAAACGACGGCGCCCGCCACGCCCAGTGCCGCCCGGGTGCGAACCAGCAACACGAAGCAGAAAAGCACCGCCGGGCCGACCCCCCAGGCCGCACGGCAACGGGTCTGCACCACCACCGCCGCGAGCAGCGCTGCGGCAAACAACCACGCCACCTGCGAACGCCGCGAGCCCGCCCGCACCGCTTGCGCCCATACCAGCGGGCTGGCCAGCACCAGAAAGTGGGCGAGGGTATTGCGTTGGCCCATGGTCGAGCTCGGTGCACGTCCCCGCAGCGACTGGGGCCCCAGGCCCATCGACTCGAGCATTCCCAGAGCGGCCACGGCCACCGCCGCGAGCGCCAACCAGGTCAGCCAGTTCTCGCGCTCGCCTTCGCGCCACGAGGTCCCGAGTGCGATCGCAAAGCAGCCGGCGAAGAGGGCCAGTGGCGCCAGCGCGTACGCAGGGCTGAGCGCGCATGCGCCGCCGACGGCCATCGCGACCCACGCCGCAGCACTCGCCCACTCTGCCGTGCCCCAATCGGCTCGAGCGAGGCGGCCGGCGAACATCAACGCCGCGGCCAGGCTCAAGACCCCGACGCCCCTCAAGCCATGAATGACGTCGAACCGCTCACGCGCAGGGCCGCTCAGCAACACGCTCAGCGCCGCCACCGCCGGCAACCCATGGCGGGTCCACGCCTTCATCGCTGGAGAGTCGAAGTCTCGAAGTCTTCCTCGGTCTCCCACCCGCCCGCGGTGCGGACCTCTTGCACCACCCGCATGCGCAGGGCATCGATGGGCGTGCGCCGATACCGTCGCAAGAACCCACCATCGGTCTCGAGCTCGAGGTGCTCCGTGCTGGCCCACCCCGCATCGCCAAAGCGGGTCACCGTCATCGTGTCCCAGACTCCGTCCAGGTCCGGGTCTTCGCGCTCCACCGTCTGGCCGGGCCCCTCGAGCCGCTCATCGCTGACGCGCCACACCCCGGCCTGTCGCGCTTCGGTCGCCTCGCGGCTCACCCCGCCGTCGGTCGACCCCGAGAGGAAGAGGCAGCCTTCGTTGTCGATCTGAAAGCGGCCCGGCCCGAGCGTCAGCTGCGAACGCGCCCGTTCCAGCAGCTTCTCATCGAGGTCCCCCGGAGCCTCGCAGCCTGGGGCCCGCACCGGCTTGTCCGTCTTGCACCCGGGAACCCCCGCGACCACCCAACAACACAGGCTCAGTTGCAGCCGGCGTCGCATGTGGCTTTGATCTGATTGCAGGACCCCAGTCCAGCGCAGCGGGTGTCGCATTCAGTTTTGGTGTCGCAGAATACTTTTCCGCGCTCGCACCAGGCGCCGATCGCGCTCGAGACCTGCATCGAATTTTCTCGACGCGAGGCGCAGCTGCCGAACGCGTCACACTTCTGGCAGACCTTGTCCTCGACCTTGTGGCGCTGGTCGCTCAGGCACCGCATGCAGGTGCACTTGTTGGCAGCGCCCGGGTTGAAGCACATCGTCTCGCAAGCAAACGTTCGATCGACAATCTGCAACTTGCAGGCGTTGGACGCCGCTTTGTCCAGGTCGGTGTTGTGGGTGAAGCGCGGGTCGGAATGCAGCGTCTCGTGGAACAGCGTTCTCGCCAGCTCGGCGGGAGAGGTGTTGCGGGCCAGGTTGACCATGAAGTCGTGGCTCTTTTTCTTGTCGTCGTTCGGCTTGGTCTGAAACGAGCCGAGGTCGTCACAGGGATCATTGCTGCAGATGAAGTTGAGCCGACCCGCCGTCATCATCGCCACCGCCTTCGCGCTGGGGTCGAAGCCCTTGCCCGTCTTCGCGAGGCACTTTTTGCCTTTGGTAGTCGCGTCTTTGAGCGCCTTGAGCAGCTCGTCGCTCTTCGTCTTCCCGCACGGACCCGCCGCGATTCCGGTGCACACCGGAGGAGGCCCTGCCGCGGGTTTGCATTCCGCCGCCTGAGGGTCATTGGGCCCAAAGCAGCCCTTCTGAAGGGTGGGAGCGATGAAGTCTTCCACCACGGTGCTCCCGTGCAGCTCGCGCACCGACATCGTGGTGGCGTCGACGGCGGCGCGGGTGATGGTCTGGGGGTCGAGCCCGGTCTGACTGCTGACGGTCGCCAACCATTGACCGCCGTCGGCGAACGTCGTCTCGGTGGTGTTCTCGAGCACCCCATCGAAGTCGAAGTCGTCGCGCTCGTGAATGCCGGTCGAATCGATGGTGCTCAGATAGAGAACGACCGTGTCGCGCTCGGTGCGGGTCAAGCCGGTGGTCGGGTCGAAGATGAAGCGGGTGCCGCGGGTGAGCTCGTGGGTCACGGTCAGCGAATCGGCAGTGCGAGCCACTTTCAGCCGTCGACAGCCCGAGGCGTTGATTGGAATGTCGGTCGCGCCGGCCTCGAAGGCGTCCCGGGCGGCGAGAATCTCATCGCCGGTCGAGTCGAGATCGAGCAGGCACTCGTCGTAGGTCGTCAGCTCAGGCGAAGCGACCGCGTTGGCCGGGTCGTAATCGGCGGTTTGAAACACCAGTCGGAAAGAGACGGTCATCGTGCCGTTGACGGGCTGAGGATCCGAATCTCCGAGATCTCCCTGCGCAGGGACGACGGGCACCGTCTTTTGTCCTTCGACGACAAAGCGACCGCTCTGAAGCTGGGCGAGGGTGATGGGCTTGCCGCGCAGCCACCCGGGGTTCACGTCGAATTGCGCGGTGCTGCACAGACTGGGAGCGGTGAGGCCGCCGAGCACGGGGACGAAAGCCAGCCCAGGGGCGGAGATCGAGCCGAACATCGGCTCGGGGGTGATGGACAGATACGCGGGAAAGGTGTTGGCCGTCTCAGGAGAAGTAAGACAGGCCCGTGGAGCGCCGGTCGTGCAGGTGATCGTCCCTTCGCGAGGAAGGCTGGTGATCGAGACCACAGGGTCCGCGAAGAGCAGCGCGGGAGACGAGCTGAAAACGGCGGCATTGTGCTGGGGTTTGGGCAGTGACAATTGCTTGCGCGACGAGGTGGTGGCGGTGGTGCAGGTGCCGCTGGTGGTGCTCGCGGTCAGGGACCATTCACCGCTGGCTTCGATCAAATCGTAGGTGAAGGACTTCGAGGTGGAGCCTCCACCGCCGCCGGCGCCCGTCCCTCCAGTGCTCGAGTCGGTACAAACGCAGGCAGGGACAGTCAGCACCAAACCGGCCAGCACCAGCAGTCGAAGGGGCATCGGGGCAGCTTAGAGCTTCAATCTTCCGTTCAGGCGGCAATGATGCGCGCCCATGCTCGACCTGGACGCCTACCTTTCCCGAATCGGATTCAGCGGTCCGCGGCAGCCGACCCTTCAGACGGTCAACGCGCTGGTCGAGGCCCATGCGCGATCGATTCCGTTCGAGAACCTCGACGTGTTGCTGGGCAAGCCGATCGCACTCGACCTCGAGTCGCTCGAGCGCAAGTTGGTGGGAGCGCGCCGCGGGGGCTACTGCTTCGAGCAGAACGCGCTGCTGCTGGCGATGCTTGAGCAGCTGGGCTTCCACGTTCGGCCGCTGAGCGCGCGCGTTCGCGTTCGCCAGCCCCGTGAATACACCCCGCCCCGGACCCATTTGTTCGTTCGCCTCAAGCTCGACGGGCAGTCGTGGCTGGCAGATGTGGGAGTCGGAGGGAACACCCTCACCTCAGTCCTTCGGCTCGAAGCGGGCCTCGAACAACCGACCCCTCATGAAACCCGCCGGCTGCTTCAGGAAGACGGCCGCTGGTTCCACCAGGCCCTGCTCGGAACTGAGTGGCAGGACATCTGCGAGTTCACTCTAGAAGAGATGCCGCCCATCGACCGCGAGGTCGCCAATTGGTTCACCAGCGCCCATCCGCAATCGCATTTCAAGAGCCGGTTGGTCGTCGCGCGCGCGCTGCCGAACGGAGGACGGGCGAACATTCTCAATCGCGAGCTGACGATTCGCCGCCGCGATGGCACGGCGGACCACCGGATGCTCGAGTCCCCCGAAGAGCTGCTGTCGGTGCTCGACGAACACTTCGGCCTGCACTTCGAGCCAGGGACGAGGTTTTCGTGCCCCGCCCTCGACTGGCCCTGACTTCTGCTTTCGTTTGAGCGGCGGGAGGACGACGATGCGCTCCTTGCGCACCTCCGATTGCGACATCGTGATTGTTCCGGGTTATTGCAACTCCGGCCCCGACCACTGGCAGACCCGCTGGGCGGCGAAGCTGTCGAATGCCCGGCGCGTCGAGCAGGACGATTGGGTTCAACCGCGGCGCGACGCCTGGGTGGCGCGGCTGATCGAAACGGTTGGGGCCTGCACGCGTCCCGTCGTTCTCGTCGCTCACAGCCTGGGGGTCTTGACCGTGGTGCAGGCGGCCGCAGTGCTCGGGGGAACTGCGGTGCGCGGAGCTTTCCTGGTGGCGTTGCCCGATGCAGAGCAGCCGGATTTTCTGCCCGAGATCGAACGAACCTTCGCCCCGATTTCCTGCGATCCCCTGCCCTTTCCTTCGGTGCTGGTGGCCAGTCGCACCGACCCGGTCTGCACCTGGGAACGGGCCGAGCACTTTGCCAGGGCCTGGGGCTCGACCGTGGTCGACGCCGGCGACGCAGGACACCTGAATTCCGAATCGGGACACGGCCCCTGGCCCGAAGGTCTGCTCCGGTTCGCCAATTTTTTGCAGAAGCTTTGAGCTGGGCGCGGTGCCGGCCGAGCTCTCGGCACGGGAAGTGGAAGATCGAAGTCCCACTGGAGTGGCCATGTCCTGACCACCGCCCTCCCCCTGGTCCGCAACACCTTGAAACGCTTCGGCCGCTGCGCAGGTATCAGTCTTGCGTAGTGCAGCTCCGTGACCTCCCACTTTGCCGCCCTTGTCGTTGTTTTGGGGTGTGGGACCGTCGCTGCGGCTCAGGGGGTTGACAAAGTTCCGTCCGCCCACGCCCGCTACCTGCGCGCGGTCGACATTGCCCGGGAAGGCAAGCTCGGGGCGGCGAGCGAAGAGCTCGAGCTGCTGGGACGCGGGGGCTCGGTGTTGGCGGACCGCTGTTCCTTCGAGGCGGGGTTGTTGTTCGAGCGCCGGGGAGCGACTCGCAAAGCAGGCGACGCGTTCGCCCGGGTGTCCGACCGTTCCTATTTTTTCGGTGAAGCGCGGCTGGCGCTGGCCCGGGTGCGCCGAATCCACGGAGACCTCGATGAGGCTTCGGCGGCGGTGGTTCCCTTGACGTGGAACCCGGTGCGCTCGGTGCGACGACGCGCCCAGCTGGAACTGTCAGCGATTGCCCGGCTGGAGCACGACGAGCGCGGCCATCGCGACGCGATGATTTCACTCGCCGCAGATCGCGCGCCCTGGATGGCAGGCGCCCCGGTGCTGGCTTTGATCAGCGGGTCCTACGATTCGCTGATTCAACGCAATGAATGTCGCGACGCCAGACGGGTGGCCCGACGGGCCTCGCCCGAGCTGGGGTGTGCCGCCCGGGTCTTCGCCGCCGAAGCGCTGGCGTGTGTAGACAAGGGCGCGTGGGTCGAGCTGCGCCGGCTGGTTCGCGAATGTCGTGAGCCTGAGCTGACGGCCCGCGCCTGGATGACGTTGGGAGTCGTCGAGGCCCGCCTCGGAAAGAGCGACGCTTCGGCTGCGGCCTTCCGGCAGGTGGCGAAGGTGGCCCCCGCAACTTCACTTGCCGCCGAAGCGCTGTTCGCCGCTTTCTGGGTCGGGTGGCGAGGCCATGCCGGCGACCCGAACGCCGATGATCTCGCCGCTCTCGAAGCGTTGCCCGTCGACCTCAGCGCGCAGGATCGCGGCCGGGTTCGCTACTGGCGCTCGCGGGTCGCCCAGGCGCGCGGAGGCACCGAGCAGGCGGCAACCTTGCTGGCCGAGGTCGCGCTGCTGTACCCCGCGACCTACTACGGTCACCTCGCGCGCGAACGGTTGACGGGGCTCGATTTGACCCGCGCCTCGACGGTAGGTCTGGCCGCGGTCATTCCTCACCAGACCGACAGCTCGAATGAGCGCGAAGCCCTCGAGCGCCTCGGCCCGGGGATCGCGGCGGTGAAGTTGGGCCTCGAGGACGGGGCGAACGAGCTGATGATGTTGGCGCGGCGTTTCCCCAGCTCGGCCAGCAACAAGGTCGTGGTGGAAGTGCTGAACGCGGCCGGGTCGAACAGTGTCGCCTACCGCTTCGCCCGCGCCGTGATTCGCGAACAATCGGGAGATCGTCAGGATGCGACGGTCTGGCAGACGGCGTTTCCGACTCACTTTGCCGACCTGATCGCGCAGAACGCGGAGCAAGCGAACGTGGCTCCCGGCCTGCTGCAAGCGTTGATTCGGGAAGAGAGCTCCTTCGACCCTTCCGCCCGCTCGCACTGCGGCGCGCGGGGGCTGATGCAGCTGATGCCGGCGACCGCCCGGGCGCTCGCGATCAAGAAAGGCACCGCGCTGGGGCACCTGAACAATCTGTTCGACCCGCAACGCAACGTCGAGCTCGGCTCGGGCTACCTCGGCCAACTGCTCAAGCGCTTCGATGGGAATCCTGAAGCGGCGGCGGCGGCCTACAACGGCGGGCCCACCCGGGTAGCGGGTTGGCTCAAGCTGGCCACCGCGGGGCAGTACGAGGAATGGGTCGAAGAGATGCCGCTCGACGAGACGCGCAACTACGTCAAAGACGTGCTGGCGAGCGCGGATGTCTACCGCTTCCGGCTGTCAAATCAGGCCCTGGTCGTCGCTTCGGCCACCGGGCAGTAACGCGGCTCGAGCGCGCTTTTCAGAACCCGCCAATGTAGGCCAGCACCAGGTAGTAGGTGTTGAAGAGGACCGCGGAATTGAAGCCGTCGACTCCGCCGAACTCTTCGCGCAGCTGTTGTTCGATGTGGGTGAAACCGGAGGGGTCGAGCTTCGTCGCGTCGTGGGTCCCGGCCCGCTGGAGCTCTTCGGCGACGACGACCCGCATTCGCGTGAGCATGTGGTTGTAGGCCTTCAGATCTTCGTTGGTGCTGGTCAACGGTCGCGCACTTCGGGCCGGCTGCGTCGAGGGTGACGTGTGGTGACCTTCACCCATTGTCTCTTTTTGACGAACAATGCGGTATTTATAATACGGATTTACGACCCCGCTACTCGTGTGGTCGACCTCTCGCTTCCGGTGCTCAACGCGCCAAACTGAGAGACCGACCGATGTCTGCATTCAAGAAGCTGTGTGTCACGTTCTGCTGTGGGGCCTTCACGCTCGTGCCCCTGCCCGCGATGGCGTTGGCCACGGGGGTGGTCAATTCGGCGGAGATTTGCGGCGCCTGCCATGGCGGCGCCCCTACCCCCGGGGTGACGGTCACCGTCGACGGACCGGCGTCATTGGAGGTGAACCAGGAGGCCGCGTATGTCGTCCGAATCAAAGGAGGACCTCTGGCAGGCGCTGGCTTCAATCTCCGAGTGCGGCCAAGCGGTGCAGCGAGCCTGATCGCCGGCGACGGAAGTCGACTCGAGGCCAATGAGCTGACCCACAACCTTCCCCGACCTTCGCTCAATGGGGAGGTCGTCTTTCCATTTCGGCTCAAAGGCGGAGCCCATGCGGCGACGCTCACCCTTTCCGTGGTGGGCAACTCGGTCAATCTGAACCGCACGCCTGCCGGAGACAGCTGGAACAGGACCTCGGTAACGGTCAACCTCGAAGAGCCGAAGGTTGAACCCGACGCGGGGCCGCCCGATTCAGGTCAGCCGGACGCAGGTCAGCCGGACGCAGGCCAGCCCGACGCGGGTCCAGCCGATGCAGGTCAGCCCGACGCCGGAGTGAACGTGCCTCCCATCGAGCTGCCCGACGCAGGAGTCGAGCAGGAGCAACACCGCACGGGCTGCAGCACGACCGGAGCGGCCTCCCCTGTTCTGACCGCGCTGGCCTTCGCCTTGTCCGCTCGGCGCAAACGACCGCCACGCAAGTAGCAACGATTCGCCGTTTCTGAGGCGCTGCTTTTCGCACGACGGTCGGTCCGAAGAGGATGACCGGGGGCCAGAACGCGGTGCATGCTTTGCAGTGCCTGCACCGCTCATGATCCTTCGTGCTCTGTTTGCTTCGTGCTTCCTTCTCGGCTGCGCGACCCCCGCGTCCTTCAAAGTCGAGACGCTCTACGGCGAGGCCCAGACGTTGAGCGCCTGGGTGAAGACGCCGCTGGCCAAAGATTTTCTGTCGACCGCGGCCGAGCTTCCGAAGATTGAGAGGCGCGTCGTCTTCTTGAACGAGAAAAAGACCCGCGCCTATTCAGAAGCCGAGGCGAACGCGCTCAGTCCCGGAGACAAGGCGGCATTGGTCCGCAAGGAGCTCGACGAGGAGTACTACTACCTCACGCGGTATGGCACTCCGGTCAGCTACGCGCGGCCGCTCGAGATCCTCGGCGAGCACGGACTTCTTTCGCTGAAGGGAAAAAAGGTCGTCGACTTCGGCTACGGCTACATCGGTCACCTCCGAATGTTTGCGCTGCTGGGCGGCGAGGCGACAGGAATCGAGGTCGACCCTCTGCTCCCGGTTCTCTATTCAGCGCCCGGGGACACCGGAACCCTCACCTCGCGCTCGGGGCAGACAGGCAGCGTGCGATTGGTCAGTGGCCGCTTCCCCCAAGACCCGGCGGTCACCGCAGCGGTCGGCGACGGCTACGATTTGTTCATCTCGAAGAACGTGTTGAAGATGGGTTACGTCCACCCGAGCCGGCCCGTTGATCTGACGAAGACGCTGCAGCTCGGAGTTGACGACGAGACCTACGTGCGCGCGGTCTGGAGTCTGCTCAAACCGGGCGGCAGAGCACTGATCTACAACATCTATCCGGCCCAGAACCCTGCGGAGAAAGACTTCATCCCCTGGGCCGAAGGGAAGAGCGCGTTTCCAAGAGCCACCTGGGAAAAGGTCGGGTTCCACGTGCTCGAGTTCGATCTCGATGACACTGCGTCCGTTCGCCAGATGGCCCACCTGCTGGCCTGGGACACCGGCGAGGACGCGACCGAATTGACGAAGTTGTTCGCGATCTACACCCTGGTCGAGAAGCCCGCGGGCTGACCGCGAAGATCAGCGGGAACGAACGGTCTTCAGCTTTGGGGTTTGAGCCTCGAGGCGGTGCGAGCGAAGAAGCGCGGAGAACCGCTTGAGGGGAAGACGGGACGCAGCGTCGCGGCGGTAGACGGCTGACCAGCTCTCGGCGAGGCCCTCGCGCGAGAGTCGCCGCATGATCACGTCACCGCGCGCGACGGCTGCCGACGGCAGTCGCGACTCCGCCGCCCTATGCGCTTCAAGCGGCCTTGGTTGGAACCGGACAGCCCGGGACCTTTTTCGGGGGTCCCGGGTGCGCGTTGACCCCGATCACTTTTGTCTCGATGACTCCGGCGGACGCCGGCGCGAGCGCGTACTTCAGGGCAGGCCTGTCCTCTGGCTTGGCCACCATCGAGGTCCGCCACCTGGATTTCGTGTCCGGCTTCACCCAGGTCGCAATTGCGGACGCAGGCCTGTCTGACGCGGGGACGGCTGACGGAGGCCTCGGTCTCGTACTCTTGTTGCTGGTCAGGCTTGCCAGGCGGCGGCGCGCCCTTTTAGTTGCATATGACCCAGAGCCATTTCGAAGGGCTGGGACGACATCGAGCCGATCATTCCTTCGCTCGACGGGGGGAAAGACGGCGGGCGAGATGCGGGCGTCGATGCCGGGACGGACGGAGGAAGGCCGCTCGTCCCCAAGATGACCTGCTCGTCGCCCCGCGACGCCGGCTATTCCTACGCGCAATGCAAGAGCCTGTGCGTCGACGTCTTGATGGGCAACCAGCTCGAAGGGTGCGCGCCGTCCGGTGCCATCTTGCTGTGCTCGGTGTTCTGTGGCGTCGGGCGGCTTGCCGAGGGGGTCGAGGCAGTGTCGGAAGGCCAGGGGCTGGGGCGGGTGCTGGCGGACATGGCGGCCCACGAAGCCGCAGCGGTGATTGCTTTCGAGCAGCTGGGGCGAGAGCTCGAAGCGCATCGGCTGCATCGTTCATTTCAGCGCGGAGCGGCCACCGCGGCCTGGGAAGAACAGCAGCATGTGCAGCTCGTCGGATCTCTGGCGACGCAGCACGGCGGAAGGTTTGCGGTGCGGCGTCGGGGCCAGGCCCCCATTCGATCGATCGAAGAGCTCGCCTTCGACAACGCCGTCGAAGGGTGCGTTCGGGAGACGTTTGGAAGTCTGCTCGGCGCGTACCAGGCCCGCCATGCCGCACACCCCGGGGTTCGGCGGGTGATGGCTGCGGTGAGCGCAGACGAAATCGGCCACGGAGCGTGGAGCTGGGAACTGGCAAAGCAGCTCGAGCGCCGGCTGCCCCTGGCGAAGCGGCGCCAGACGAGAGAAGCGCGGGACCAGGCGCTTCAAACGCTGTCGAAGGGAATGCTCGAGGCGGTGCCGCGCGCCCAGCACGCCACGCTGGGCCTGCCGGACGAAGAGCGACTCGAGAGCCTGTGTGAAGCGCTGCGCGATGTGCTCTGCGTGGCGTGACTGCATCGCTCGGCACCGCGCTTACGGACGCCAACATCCAGACGATCGTGTCCAACGCGATCACCACAACCCCAACGCGGTCTACTTCGTGCTCACCACGGCCGACGTGACGGCGAGCTCGGGCTTCTGCACCCAGTACTGCGGCTGGCACACCCACGCGACGATCGCGGGCACCGACACCAAGTACTTCTTCATCGGCAACCCGGACCGCTGCCCTTCGTCGTGCGCCGCACAGACCACCAGCCCCAACGGAAATGCCGGCGCCGACGGAATGGCCTCGATCATTGCCCATGAGCTCGAGGAGGCTGCTTCGGACCCGGACCTCAACGCCTGGTACGACCGCCGCGGCTACGAAAATGCGGACAAGTGCGCCTGGACCTTCGGCACCGAGTACGCCGCAGGAAACGGGTCGCGCGCGAACATGAAGCTCGGCACCCGCGATTACCTCATCCAGCAGAACTGGGTGAACGCGAGTGGCGGGTTCTGCGCCAAGAGCTACTGACCTTCGCAGCGGCGGCGCAGCTTCCTGCTCGGGGGACCTGATATCCCTCGAGGCATGCGCTGCTCATTCGGATCTTTAGCCGGTCTTCTCTTCCTCGAGCTCCTGGCTGGTTGCGGGGGCTCGTGGGTGCTCCCCGGCACCGATGGGGGCGCGCGTTTCGATGCGGGGGCAGCTGACAGCGGCGTTTCGTTCGATGGCGGAGGAGAAGCCGACGCCGGCCCAGTCGACGCCGGCCCAGTCGACGCCGGCCCCAAAGATGCGGGCAGCGGTCCGACCTGCTGGCCGTTCGATCGCCCCTCGATCGCCACGCTGCGCGCGAGCCCCCGCAAGGTCTTCGCGCACTACTTCTCGCCCTACCCGCTTTCGATCGACAACAAGCCGGTGACGGCCGATTACTACTCGAACAATTACCTGAAGGCGTCGGGCGAGAACGGAGCGTGGGCGTTCTGCGGTGGATTGCTCCGCGAGCGGCCCGTCTCTCCGAGTCCCTGGGCAGCCGGCGTCGACTACGAAGAGAAGAACCTGGAGACCGAAGTGACCCGGGCCATTGCGATCGGGCTCGATGGGTTCACCTATGACGTGCTGAACCCGACCCCCGGCAACATCCACCGCACCCGATTGGACAAGCTGCTCACCGCCGCCGCGGCGATCGATCCCGGTTTCAAAATTCAGCTCGTGCCCGACATGACCGCCTCTTCCTTCGGTGGCGCAGTCGGCGGCACCGATGCGCAGGCGCTTGCCGGCCTGCTAACCCTCGTCAACGCGGTCGGCGCGAATACGTCGGTGATGCACCTGCCCAACGGAAAGCTGGTCCTCTCGCCGTTCGGTGCCGAGCGCCGCAACGCCGCGTTCTGGATCGATGCGATGACTCAGCTCGCGGCCGCCGGGTACCCCATCGCGCTGGTGCCGATGCCGGTCGGAAGCTGGGCGAGCAACAGCATCAAGTTCAGCGGCGTCACACTGTTCGGCGCGTCGTCCTGGGGCACCCGGACCGTGGGTGGAGCGGCCTCACTTCAGACCGCCGCCGCGGCACCCCACGCTGCCGGTTTGATCTGGATGGCGCCCGTCGCCCCGCAGGACAGCCGGCCGAAAAACCTCAACTTCACCGAGTCGAACAACTCAGCGGCGTTCCGCGCGCAGTGGGACGCGGTCATTTCGAGCGGCGCAGATTGGATCCAACTCATCACCTGGAATGACTATTCGGAAGACAGTGAAATCTCGCCGTCCAGTCAGACCCAAACCGGGTTCTATGATCTCAGCGCGTACTACACGACCTGGTTCAAGCAGGGCGCGCAGCCGGCGATCCTTCGCGACGCGGTGTATTATTTTTACCGGGCCCACAGCATGGACCCCGCGGTCGCTCCTCCGGACCTGGCGCTGCAGATGAACGCGATGGCCGCAGTCAACGGTCCGACCACTTCCGTCAACCAGATCGAGCTGGTGGCGTTGCTCAAGAGCGCCGGGACCCTCGAGATCGAGATCGCTGGAAACATCTCGACGCTGAACGTGAGCGCCGGAATTCAGCGGCTGGCCATCCCACTCGTGCCGGGCACGCCGACGTTCCGCATTCGCCGCAACAACGTTCTGGCGGTCGAGCTCGTCGGAGCGACGACCATCAACAACACCATCACCTACCAGGATCCGCTGTACCACGCAGGGGCGAGGCCGACGTGCGGGCCGTGAAGGGCAGAGAACAGGTGGTGCATCTGCGCCTGACCACTGCAGTTCTCACTTCGCCCATCGGTCGCCAGAATCGCTGCAATTCCACCCGCCTGGCCGCAGCAAAAGTCTGGCACTGAGAATGCTGTAGGGGGAAAAGGAGGCGCACCCGATGCGTCGAGCCGGAACCCCGCTGGCCCTCGCCATTCTCTGCTTCCTCGCATCGTCGCAAGACGTTCGCGCCAGTTCCGCGGGCATCGTCGGCTACTCCGGCCAGCAAGGCGCCTACTGCACCCAGTGTCATTCCGTCGGGGCCGGCTCTGTTCCGACAGTGTCGATCACCGGGCCGACCTCGCTCGCGGCCGGAGCGACCGGAAATTACACCTTCACCGTCACCGGCGGCCCCGGCGTCCGGGCCGGAATCGACATCTCGGCCGATAGCGTCGCCGCGACTCTTCAAGCCGTCACCGCCAACACCCGCAACACCGCAGGAGAGATCCACCACAGCACTCCGCTCACCTTCTCGGGTGGCTCGGTCGCAGTCCAATTTCGAATGGTGGCCCCGCCCACGTCAGGAATCGTCAAGCTCTTCGCGGCCGGCAACTCGACCAACGGCGGCGGCAACACCGGCGATCGCAGCGCGATCACCTCGCTCTCGGTCAACGTCACCGGGGGAATCAACCAGGCCCCCAGCCTCGCGACTCCTGCCGCGGCATCGATGTCTCCGGTCACCGGCTTGACCACCAACCTCAGCGTGCTCGGCGCCGATGATTCGGGCGAAGCCGGCCTCACGTACACTTGGTCGGCGACAGCCGCACCGTCTGCAGTGACCTTCAGCGCCAACGGGACCAACGGCGCCAAGAACACCGTCGCAACCTTCAGCGCAGCCGGCAGCTACGTCTTCAACGTGGTGATCAAAGACGCTGCCAACCTCACCACCAACAGCACCGTCAGCGTGACAGTCAACGCAGTGGTCTCGACGATCGTGGTGACGCCCGGCTCGGCGTCGATTGCCGCGGGGGCGACCCAGCAATTCACCGCGGTCGCGAAGAACCAGTTCGGAGCCACCGTCGCCCCCCAGCCCACCTACGGCTGGTCGACCACCGGCGGAGGCAGCGTGAACATCAACGGGCTCTTCACCGCAGGCACCGTCCTGGGCGGTCCCAACGCGGTCACGGCTGCGGGCGGCGGACGCACCGGAAGCGCGAGCGTGACCATCACCGGCACCAGCAACCAGCCGCCCACCGTCGCCAGCGCGCCGGCTGCGTCTCCGGCCACCGTCACCGCCACCACCACCGCTTTGACCGCGCTGGGTGCGGACGACAACGGCGAAGCCGCGCTCACCTATACCTGGACCGCGACGACCGCCCCCGCAGCCGTGGGCTTCAGCGCCAACGGGACCAACGCCGCCAAGAGCACCACCGCCACCTTCTTGAAGGCCGGCGTCTACACCTTCACCGTGGTGATTCGCGACGCGGCGAGCGCGATGGTGAGCAGCGTGATCAACGTCACCGTCAACGCGACGTTGTCGGCGGTCACCGTCACCCCCGCGAGCGCGACGGTGAACCCGGCAGCGACCCAGCAATTCACCGCCACCGCTCGCGATCAATTCGCGACCTCGTTCGCCTCGCAGCCGACGTTCACCTGGACCACCACCGGCGGCGGCACCTTGAGCGCGGCCGGGCTCTTCACTGCAGCCGCGACCGCCGGAGGCCCGTTCACCATCACCGCCGCGGCCAGCGCGATGAGTGGCACCGCCAGCGTGAGCGTGAACGCGACCCCCGGAAACCCGCCGACCGTGGCCACTGCGGCTGCCGCGACGCCTGCAGTCGTCACCGCCAAGACGGCGAGCTTGAGCGTGCTCGGGGCCGACGATGGGGGCGAGGCCAACCTGGTCTACACGTGGGCGGCGACGACGGCTCCCGCGGCCGTGACCTTCAGCGCGAATGGGACCAACGCGGCTCGGACGACCGTCGCGACGTTCGGGAAGGCCGGCACCTACGTATTCGCGGTGACAATCAAAGACCTCAACAACACCACGGCGACCAGCACGGTGAGCGTGACGGTCAACCCGACCTCGACCACCGTGGCCGTCTCTCCGGCGGCGGCCGGCGTCAGCCTCAGTGGAACGCAGCAATTCGCGGCGGCGGCCAGCGATCAATTTGCCCTCGCAATCGTGCCTGCCCCGCTCTTCACCTGGACGGCCAGTGGCGGGGGGACCCTCAACGCCAGCGGGCTGTTCACCGCGGCCAACGCTGCGGGCGGGCCCTTCACCATCACCGCTTCGGCGGCCGGAAAATCGGGCACTGCCAGCGTCACTGTTTCGGCCGGCACGCCTCCGACCCTGGCCCAGCCGGCCACCGCAAACCCGGCCGTCGTGAACGGCAGCACCACTTCTTTGAGCGTCCTCGGAGCCGACAACGGGGGCGAAACCGCGCTGGTCTATTCGTGGGTGATGACCTCGGGCCCGGCCGCGGTGACCTTCAGCGTCAACGATTCGAACGGCGCGAAGAACACCGTCGCCACGTTCGGCAAGTCGGGGGCCTACAAGCTGACCGTCAGAGTGAAGGACGCCACCAACCTGACCGTCTTCAGCGCGGTCGACGTGACCGTGACCCAGACCCTGACGACCCTCGCGGTTTCGCCGACCAACGCGAGCGTGCCGGTGAGCACCGCCCTGCAGTTCAGTGCGACCGGTGCAGACCAATTTGCGAATCCGATGGCCAGCGCACCCCTCGTGACCTGGCTGGCCAGCGGCGGAGGAACCGTCAGCGCGTCCGGACTCTTCACCGCCGGGACCCAGGCGGGCGGCCCCTTCAGTCTGATGGCCTCGGTCGGAGCAGTGAATGCCACCGTCCAGGTCACGGTCACCGGCGGCAGCGGAATTCCCGACACCACGCCTCCCCAGGTGGCGCTGCTGACGCCGTCCAGCGGCCAGACCCTCACCGGCTCGGTGGCCCTCGAAGCGAGCGCCAGTGATGGCGTGGGGGTGGTCGAAGTGCAGTTCAAGATCGACGGGGCGACCGTGGGAACTTCGGCGGGGCCCGCGTGGAAGGTGACCGTCGATTCCAGACAACTGACCGACGGCGCTCACCAGCTCGAGGCGATCGGCCGCGACGCTGCCGGAAACCTGGGCCGTTCGGGAGCCATCACCGTCCAGGTCGACAACAAGCCGCCGGTCGTCGTCACTCCGCCTCGCACCGGCTGCAGCAGCGGGGGCGCTTCACTGGCGGCGTTCGGACTGTTGAGCCTGCTCGGGCTGGCGCGGCGCCGACGCTCTACCCACAACAACGCTTGAACTTCTCGCCGCTGCCGCACGGGCACGGCGCGTTCCGTTCGACCCTGGCCTGGGTGAGCTCGTTCTCTCCGGTGGTGTAGACCCACCGGCCACCGACGCGCTCGAACGCAGACGTCTCGTGCAGGCTGCACAGCCGGTCGCCTGCGAGGTAGCGCGCGGTGAACTCGACTTCGCCCACCCCGTCGCCCGGCCCTCCTTTCGCGCGGTGAACCGTGAGGCCCACCCACCGGGTCCGGGAAAGCGCGCGGGGATCCATCGGAGCGCGCTGGGTCGCGGCGAGGTAGTCGGAAAGGTTGAGCACGTAGGCCGAGTACCGCGAGCGCATCAACGCTTCGGCCGTGTCGGCGGGAGCCACCCCCGAATGACGGGGCCCGCAGCAGCGCGCGTATTCGGCGCCTCCGCACGGACAGCGAGAATCAGCGGCCCGTGGCACCGGGGTCCAGGGAAGTCTTCGGCTCGGTCTTCATCGGAGGCTCATTGGCCCCGAGAATCAGCCGGGCCCCGCGCTGGTAGGTGAACCAGGCCCACGCCCACTCGAGCATCACCTGCAGCCGATTGCGAAAGCCGATCAGGAAAACGAGGTGGACCAGCAACCACCCCAGCCAGCCGAGGAAGCCCGAGAGCTGAAGCCGGCCGATGTGCGCCAGCCCCGAAGCACGGCCGATGGTGGCCATGTTGCCCTTGTCGTCGTACTCGAAGGCCTGGCGCGGCTGCTTGTCGAGCGTGCCGAGGATCATC
The DNA here is from genome assembly GCA_043750125.1 of Archangiaceae bacterium. Taxonomy (GTDB): domain Bacteria; phylum Myxococcota; class Myxococcia; order Myxococcales; family Myxococcaceae; genus JAGSPQ01. Next base: position 10,772 of record JAYVCD010000341.1, on the reverse strand, counting down.
TTCGCGGCGAAGCGCCCGCCCTGAATCGCCACCTGGGCGACACCGGGCAGCCCTCGGCCCTCGGCGGTGGGAAAGGCAGCCAGGTCTCCGGCGACGAAGGCTTCGGGGTGGCCGGGAATCGAGAGATCTCTTTCGACCTTCACCCGGCCCGCGCGATCGAGCTCCACGCCCATGGTGCGGGTGAGCGGAGCGGCGGCGATTCCCGCGCCCCACAAGACGGTGCACGAAGGAAGAAAGCCAGTCGCGGTCTGCACTCCGTCGGCGGTGATCTCGGTGACGGCGGTCTGGGTCCGGACATCGACCCCCAGGTCTCGAAGCGAGAACTGCGCCGCGGTCGACAGCTTCTCGGGGAAGTTCGAGAGGATCCGCGGCCCCGCTTCGAGAAGAATGATTCGCGAGCGGGTGGGATCTATGGCGCGAAAATCACGCGCGACGGTGAAGCGCGACAGCTCGGCCAGCGCTCCGGCGAGCTCGACTCCGGTCGGACCTCCTCCGACGACGACGAAGGTCAGCAAGGCTTCGCGGCGCGCCGGGTCTTCGCAGGTCTCGGCGGCTTCAAAGGCCATCAGCACCCGGCGACGAATCTCGAGCGCGTCTTCCAGCGACTTCAAGCCGGGGGCGAACTTTTCCCATTCGTCGTGCCCGAAGTACGAGTGGCGCACCCCCGCGGAAAGCAGCAGGTAGTCGTAGCTCAGCTCGTCGGTCTCGCCGCTGGCCTGGTGCAGGCTCAGTCGACGCCCGCTCAAGTCGATGCGCGAGACCGACCCCAGACGAACCGCGACGTTCGGCGCGCTGGCGACCAGATGGCGAATGGGCGAGGCGATGTCGTTGGCCGACAAGCCCGCGGTGGCCACCTGGTACAGCAGCGGCTGAAACAAGTGGTGGTTCTGACGATCGACGATGGTCACGTGGACCGGCTGATCAATCAGCGCGCGCGCGGCATACAGACCTGCGAAGCCAGCGCCGACGATGACGACGTGGGGGTACGCCATGGGCCTATGGGGTCAAGGTGAGCGTGCCGTGAAGTGCGTTTCTAATCAGGGTCAGGTCGGTCCACATCGGGATCATTTCACCGCGCCGCCAGCGCTCGTACTGGTCTCCATAATGCGGAGACTTCGGCCAACCGCTGGTGCCGGTGTCCACGATCCACCACGCGTCGCGCCGAAGATCCCCCAGGTCCGCCACCATCCGGAAGACCGGGCCGGCGATCACCCGGTACGGCGCCTTGTCGTTGCCCAGATCGAAGTGCGACTTCCAGACCGTGTCGAGCTCACCGCCCGCTTCGAGCGGAGCGAGGTTCAACAGCCCGGTCAGTAAGAACTGCCCCCCGAAAGCGTGGGTCGGGCGCATCCAGTGCAGCTTGCCCCACTGCCACTTCGCCGGGTTCTTCTCGCCCATCAACTGCGAGAGGGTGGTGACCGCCGACTCGAGCGCGAACCTCACGACCGTAAAACGGGTCTCGGGCCCCGCGGTGGTGGTGTCGTCCCAGACGGGGTGCAGCGGCTCTTCGAACCAGCGGTCGGCCACGCTGGTCGAGTACCGCTGCGAGAGGAAGAAGCGAACCCCGTCCTCGCTCAGCTCGTCGCGCAGCGCGGTCGCAATCGCGGCGCGGTAGGTGGCAAAGAAGATCGCCGCTTCGGGGTGATCGGCATCGGTCTGCCAGTTCCACTTCTTCAACATCTTCAGCGCCTGAAGCGCGGGTTCCGAGAGCCCGGCTCCTTCTCCGAGATCTTCGAGCATCCGGTTGAGGACGTTCTTCGCACGCAGCGAAAAGATGTCGCTCTGAATCGCGCGGAAAGTCTGCAGGTCGTGCTTTGGCGTTTCCTTCAGCAGATATTCGATTCGCTCGATCCGGTAGCTCGCGGCCGCATCGACATTCGGAATTACCCACGGCTCAGCTCCGGGCTCGACCATCAGGTTGTTGGCGTGCACCAGCAGGCCGTCTTCCGGATCCATCGCCCACGGCAGCTGCTCGCCCTTCGCCCAGTGGGTCCAGTCGTAACGGGTCAGCCACCCCGGAGTGGGAAACGTTCCACTCAATGCTTCGTGAACAGGCACCGAGCCCGAGAGGAAAGTGCCGATGTGTCCGTCCACGTCGGCAACCGTCCAGGTGTTGTAGGTCGAGGGCAGGTCGGAAATCACCGCGCCCATTTCCTTCGTGGTCTGCGCGCGGTTCATCGCCAGCAGCACGTCCAGCGAACGTTCCATGCCTTCGGTCTGCCAGCGAATCGAGATCAGCGGCGAGCCCTCGGGGAACAGCCGGGGGTAGATGTCGTTGAACACCGGCCCATGGCAGGTGCGCCGCATCTTGAGGATCTGCTCGTTGACCTTACCGCCCTTGCGCACCTTGATGTGTTCTTCCCGGGTAGAAATCAGGCACGGCGTCGCGGCGTCGGTGACGACCTGCCCTGGGTGGGCGGGGTCGACCTTTTCGATCAGCAGATCCATCACGTCGGCCACGGTGCTGGTGATGCCCCACGCCACGTGCCCGTTGTGGCCGGCGAGAATGTACGGAAGCCCCGGAACGGTGACGCCAATCACGTCGAGGTTCGGCGCGCGCAAATGCAGCTGCACCATGACTGACGGCAGCAGGTGGGTGAGGTGGGGATCACTGGCAATCATCGGCTTCCCGCTGACCGAACGGCTGCCGTCGACCACCCACGCGTTCGACGCGCCCATCATCGCGATCGGATCCACGCCCAGCCCCTGCAGCGGCTCATTCTGGGCGTGGGCCTGGGGCCTGGCGGTGCTCTTCCAGGGAAACATTCCTTCCAGCTCGGGAGCGACCGCCGGAGGAAGCGGCCGCAGCGAAGGCTCCCCGTGAAGCGTGCGTGCTCCGGGGGGCGGATCATTGGGGTAGATGCGCTCAGCGCGCTCGAGCCCGACCGACATCGCCAGCAGCAGTCGAGTGCTTTCCTGGGTCCAGTTGTGCGAGACGCTCCAGACGTTGAGCAGCCCGACACAGAGCGAGTCCGACATTTCCCACGGCGTCGGGTCGACCCCCAACAAGCGGTATTCGAGCGGAAGGTATTGCCTCACCGCCGCATTCACCCCGCCGGCAAACGCGTGCAGCACCTCGACCTGCTCGGGGCTCATCTTCGTCAGGTCCACCCGCGCGCGCTCTTCGATCAACCACCCGCGCATCGTCCGGTCGTAGTCGACGGTCGTCTCGGACAGCAGTGGCTGCTCACCGACCAGCTCGCTGACTTTTCCTTTCGCCAACCTGCGCATCATGTCCATCTGGAAGAAGCGGCTGCGGCCCTGCACGTAGCCATTGGCGCGAGCCAGGTCGACCAGGTTCGAGGCTTCGATGTGAGGAATGCCCCACGCGTCGAAGGTCACCGTCACCGGACCCTTGAGCCCCGCCAACTGGAGCGTCTCGGTCGCGCTGTCATCTGGATGATCGGGCGAGATGGTGTAGATGACGAGCGCGCTCGCCGCGCATCCCGGGCAAAGAGCAATCAAAACGAGAAGAAGAGCGCGCATCGGGCTCACCAAAACTTGAGGATCGCCCGGGCGCCAGCAGAAATGACATTCGCAGGGCGGGTGAAGCGCCCAGGGACGAGGTCCTGAGAGCGGTATTGGGCGTAAAGCTGCAGGGGAAGGCCCAGGCGCAACAGGCTCAAGGTGAGGCCGACCCGAAAGATGTTCTTCTCGCCCGGCTGCCACATCTTCTCGCGGTCGTAGTTCCAGATTGCGGAATCCGAGTACCAGCGGCTCTGCCCGGTGGCGATGTACGTGAAGCCGACCATCACCGTCATTAGCGGAGGAAAGGTTCGGGCCTTCTCGACGTTTCCTCCGGCGACCCAGGTCCCGAACGTCGGCCCCAGAATGGGCGAGGCCTCGAGGCTGACGGTCGCGCCCACCCAATCGCCTGGATCCTGGACGTAGGTCGCGCCGACGTAGGGGGCATAGGTATTGAGCAGCGGGTTCTTCGACCCGGTCGCGGTGACCAGCGTCTTGGGGCGAAACCACGAGAAGAAAAAATCGCCGCCCACGCTCAGGCGGGGAACGCCGTACTCGTCGATTTCGAACGGGCGGTCCCACGAAGCGTGGATCTCGACATCGCCGTAGCTGTGCAGATCAAAAGCGGTGGTCCCGGCCGCGACGACTTCCTCGGGGTCCGGCGGGCGCCCAGTTGGAATTGCGACCTGCAGGGTCCCGGCGAGCTTCAACCCCATCGCCCGGGTGAACGAGAACTGGGGCACCGCCGCGCGCAGGCCAACGATGATGTCGGCAAAAGTGCTGCGGTTGCCGACCCACTTCGAGGGGGGACGCGGCTGCCCCAGCGACCCGGCCCAGGCCCAGAAGTCGTCCTCGGAATATTGCCGGCCCAGCTGGCTCTGGAAGTCGCCCGGCTGCCAGTGAAAGTTCGTCTCGATCGTCGTCGCGAGAATCAGCGGCGCGTACACCGCGAGGGTGAGCCAGTCGGTCAGGCCATACCCAATCTGAAACAACACCCCCTGGTAGAGCGCGCGGGGCTGGGCGGAAAGAATTCCCTGCAGTCCCCCGCCTGGCTCGTACCGCGGAATGTCGTCGATCAGACTGCGCCCTACCCGGTTGCCGTCCCAGCGCTTGGTGATGGTCGAGTGGAGGTAGCCCACATCGAGCACGAAGGTCCCCCTGGGCAGGGTGGCCGTCTCGCCGGCGTGGGCCGAGGCTGCGACGAGGAACCCCACCAGCGCGCGCTTCACGGCGCCACCGCGTTGAAGTCGAAGGTCTCGAACGGTGCACTCGTCGCCGGCACCTGGCCAATCGCGTAGTGCAGCTTCTTTGCCGATAGCTCGAGGACCGCGGCGGTCATGCTGTCGGACTTGTCGACCAGCTCGTCATCGCCCAGCAACGCCTCTGCCGCCTCGACACTCAGTGGTCGGTCGAGTCTTCGGGCCACCGCGTCGACAACCCGACGCGAGCGATAGAAAAAAGTGCTCCAGATTTTCTGCGGCACCACCCGCTGGCCGGAAAGGTTCAAGGTGACGACATCGTTGGTGTTCAAACGATATGAGGACCCGGCGATCAGATCGTCGTCACTCACGCTTGCGATCCGCTCGCCCTGAACGTTGCGGTCCTCGGGAGCCACGGTGAAGACCGAGGTCCCGTTTCGAAAGACGTCTGAATCGACCTCGACCGAACGAAGCAGCCCCGCCGAGTCTGCGACGAGGCAGTTCCACCCGTAGACGTGCTTGCTGGCCTTGAAGACGTCTACCGCGGTCCCCGTATCGGTGGCCGTCTCGAGGATTCGCCGGCCGACGAAACCAATTGGAACTCCGCTGGCGATGAGCCTGGCCTTCGACAGGTCGGCGATCTGATCGAGCACGCTGCCCACCACCGAATTGTCGAGCGTGTCGGAAGGATTGCATGCGTACCCGACGCCCCGCTCGGACATCCCGACCAGGCCAAAGGCCACTCCCGCCCACCCGACGGTCGCGTACGCGGGGGTGCCATCGTCCGGGTGGTGAACGAGCACCACCGTGTGCTTGTGCGCAGTGTTGGCGTCGAGCAGTGCGAAGTGGTGCGCGAGCAGAGTCCCCGCGCTCGAGGCGCCGCCGGTCAGCGCGAAGGCCACCGACGGGGGGCGGGTGCGGCCGTCGGTCAAGGCCGGCCGCCGGACCTGGGCGGGGCCCTGGCCGGTACCTTTGACCGTGAACAGCAGCTCTTCATCGCGCATGAAGCTCAGGTGGGAAGGCGGAGGTTGCTCGACCACCACCTGGTCTCCGGCGGTCACCACCAGCGTCTGGGTCGAGCCGATTGCCAGGCGGCTCTGAGGCTTAAGGCTGACCACCAGGGTATCGGGGGCCGGGGACTCGAACGTCAGGCCGGGCGCTCCGTCGGTGTAGAGCTGGCCGTTGAGCGTCAACCGCAGCGACGTGCGGTCGACCCCGTCTGGATCTTTGAGCGTCAGCTTCACCGTGGTGTCGGGCGGCACCTCGACGGCATTGGCGAACGGGCCCGCGACGAACGGGTCGAGCACGCCTTCGCCCGGCTCGTCGACGAGTCCATTCCCGTCGTTGTCGGCTCCATCATTTCCCGCGCCGACGAACTCGAGCCGGGTCAGCTGGGGAGCGCGCGAAAGGCGGATCGCCAGCGCGATGCCCCGCACGGCCAGCACCGAGTCGACGAAGGTGTTGAGGACCAGCACCTCGTCGTACGACAGGCCCGAGCCTTCACTGATCCCCCGCAGCTCGTCGCGCTGGGCCCGGGTCAGAGACTTCTCGATTGATTTGGCCGAGTCGAGCAGCAGCGCGTAGGCGAACTGACCCTTCTGGTAACGCTCGCCGTTGTACTCGTTGAGCAAGGTCGCGATCGTCGGCTGCTCGCGGCCCAGGTAGGGGAAGAGCGAGGCCGTCAGCAGCGTGGTGTAGAAGCTGTGAATCTTCGACTTCAGCAACTGGCCATGCTGCTTGCCGCGCTCGAACGCATTTCCCCGCAGGTGAATGATTTCGTGCGTCGGGGTCGGCTGGGTGGGGGCACAGCCGCACAGCCAGATGATGAAAATCACGACGCGCCACACGAGGCGGCGAACCTTACACGCGCTCTTTAGCGTGCCGAGCGCTATTCCTGCGCCGGTGCCGCCGCGGGTTGTTCGAACCAAGAACGGGGGCTTCGTTGCGTGGAGCGATCACGTTCGGCTTCCTTTCGACGCGCGCGCCTACGAGCAGGTGCTGGCCGCCCTCACCCAGTAGGCGCTGGCAGGTCTTCGAAGATCTCGGCGAAGTTCCCGGTGCAGGGCAAGGAAGTGTGCTTCGAAGCGGCGACCAACCTTTCGTGGAGGTCCCGTGTTCCAGGCTCTCGCTGCGCTGTTCGCGATCGCAGTCCTCGTCGCTCCCCCCCAATCGTCCGGTCTCGACCTCGCCAGCATCGACAAGTCGGTCGCCCCCGGAGACGATTTTTTCGGCTACGCCAACGGCGCGTGGGTCAAGTCCACCCCCATTCCCGAAGATCGCGGCGACTACGGGGTGGCTTCGGTGCTGGTCGACGAAGCCCGGAAGCGAACGGTCGAGCTGATCCAGGCCAGCGCCGACGCGGGCACCGACCCCGACGCGCGCAAGATCGCAGATTGCTACGCGAGCTTCATGGACGAAGCGGGCATCGAGGCCAAAGGCATCAAGCCCCTCAAGCCGCGCCTCGACGCGATCCTCGCGCTGACCGACAAGCGCGCTCTGGCGAAGGCGCTCGGGGCCCAGCTTCGCGCTGACGTGGACCCTCTGAACGCCACCCACTTCGAGACTCGACACCTGATGGGGCTGTTCGTGGCCCAGGCGCTCGAGGCTCCCGAACACAATCGCGCCTACCTGCTGCAAGGCGGCCTTGGCCTGCCCGACCGCGAGTACTACGTCTCTGCGACGCCACGCATGGCCGAGCTGCGCACCAAGTACCAGGCACACGTCGCCGCGGTGCTCAAGCAGGCAGGCTTCAGCGAGCCCGACGCGAAAGCGGCAAAAATTTTTGAGCTCGAGAAGAAGATCGCAACCGTCCACGCCAACCGCACCGAGTCCGAAGACGTGCACGGCACTGCGGTGTGGAAGCGCGAAGAGTTTGCGACCCGCGCACCGGGGCTCGACTGGGGCACGTTTTTCGAGGCCGCAGGTCTGGGTGGCGAGAAGCTGTTGACCCTCTGGCACCCCAAGCCGATTGCCGGCCTGTCAGCCCTGGTGGCCAGTGAGCCGCTGGACGCCTGGAAGAGTTGGCTGGCCTTCCACACCCTGGAAGAGGTGACGAATCTGTTGCCCAGGGCGTTCGTCGACGAACGGTTTGCCTTCTACGGCAAGACCCTCCACGGGGTGCCCAAGCTGCGCGAGCGTTGGAAGCGGGGCGCCGATTTCACCAACGACCTGCTCGGCGAAGCGATCGGCAAGCTCTACGTGCGCCGCTACTTTCCGCCCGAATCGAAAGCCAAAGCGCAGGCGATGGTCGACGACATCGTCAAAGCCTTCAGCAAACGGGTGGACGCGCTCGAGTGGATGTCCCCCAAAACCAAAGCCCGGGCTCAGGAAAAGATCGCCACCCTCAAGGTCGGCGTCGGCTATCCGGACAAGGGGCGCGACTTTTCGAGCCTCGAGATTTCGCCGGACGATCTAACCGGCAATGCGTTTCGCGGCTCGTTGTTCGAGTACCGCCGAAACCTCGCCAAGCTGACGGTCGCTCCCGACCGCGATGAGTGGTGGATGGTTCCCCAGGAAGTGAACGCCGTAAACCTCCCGCTGCAGAACGCGCTCAATTTTCCGGCGGCGATCCTTCAGCCTCCCTATTTCGACCCCGCCGCCGACCCCGCGCTCAACTACGGAGCGATCGGAGCGACCATCGGTCACGAGATCAGCCACAGCTTCGACAACCTCGGTTCCGAGTTCGATGCCAAAGGCCGTCTCGACAACTGGTGGACCCCAGAAGATCGCGCTCACTTCAAGGTCGCTTCGGAAAAACTGGTCAAGCAGTACGGGGCCTACAAGCCGTTTCCGGATCTGGCGGTCAACGGCGAGCTGACGCTGGGTGAGAACATCGCCGATGTCGCGGGGCTCGCGGCCGCGTACGACGCCTACAAACTGTCGCTGCACGGAAAAGCCGCTTTGGTTCGCGACGGGTTTACCGGCGACCAGCGCTTCTTCCTCGGCTTCGCCCAATCGTGGAAAGACAAGGTCCGAGAGCCGATGTTGCGCGCCCAGGTCGTCTCAGATGGCCATGCTCCCGAAGAATACCGGGCCGACACCGTTCGAAATCTCGACGCCTGGTACACCGCGTTCAAGGTCAAGCCGACCCAGAAGCTGTTCCTCAAACCTGCCGATCGGGTTCGCGTCTGGTGAAGATGGGTGAAGTACGCTCGAGGGGATGACGGCGCCTCACCCCGCGGATTCGGAGCTGAGCGATTACGCGATTCAGGCGCTGCCTGCCGGGGACCATGCCCGCATCGCCGCACACCTCGAAGCCTGCCCGCGCTGTACGGCCACAGTCCGTGCGTTCACCGCGAGGACCCGCCCGACAGGCCCCCCCCCGCGACGGACTTCCCGGCCCCCGCCCGACAGCGGCCCGGCGGACCCACCCCCCGCGCCTCCCGACGACCCGTTGATCGGGCAGATGCTCGGCGAGTACCGGGTCATTCATCGACTCGGCCAGGGAGGAATGGGCGCGCTGTACCGGGGAGAACAGCCGGTGATCGGCAAGCTGGTCGCGATCAAGGTGCTGTTGCAGACGATCGTCGCGGACCCGACGGCGGTGCAGCGAATGCTTCGCGAAGCCCAGGCGGTCAACGCCATTCGCCACCCGAACATCGTGGACATCTTTTCGTTCGGTCAGCTGCCCGACGGCCGGCCCTACATGGTGATGGAATTGCTCGAGGGGCGATCTCTGGCCGAGGTGCTGGCCGAGAAGGGTCGACTGACCGCGGCGCAAACGGCCGTGGTCCTCGCCCAATCGATGGCGGCGCTCGAAGCGGTGCACTTCGCCGGGGTGATTCACCGCGACTTGAAGCCGGACAACATCTACGTCGACGAACGACCCGAAGGCTGGAACCTGACGCTGCTCGACTTCGGGCTCGCCAAGCGGCCGGGGTCGAAGAGCAAAGGTTTGACCCAGCCTGGAATGGTGGTCGGCACGCCGGGGTACATGGCTCCGGAGCAGGTGCGCGGCGACCGCCGAATCTCGGCCAAGACCGACATCTACGCGATGGGCGTGTTGGCCTGGACGCTGCTCGTCGGCCGCGAGCCTTTTCAGGGGGGGTCGATCGTCGAGATCATGCATCGGCACCTGAAGATGCCCGCTCCGTCGCCGAGCGCAGAAGTCGAGGGGATTTCTCTGGGGCTCGAAGCGCTGGTGATGCAGATGTTGGAAAAGAATTCGGCGCGGCGTCCGAGTGCGGCTGAGGTCCGCATCGCCCTCGACCGCCTGTCCCAGGACCCTGCGCCGCTCCCTCGGGCGTCCACTGCCGCTGCTGCCGCGTGGGTCGTCATCGGCATCCTCGGGTTCAGCCTCGTCGGCGTGGGGTGGTGGGTGAACTCGTCGGGCGCCCAGCCCGAGGTGGCCGCAGACCTGGGCTCTGCGCGCCCGGTCGCCCCCCCGGCCGTCGTCGCGCCCATGCGGGTGGAACCCACGCCCATCCCGGAGGCGCCGCTGCCGCCCCCCGTCCCCACCGAGCCCAACACCCAAATCAGCTGGAGCTGCTCGAGCATCACCGAAGTCGGAGAAGTGACCGAAGTCATCGGCGGCCGTTGGAACGTGTTTCATATCACCATCGAGAACGAGCCTGCAGTGTTGGTCACCACGGTGCACACCCGCGCCGGCCTTCGAAACCTCAAGCTCCTCCACAAGGAGATCAAGGCCTGCCGCACCACCCGGAACACCCTCGTCGCGGCCCATACCGACTCGCAAAAAAAGCTGTTCACCACCGCAGGGTATTTCGCCGGCATCTCCGTCGAGGTGGGGAACCTCAAGGTGTTGAAAGCCCGATCACACTGAAGCCCCTTCAAGAGGCTTCCCCTGCTCTTCAGAGCGCGCGTCGGCTGGAATCGGCTCATCGATTCGCCCGCGGACCATGGTTTCGAACCCGCCACCTACCGAAGTGCTTCGAGCGCACTGTTCCCGGCGCGCGGACCCTGCTCGAGCTGGGGTCCGCAGATCGAGGTGCTGAGCACGTGAACGCCGGAAAGAAACCACGCCCCCGAGTTGTTTTTGTGCTGTCGGTGGGACGAAAACAACCGCACCGAATCTTGAGCAATCAGGATCTTTTCTGACTAGGCAATAAGCGTTCGTCTGGTTGAATGAGCCCCCCCGAAATGATCGAA
>JAYVCD010000340.1:0-8664 GCA_043750125.1 Archangiaceae bacterium | reverse complement strand
GCGGCGCAGGCGTCGGGGGCGGCTCGGGCGTCGGGGGCGGCGCAGGCGTCGGGGGCGGCTCGGGCGTCGGGGGCGGCGCGGGCGTCGGCGGCGGCTCGGGCGGGGGGAGTACGGACGGCGGGCCTTGTGTCGAAGGCACGACCTGCCGCTTCAGCGACGCAGGCTACGGCCAGTGTTGTTCGGCCACCTGCACCAACATCAACATCAGCCTCGACAACTGCGGCACCTGTGGCGCGGCCTGCCCGGGTGGCACCTGCACCGCAGGCAGCTGTTCGGCCAAGTGTAACGGTCCAGATGCAGGCACCTGCCCCACGGGCTCCGCCTGCGCTACCAGCGGCTTTCGCACCGCCTGCTTTCCCAATGCATGCACTCCGATCATTGAAAAAGACCTCTGTGCGCTCGACGGCGGCCCCTCGGTGGGCGCGTGCTGCAACGGCGGCTGCACTTCGCTCACCAGCAACCAAAACTGTGGGCAGTGCGGCCGGGCCTGCGGCACGGGTACGGTCTGCAGCGGGGGCAGCTGCCAGCCGGTGCTCAGCTGCGCCACTGCCAACGTCTACGCGGTCTGCGCCGCAGATGGCGGAACTCCAGGCCAGTGCTGCGGCGGCTCATGCAATCCGTCGAGCTGGCTGACAGATTCCAACAACTGCGGCGCGTGCGGCACCCAGTGCCCCACCGGGTTCGGCTGTACCGCCGGCTACTGTCGCGCCCCCGATGGTGGCTACACCAGCACGTGCCCCGTCAGCTGCGGCGCCGGATACAGCTGCAGAAGCGGCTTTTGTTTGCGCGATACCTGCAGCTCTGACTTCAGCCTCGGCGAGCGATGCAATGCAGCCCTCGTCGCAGCCTGCTGCGCCAGTGGGTGCTCAGACCTCTACACTTCAAAGACCGATTGCGGTCAGTGCGGCCGTGCGTGCGCTGCCAATCAGTTCTGCAGCAACGGCTCGTGTGTCGCAGCGCCCACCTGCAATCCAACCAACAACGGATCCAACTGCCCCATCGGCCCGGGCTTGAATGGCAAGTGCTGTAACAGCGTGTGCCTCGACATGACAAGCAATGCCAACAACTGCGGAACCTGCAACTCGAGCTGCGCTGTCGGCTTCAACTGCACCGCCTCGAATTGCACCAACCCCGACGCCGGTTTTTCCGGCTGCTACGCCCCCTATGGCTCGTGCCCCGCAGGGCTGGTGTGCCAGGGCAACCGCTGCCTCTCGCCCACTTGTGCTCCGGGTTCGACGGGTGGGCAATGCGCGTTTGGCGTCGCCGTCGGCCTTGGCAGCTCGGCGTCCGGCACCTGCTGCAATGGGAAGTGTTCCGACACCAGCCAGGACTCGGTCAATTGCGGAACGTGCGGGACGACCTGCGCCGCGGGCAGTCTGTGCCTCTCGCGGGGCTTCAGCGGCAGCGCGGCCTGCACTGCGAATGCGCCCAGCAGCTGCGCGTTCTGTCAGGTCGGCCAGTTCTGCGTCAACAGCCAGTGCTACACGTCGTCCTGCTCAAACGGTGGCGGAGGAATCTGTCTCACCTCGAGCCAGAAGGTCGGGCTGTGCTGCAGCAGCGGCTTCTCGAGCACCTGCAACGACGCGTACAGCGACTCCAATAATTGTGGGGGCTGTGGGGTAAAGTGCCCGAGCGGATCGTGCGTCCTTGGCGTCTGCCAGACGGGGGGCCCGACCTGCAACCGGGGGGACCTCGGCCGGTTCTGCGACCTCGACGCCGGCACTTCGAACGTCTGCTGCCAGGGCGCGGGATGCATCGACAACAAGACCGACAACAACAACTGCAACCAGTGCGGCAACAAATGCGGTCCGGGCCTCAGTTGCCTGACCGGAGCCTGCGTCGCACCGACCTGCACCGCCGCCACCGAGAACAACAACTGCGTGGGCGATGGTGGAGTCGGACGCTGCTGCTCGTCTTCCTGCGCCGATCTGAAAGTCGACCCGGTCAACTGCGGCACCTGCGGCCGGTTGTGCGCGGTGGGTGAGAGCTGCGCCAGCGCCATCTGCGGAGTCGATACCTGCACTCCTTCTACTCTGGGAGGCGCCTGTCACTTCGATGCCGGAGCCTCCGTGCTCGCCGGTACCTGCTGTGGCCCCGGCTGCATCGACACCCGAACCGACCGGAACAATTGCGGCGGCTGCAATCGGCTCTGTCCGGGCGACGCGGGGTGCGTCAGCGGCTCCTGCAAGTAATTGCCGAGTTCCTCCCCAACCCGTGGGCGGAGCGTAGGCCGCAATTTCCAGCGTGAGCTCGCAGCCCCCATCGGCCCGACGAACGCCACACATCGAAGTCAGAAACTCTTTGTAGGCAGACGCCGGGTGCCACTCGACAGCGCGCTCGTGGGCATGAAGTCGACGACGATCGGGCTTTGACTCGAAGTCAGCTCCTGAAGCTTTCGGACGCTGCCGTTCGTCGCGCCTGAGCCACCGCCCATCGCCGAGGATCTCCGGACATCGCTCCGCGCGCAGCGGGCGTCGCTCGTGTGCTCCGAAGGGGTCAGTGACGTGAGCATCCTCTGGGTCGGTTCCCACAGGAGCACCATGAACACCCTCACGAAACGCCTCGCTGTGCTCCTCACCCTGGTCAGTCCGGCTTTCGCCGCGGCACGTCGCCCTCAGCTTTGACCTCGGTTACGGACTGGTGAGCTCGCCCGGGCCCACGCGATCGCGTCCATCGGGCTCAGGCGCAACCTCGAGCTCTTTGCCCGGGTCGACGCAGCGTCCCTGTTGCTGCAGGGCAATTCGATTGGCCTTCGCGACGGCAACCCGCGGCCGGGAATCCGCGACACGACCTGGGTCAATCTGTGGCTCGGAGTTCAGTTCGGTTTGCTTTGAGGGGGCCCGAAAGGCCTCACGTTGAGCGGCGACAAGCCGATTGGAGGCCTGATGTTGACCCCTCCAGGATCTCCTGACGCGGTGGGTGAATTTAACTGGGCCGAGCTCAACTGCACCGATTGGAAAGCCGCCTGAGCGGCCGGTCTTCTCACCGGGGGGCGAGCCCGAAGCTCAGACCGTAGGCAAAGGAGCGGGCTCGGCGTCGGGAGGATTCGAAGCGTCGGTGTCGTGAGCGAACTCGGTTTCGCCGGTCGTCACGACGAAAGAGCCCTGCTCGTCGAGCATCTCCTGGTCGCGATGCTCCGAGGCCGAATCGTTCGCCCCGGTGACGTTCTCGACGAACTCCTCACCGAGCTCTTCTGCCAACGCGTCCGTCCCTTCAGACGTCTCGAGCTTGAAGGCGATTTCTTGATTGTCTCCGGCACGCTGGCGGGGCTCATCGACCTCGACGTTTTTTCGAGCCCGCTTTGTCGAAGCCGGTCGCTTGGGGTCCGCCTTCGATTCAACCTTCTTGCTCTGGGTCTTCTTATTCACGGGCATGTCCTTTTCAACCTCCTGTTTTGGTAACGGGGCAACGCGCAGAGCGCCGGGTTTCGTCCCATCATTCATGGCGCCACCGGCCCGCTTCGCGTCGGTAGTCCTTTTGCAAACCGTCAGCAAAACGCCGGCCATCCCAGAGCCGCTGGCTCACCTTCAGTCGGTCACCTTCGATTACCAGTCGGTTGTAGCTGTTCGCCTCACCCCTGCGCCGGGTCGAAATGCAAGTCCCCGCATGGACCGCGACGATCGCGCGATCATCACTGCGGAAACCCCCGAGGTCCGAGCTGTACGTGACGTGGAGGTGCCCGGTGAGGATCAGCTCGACTCCCGCCCGCTCGAGCGCCACCACCGCGTGCGCCGCACCCTCGACCCGGTCTTGCTCGGGAGCGTCGGCGGGCAACAGGAAGGGGTGGTGGGCGACCAGCACTTTGCAGCGGTGAGAATTGCCCCGCTCGAACCGGGCGCAGAGGGCAGCGGTCTGGCGGGGCGTGATCCGCCCGGCTTTGATCGTCAGCGGGTAGGCCGTGTTGAGCCCTTCGACCTGCAGCTCGTCGTCGACAAAGGACGGCGAGAGGTCCTCGGTGATGTGGCGGCGGTACCGCCGAAACGGGTGCAGGAACCGACTGACCACGTCGTACATCGGCACGTCGTGGTTCCCCGGCACCACCAGCCGGGGAACCGGGATCATGTCGAGGAACTCCCGGCAGGCGTGAAACTCTTCATCCTTCGCGCGCTGAGTCAGATCGCCGCTGACCGCGACCAACGACGGCGCGGGCAACGACGTCCCATCGAGCTCATGCAGCAGGGCGATCGCGACCGCCGGGTCCTCAGTTCCAAAATGAAGATCCGACAAGTGCGAAATCACTCTCATGGGGCCTCCCCTTCAGTCGGCAGCGGTACCCGAACCACCCGAAGCGCCTGCGGCCAGATCTGGTAGTGCAGCGGCGAGTGCATCGAAGTGACCTCGCCGTCGATCGCGACCTGCAAGCGACGCCGATGTAGGTCGACCCGCAGCTCGGTCACCGAACGCGTCTCGAAGTCTTCCACCGCGTCCAACCGCTGGAGCAGGGCCCGCACCATCAGCCAGAACATCTTCAAGCGGCCGGTGCAGCGCACCATGTAGAGGCTGAGCAAACCGCGGTTCAGGTGCGCGCGTTGGCCCAACTTCAGCGCGTCGAGCGCATAGAAATTATTGCCCACGAAAAGGAACGGAGTGGGGCTGACGACCAGGGTCTGCTCCGTAATGACCCGAACCCGCATCAACGGAAATCGGGACAGCACCCGGCGAATCGCGATCAACATCGCCCAGCCCTTGCTGATGCCGCTGCGCTTCCGTTCGGCATCGCGAGACAGCACCATCTCGGGGTAGAGCCCGATGGACGAGTTGTTGATGAAGAAGTGGCCGTTGACCTTGCCGATGTCGATCCGCTCGACGTGCTGGGCGGAGATCGCCCTGGCGGCCTCTTCGAGATCGCTGGGCATTCCGATGTCGCGGGCGAAGTGGTTCAGCGTGCCGAGGGGAAGCACTGCCAGCGGAACGTCGCCGCCCGCCAAAGCGCCCGCGATGGTGCTGACCGTCCCGTCGCCTCCAGCGGCGACCACCGCGTCGACTGCACTCGCCGCCGCGGCGCGCGCCGTCTGCGCAAGATTCTTCCCTTCGCAGAGGATGACCTCTGCCTCGACGCCGACGGCACTGAACGCCGCTTTGATTCGCGAGACCTGCTCGTCGCAGCCAGTTCCGTCCAGCCCGCCCGCTCCCGAATTCATGATCACCGCTACTTTCACGCTGCCGACCTTGTGCAATCGGTACGCCGCGATCGGACCGTCACGGCTCTTGCACACACCTTTCCCCGCTTGAAGACATCGCCGAAATTGCTCGGACAGTGGCCCGCACACTTGGGGCAATCGGTCCCGAACAGGGATTTTTGTCTCAAAGGGGCAGGTGCAGAAGGAGCCAATGATGTCAGAGGAAAAGGACGACCCCGAAGATCGGGTCGAGGAAATGAGACAGCTTCATGAGGGAGTGGGCGCTGCAAAAAAAAGTCTCGAGAAGGTGATCCACTTCCTGGGCGTCGCGACGAAGAAGCTCAAAATCGCCGCGAACACGCAAGACGCGACCCCGGAGTCCAAGAGGGAAGACGGTGCCGACCCGAAATGAAGCCTTCGCCCGAAGATGAAGAGACGATTCCCACTGAAGGAAAGAGGAAAGAGATCGAGAGCGAGCTTCGGCGAACCCGCGAACGGCTCGTGGCCGCCAATGCCCAGTACTCGCAGCGCGCGAATGAAACGGCAAAGGCCGAGACCAGCGGGCGCCCGGTCGAGCGAGCGTTGATCGGCGCCGTCCTCATCGCGGCTCTCGAAGCCGCAGACGCAAAGTACCGCGACGCGCTGGCCGCGCTGAAACTCGACAGCTCGAACGAAGCTCAAGCGAGGTGCGAGGCGGCGCTGATCGAATTCAACCGCCTGCTCTGAGGCGCTACTTCGCGGGGAGCCCGCCGACGAATTCTAGAACCTTCGAGTTGTACTCGGAAGGGCAGTCCATCTGAACCGTGTGTCCGCAACCCGAAAGGCCTTCGAGCTTCGCGCCTTGAATCCGCTTGGCGCCCTGCCGCATCACGCTCCTGGCCAGGCCCCCGTGAAGAAAGGGGTTGGGAATGAGCCGGTCGTCTTCGCCAAAGACAATCAGCGTCGGGGCGTGAATCTTCTCCAGGCTGTCGCGAACGAAATCGTTGTGGGTCAAACCATCGACCGCCCGAACCTGGGCATACGCGTACGCATCGAATTGCTCGCCCTTCGCCAGCCGCACCCGTTCCTCAATCAGCCATTCGAGCTCGGGTCGCCACCGTCGAAAGTTGTTCCCCCGGACGCTGCCCCAGATGGCGTACTCGGAAGTCGACTTCACCAGCGTCGTGCTGAAGACTTTTTGAAACCACGCCTTCTCTTTGGGCGAGAATTTCTCGAATCCGGCCGGGGAAGTGAGGACCAGGGCCTCGACCTGTTCCGGAAAACGAAGGGCCATTGCGAGCGCGACTTCACCGCCCATCGAGTGCCCCACCACCACTGCGTGAGGCGCGTTGACCGCGTCGAGAAACTCGGCGGCCGTCTCGGCCATCGATTCCATCGTGTAGGAAAACTGGGCCGGCTTGTCGGACTTGCCAAAGCCCAGTTGGTCCATCGCGAGCACCCGGTAGCCCGCGGCGGCGAACACGTTGAGCTGCTCACGCCAGAACTTCGAGTAGCTGCCCAGGCCATGAAGAAACAACACCGTCCGCGGGCCTGCCGGGTTGAGCTCGACGTACGCGACGTGGTTCTGCTCTGCCAGGTTGTACTTCGCGCCTGCTTTGGGAAGCGCCAGCCGCGTCACCGGCCACGCCGACCCATCGAGCGCGGTGTATTGAATTGCGGAAAACTCGAGCGCCGGTTCCTTCGCGTACGAGTGCACGCACCCCACTCCAGCCAACAAGATCAAGCTGCAGAGCGCGCGCATCAGAAGGCGTACCAGGTGAAGGTGGTGAACAGCGCAAACGGGTTGGTCGTCACCCGATCGTTGCCGTCGTAGAAGCTGCCGCGGAACATGTAGGCCCCGTGCAGGCCGATGGTCATCAGGTAGCGAATGTGCCAGCGCAGCTCGGCGTTGACTTCGACTCCCATGAAGCGCCCCGGCTGAACGCCGCTCGAGGTGACCGCCGGATCTGCGTTGGCGGTCGCGACGGCGCCGCCGAGTTTCAGGTTCAGCACGTTGGGCACCAGGTCATACGCGCCGCTGAGAATCGCCGAGGTCAGCCCGTAGCCCTGGTTCGAGATGTCGGTGACGCCTCCGGTGTAGTTGTTCACCGTGCTGGTGAAAGGAAACAGCAGCATCGTCTTGTGGTTGAACCAGACGGCGCCGGGCAACCCGTAGAAGTTGAGCGTGAAGACGCCGGTGTAGCGCGAGTCATCGAGGTTCGAGTCTCCGGTGGTGATCATCGTCTCGAGCGTGAGCTGGTCGTTGGCCGACCGCCCGTAGTTGAACATCAGCTCGAGGTTGCCTGCCGCGCCGAGCATCGAGACGTTCTGGTTGGCGGTGCTGTTGGCGCGGGTATTGAGGTACTGCCCGCCGGTCACCATCAAGAAGCCCGAGGCCGCGAACGGGCCGGTGTTGAACTGCAGGTTGTGCTGGAAGTGGGCGCCGGCGAAGTAGACGTTTCCGATCGCCGCGTCGATGTTCAAGCGCGGCGTCCCGGTGAAGCCCGCGAGCCCCCGCGAGGAAGGTCCGCTGGCGACCAGGCCTTCGTAGGCGTAGGCGGCGCCCTTGGTCTCGTCATGCAGCCACCACAATGACGCGCCCACGGTGGTGCCCGGCATGATCTCGACCGCCTCGTCGAGCATCCCGAGCCACGCGAACTTCAGCCGTGAATCGTTGAGGGTGGCGCGGTCGGGCTGAGCTGCGCCCAGCGGCATCAGCGCGAGCCGGGTTTTTCCGAGCAGCCCGGAGTAGAGCGAAATGCCGGTCGCATCGGACCCGACGAACGCCAGCTTGTAACCGCCGCGCACGATGTCGAGCAGACCGGTGCGGGCCGGGTCATCGACCCCGTCGTACAGCGCCTGGGTGCCGATCACGATCGTCAGCTCGCGCGGCTTGCGCGTCGGGTACAAGGACACGTTCACGTTCTTGGTTTGCAGGTTCACCTGGTCGGCGTTGAAGCCTCCGCCCTGATTCTGCTGAAGGGCGTTGGCCGCATAGCCCCACATGAAATCGATCTCGAGCTGGGCGCGAAAAGTGGCGAGATCGTCGACGAACCAGGGCGAGTATTCGAGAACGGGAATCCACCGCTGCTCGACGAAGAAGGACTCAGAGCCGGGGCCCACCAGCACCGAGCTTCCCGAAGGCAAACCCATCGGCCCGAGCGCGACGCCCTTCAGGCCCGACGGGTCTCCCAACAGGTTGGTGTAGCTGAGCCGGGTGAAGAAATAGTTGATCAGCCGAAATTCGCTCAGCGGCGAGTCGTGCTCGCGATCCTTCTCGTTCTTCCAGTCGTCGAGGGGATCCAGAGGGACCCCCGGCCCGGCGCCGAGCGCCAGGGCAGTCACCACCCACAGAGCGCCGGGCCACATGGGGTCAGGTCGAGCTGACGATGTACTTCTGGAGCGCGTTGCCCGTGAAGGCGGCGCCATTCACCAAAACCCCGGTGGCTCCGGGGTTGCCGTCCGCGCAGCGGTGCTTCGCCGCCTTGCCCCCGAAGAACAGCTCGAGAGTGACCGCCGAACCGTCGGCGTTGATCGTCCCCCGCCCTTCCTGGCTGAAGCCGTT
>JAYVCD010000339.1:0-5396 GCA_043750125.1 Archangiaceae bacterium | reverse complement strand
GTTCAACTACGGTCGCAATGCGGCCGAACGCCAGAAATACGAGGGCAGCGTGAGATTCAACCAACTCGAAGTGCGAAGGTCCCGCTAGGTTCGCTCTATGGGTCTGCTTCGCATCGCGCTGTTGTTGGGGGTGGTGTTGCCTGCCGTCTGTGAGTCGAAGAAAGAAGACCCGGCGATCGACGTTTGCCAGGTGAACATCGACTGCACCCTGGTTCAGCTGGACGCTTGTTGTAACCGCAGCACGTGCGACTCGGACCTGCGCGCCGAGACGGTGGGACGCACCCGTGAGCGCCTGGCCACCTGCGCGAAGAAAGACTGCGTGAAGAGCACGGCCCCCTGCCAACCCACGCGCGCCAGGGTGGGGAGCTTTTGCCGGGAAGGCCACTGCAAAGTTGAAATCTTGCCTTAGGTCCGCGGCTGCCGAGGGGTCGCTTTGGCTCCGGCGACCTGCTCGAGCACTTCGCGCACCGGGACGATGGCTCCCACCGTCGTGTAGACGAGGTGGCCGGTTCGGGTCTGGGTCGACTTGAGTGGGTATTGGCGGGCGCGGGGCAGAAACCAGGCCCGGACGTCTTTCATCGGCAGACAGTGCACTTCCTGCTTGTCGAGGAAGACGTAAACCAACAGGTCCGCCACCGAATACAGAAAGCAGCCCGGGGTGTCTTTCTCGAGGTTGCTGACCAGCTCGAAGAAGTAGTTGCCCCGACGGCCGCCCTGGCGATCGCCCTTCACTTCGACCCCCAGCACCGGCAGCCCCTCGCGTTCCCACAGCAGGTCGACGCCCCGATGCTGAAAGCGGGGATCCTTCGAGACGTCATGAAGTCGACTGTCGGGGCTCTGAGCCAACAGCAGCTCGCGCGCCAGACAGACCGCCCGGTCCGCGGCGCCCTGCACCCCGCGCATCGAGTACGAACGAGTCAGACTTACTTGCGCAGCTCGAGGCCTGAGGCGACCAGCTCGACTTCGCGGGCTTTTCCGTCCTTCCCGCGGGTCACGGTCGCGCCTTCCGACTCGTAGTGCTTCGCCCGCTCTTCCGACAATTCCTTCACCGCGACCACGCCCTCGATTTTCGCGGTGCTACCGGCCGAATCGACCGGGACGAAGAACCCGTAGTCCTTGAAGGTGACGCGCACCCCCGGGCCCTTGTCTTCCCCGGCCAGCTCCATCCAGCAGCCCTTCTTCTCGCAGGCCTTGCGGACCTTGCCTTCGAGCGCGATGGCCTTTCCTTCCGAGCCCGACGGGTCTTTGAGCAGCGCCGCCAGCTCGACCTTCGGCAGCCCCTTGAGCTTCTCGCCGCGCACCAGCGTCGGCTCTGAACCCTTGGCGGCCGGGGCAGTCGCAACAGGGGCAGCAACGAGGACCAGCGCGGCGAGCAGAGCGTTCATGGGCAGCGAAGTAGCGCAAGCCCGTGCGCGGAAGCAAGTGAACGGCTAAGTGACGAGGCGACCCGATGAAGCTTGCCTGGCCCGCCCCCAACCGGAAGTTCAGCACCCTCGATGGTCTGGGTCTGGTGGGCCTGTTGGGGCTGCTGGTCGCGCGGTTCGTTCCGGTGGCGGTGGTGATTCCGTTCTGGGGGTGCGCGTTTCGGCAAATCACCGGGTTTCCCTGCCCCGGCTGCGGGCTGACGCGCGTCGCCGATCGCTTTGCGCACTTCAATTTCTACGGGGCGCTGAAGGCCAACCCGATGGGCACGTTCGGGGCTGCGTTGTTCTCGCTCGCAGTGGTCTGGACCTTCCTCCACCTGGTCTTCAAGGTGCCGACGCCGCAAGTCACGCTCGATGATCGCGATTGGACCCGGCTGCGCAACCTGGCGATCGTCCTCTTCAGCCTGAACTACGCCTTCGTCATCATTCAGCATCGGCACCCCTTCCTGTGATGCCCGGTTTTTTGGTGGGCGCCGCCTACCTCAGCGGCTCGGTGCCGTACGGCCTGCTGCTGGCGCGCGCCGTCGCCGGAAAAGACGTTCGCACCGAGGGCAGCGGAAACATCGGAGCGACCAACGTCGCGCGGGTCGTCGGGAAGAAGCTCGGAGCCCTGGTGCTTCTGCTCGACGCGCTGAAAGGAGCGCTGCCGGTGCTCGTCGCGCAATACCTGCTGCCAGGAGAGCCGCTGTGGCACGACGCGGTCGGGGTGGCCGCGTTCTTCGGGCACGTGTTTCCGGTGTGGCTGAAGTTCAAAGGCGGGAAGGGGGTGGCGACGGCCCTGGGAGTGTTGGCGGTCTTGCTGCCCTGGGCGGCGCTGGCAGGCTTCGTCGTCTGGGGCACCGTGCTGGCGATCTTCCGGGTCAGCAGCGTCGGCTCGCTCGCGGGCGCGGTCGTTGCGGTGGTCGTCGGCTTCATCGTCCACCGTCCGATCGAGTACCCCGCCGTCGCGGTGGTGTTCCTGGTGCTGATGCTGTTCACCCATCGATCCAACCTGCAGCGGTTGATCAACCGGCAGGAACACAAGGTGTAGGCGCGCGCTTCGTTTCAACTGCGACGCCGCTCGCGCGAATTGCCGCAGGGGTGTGGGTCACCCCCCATCAACACCCGTGGGGGTCAGCCTCACCTGGGTCGACGAAAACCGCGCGGGGTTCTGATACCGCGAGGCTCGAAGCCAATTGTGGTGCTCCTGAAACGGCTCGAACGGCCGGCCGAACGCAAGGAAGAGCTTCGGGTAGGCACGTCGGCGATTCGTCCTCGGTGGAGCGCACGAAATCCCGCACTTCCCGAAAAGGTGTCTGTTTCCAGAAGTCACCGCCCCCGCCTGTTTTCCCTGCCCGCGACGCGATGTCCGCGTGGCCCCAACGGGGGAAACGCGTGGGCCAAGAATCCGAAATATTTGCGGCGGGTCAAACCGACCGCGCTTTCGCTGCTGTTGCAGTCCAGGCGAGAAAGGGCGCGGCGCTACTGCGCGGGCTTCTTCAACAGGTCGGTCGCAGACGCGGGCTTCACCGGAACATCATCATCGTCGTCGCTGAGCCGGGCCGAAGAGCTCGCCGGGCTGGCTTTCCTGGGCGGTGATTTTTTCTTGGGGGCGGCCGCTGTCGGCGGCCCGGTGATCGGCTTGGCGCTCAGCGGGCGAAGCTTCTCCTTGACCACCACTCGGCCGCTCTCGCCCGAGGCGCTGACGGTGGTGGGCTGGTAGCCGGTCAGCGACAGCGCAAGCTCGGCATGTGCCGTCCCACTGGCGGGAACACGGACCTGAACGTCGACCGGAGTTCGTCCGATCGCCTTTCCGTCGAGCGTGACACTGGCTCCGCGGGGCTCGGTCAGCACGCGGAAGGTCACTTTCGCGACCTCCGGAATCCGCGCCACTTCGAGCGGCGCCACCTCAGCCGGAGCGACCTCGACCGGCCTCGGCGCGACCGGCTCGGGTCTGACCGTCACGGTTGGCGTCGGCTCGGGTTCGACGGGCTCGGGGCGCGCCGCTACGACCGCCACCGGCTCGGGCGCAAGGACGACCGGGGCCGGTGCGGGGGTGAGCAGATTTTCCATCGGCAGCGTCGAGCGGATGAGCAGCGTCGCGACCGTCGCTCCCAGCAGCACTGCGACCGCGAACATCAACAACTGCATCAACCCGCCGCTGGTTCGTTTAAGTTTGGTCTGCTCGGGCACGCCTTCTGACGGAGTGATGAACGGCTGCGGCGTCGCCAGCTCTCCGATCGCTTGCAGCACCTCGTCCATCGACTGGAAGCGGTCCATCGGCGACTTGGCCAGGCAGCGAGCCACCAACGCTTCGACTTCCGGCGGCACCGGCTCGCCGGTCACCCGCATCGGCGGAATTTCCTGGTGCACGTGCTTGAGGATGACTTCCATCGCGCTCTTGCCGGTGAATGGCGCCGCGCCGGTCAGCGCTTCGTAGAGCACCGTGCCCAGCGAGTAGATGTCACTGCGCGGATCTGCGTGGTTCTTCTCGCCCTGCTCCGGCGCCATGTACGGAGGGCTGCCGACCAACATTCCCTGCTGGGTGATGGCGCGCCCGGCCAGTTCCTGCCCGACGACGAAGCTCTTCACCAACCCGAAATCGAGCACCTTGACCTGGTCGGTGTCGTCGTCGGCGTCGAGCAGCATCACGTTGCCCGGCTTCAGATCGCGGTGGACTACGCCCAGGTTGTGGGCTTCGCGCAGCGACCGACAGATCTGCTGGCCGATGTTCAGCACGCGCCGCCACTCGATTGGCCCTTCGTCGCTGACGACCTGCTCGAGGGTGCGTCCGTCGAGGTACTCCATCGCGATGTAGAAGATGCCGTTGGCGGTGCACCCGTAGTCGATGACCGTGATGGTGTTGGGGTGCGACAGCTTGGCCGTCAAGGCGGCCTCGACGAGGAAACGTTGACGAAACGCCTCGTCTTTTCCCACGCCGTAGTTGTAGTCGAGCACCTTGAGCGCGACCGCGCGGTTGAGCGCCGTCTGCACCGCGCGGTACACCCGGCCCATTCCTCCGGTTCCGATCGGCTCGATCACCTTGAAGCGGCCGTTGAGCACCTGCCCCACCAGGGGATCCATGCCCGGCTTGGTCACGTTTCCCGTGACGTCGTCTCCTTGGAAGTCCCGGGGCATTTGCGGGGCGCACCCTACCCCTGATTCACCCTCGCCTTCGAGGGGACGCGCGTCAGCCGACGTGGGGAGGGTAGATCGTCAGCCGGCATTCGATCGGCCCGTTCCACATTTCCCGCACTTCGGAAGGCCGGTGGTGAAACGCGCTCTCGAAGGCGGGGTTGCCGCACAGAAACGCCATGCGCCAGCCCCAGGCGCCCAGCGACTCTCCGAGCTTGTAATAAAAGCTCTTCATTCCCTTTTGACCGCCGGCGGTGAGCCATTCCCCGTACGGGGGGTTCGAAACGAGCAATCCGGGAGCGGCTTCGGGCGGGGGAAAGAACATCGCATCCCCCAGCTCGATCAAGACCGAGTGACCCAGGCGCGCGGCCTTCACGTTCTTCTTCGTCGCCTCGATCGCGTCTTCCTCGCGGTCGCGCGCGATGATCGGAAACGGAGGCACCCGCTCGGCCGCTTTGGCTTCGGCCTTGAGCTCGGTGAGTATTTCCGAGGCCTCGGCTTTCATCTGGGGCCAGCGCTCGACCCCAAAGCTGCGGTGGATCCCCGGAGCGCGGCGCATCGCGATCAACGCCGCTTCGATCACGATCGTCCCCGAGCCACACATCGGGTCGATGAAGGGCTCTTCGCCGTCGTACTTCGCGGCCCGAAGCATCGCGGCGGCGAGCGTCTCTTTGAGCGGCGCGGCCGTCTGCTCCACCCGGTAACCCCGGCGGTTCAGGGGCTCGCCGCACAGATCCAAAGACAGCGAGAGCCTGGTCTTCGCCAGGTGCGCGACCACCTTCAAGTCAGGGTTCGAGGTGTCTACGTCGGGGCGACCCCCAAGCTTGTCGCGCAGCCGATCGACGATCGCGTCTTTCA
>JAYVCD010000338.1:0-22688 GCA_043750125.1 Archangiaceae bacterium | reverse complement strand
CTTGACGGCGTCGAGCTGCGGCCGATTGGTGAGGAAGGTGTAGGGCTGCTCTTCGTAAAGCACATCGTGCAGCTGTCGCTCGAGGGCATGGCGCTCACTTTCATTGAACGAGACCCGGATCTTTTCGATCAGCCCATCGGCGCGGGGGCTGTCATACGAGATGTAGTTGCTGCCTCCGTTCTTCTGGGAGGAATGAAAGACCTGGAACTGGTCGGTGTTCACGTCGTTGTTGTTCCAACCCAGGCTGGCGGCGTCGAAGTCGTGTGCGCGCAGTCGGCCCACGTATTGGGCGGCGTCGACCTTCTCTACGTCCATCTCGATTCCGACTTTCTTGAACTCTTCTTGAAGCAGCGGAGCCAGCTTGGTCAACTTCACCGAATGGGGGTTGGTAAGGAATGAAAACCGGAAGGGGACCCCGTCTTTATCGAGCACCCCGTCGCCGTTGTGATCTTCCCAGCCGGCGGACTTGAGCAGCGCAGTTGCAGCGCCAGGATCGTAGGCCAGCACCTTCACTGCGGGGTCGCACGAGTCCGAGGGCCGGTAATACGGGCAGGTGGTCGGAAGCTCGAGGTCCATGTCGATGTTCTTGGCGACTTTATCGGCGGGGTAAAGCATCGCGAGGGCGCGGCGGACGCGGGTGTCGGCGAAGAAGGGCCGCTCTTCGTTCCAGCCGAGCCACGAGTAGTAGTTCTCGACGAAGTTGATCCGGTGGTAGCCGGTGATCGCCCAGGCGTTGGAAGCGCTCGGCGCTTCGATCGACCGCCAGACGCTGGGCTGGATGCGGGTCATCAGATCAAACTCGCCGTGTTCCCACAGCTGGGTGGCGACGGTTTCGTCTTTGACGAAGCGAATCACGACTTTGTCGAGGAACGCTTTGGTGCCCCAATACTGGTCGTTGCGGACGTAGGTAATCGACTTGCCGGTTTCCCACGAGACGAAGCGAAAGGGGCCGGTGCCGATCGGCGCCCGGTTGATCGCCAGGGTGTTGAAGTCACCTTTGAGCGCAGAGGCGGGAAAGATGGGCACGTAGGCGAGCACGTTGGTGCGGTGGAGGAAGTGGGCCTGGGTCGTCGTGAACACCACGGTGTGCTCGTCGGGGACGGTGACGATCAGATCGGGAAAATTGCTGCGAACCGAGTTGGTGAGGTTGGTCGGAAGCAGGATTGCGTCGAAGGTGGCCTTTACGTCCTTGCTGCTGAACTTCTCGCCGTTGTGGAACTTGACCCCTTTGCGCAGCCGGACGGTGAGGATGAGGTGGTCGGCGCTTTCGTCCCAGCTCTCGGCGAGCAGTGGCTTGAGCAGGTATTGGGGGTGGGTGTCCCGATCGAGCTCGGCAAGCGTTTCGTAGAGGGTCCCCATGGTGTAGCGGGCCATCATCCCCTCGACCTGTTGATCGTGAACGCGGTTGAGGCCCGAGGGCTCGTTGGGGACCCGAATGGTCAAGGTGCCTCCGTGAACGGGAGTGCCCTGCAGAACTTCGGCGGGCAGCTCGCCTTTGAGCCACGCGAGGGTCGGAGCAGTCACCGCGTCCGGGCCCGGTTGGGGCGAGGTGGGCTTCTTGTCCTTGCAGCCGGTGAGCGCGAGCAGCAGGCCGGCGATCAGCATTCGAAGAGTCATCGGGGCGAACCCTCGCGCGGAACACCCCTTTCATCCACTTCTACGAGGGGAACGTTGGGGGGGGCGGTCATTTCAAACAGCGTCAGGTCGGTCGCTTCGTTGACGACGACACCTTTGTAATTGAGCTCGACGCGGACCTGGGCGGCTGCAGCGGTGAGCACCACCCGGCGGGGGTAGGTGATCGCTTCGACCTCTTCGAGATTTTCGAAGTCGAGGTCGTAGGTCTGGGCCCCGGTGACGGTCGAGTGAATGACCCGGTAGCTGGGGAGAGCGACCTTCAGCACTTGAACGACCCTGCCCTGCTTCAAGGTCAACACCAGTACGCCGGCTTCTGAATCCAACCGCAGCTCGGCCGACTCGTGGGGAATGCGGGGGGCCCGGCCGAGGAGCAGCGCGGCGAGCTCGGCGGGCGGAATGGCAATCGGAACGAAGCGGGCCACGTTCTGCGCGGTGGCGGGCCCGTGGAAGTATTTCCCCGCCGGGCCATCGTAGAGGCCGAAGGTGGTTCCGTCCGAGACGAAGACGCCTAGGGGCTTGCCGAAGAAATCGAGCGACTCGAGGTGGACCCACGCCGGCTGAGCGACGGCCGCAAAAACCGTGACGGATCCTTTGGTTTGGGGCGAATCGATTTTGAGCCGGGCCTCGCCTTTGACGCTGACGACCGCGCTCTCGGCGACCTCGATTCGCTTCAGCAGCTCTTCGGCGGACTTCGGCTCACCCTGAAGTCCGAACTCGATGTGGTGGGGGCAACCACCAAGGCACAAGGAAATCGGAACAAGGAGTGCGAGAAGCTGGTTGGGAGCGGGCATAGCGGAGAACACTTGGATCCCGCTATTAACAGCAACCCACATGACCTCTAACGAACTCCTTCACATGGTGCGACTGGGCGGGATCACGATGGCGGGCATTGTCCTCGCTTCGGTGATTGCCCTTTTCATTGCGATTGAACGACTGATTGCGCTCTGGGGGGTCGGATCTCAAGCCCGTGCGCTGGGCCAGGCGATTGCCCAGAATCTGCTGCGGGGCGATGTCGCGGCCGCGCGCTCGGCCGCAGAGCGAAGCACGTCGATTACCGCGGACATTTTCCGGGCGGGGTTTCAGCGGGCGGCGAAGACGACGGGCCCGAGCCTGGATGCCGCGGTCGATCGGGTGCGGCAGGAAACGGCGCTGAAGCTGAAGAGCAAGATGTGGGTGCTGGGAACGATTGGAGCGACCACTCCGTTCGTCGGTCTGTTCGGGACGGTCGCGGGGATCATGAAGTCGTTTCGCGACCTCGGCCTCGATGTCGAGTCGGGCGGTTCGGGTGGATCCGCGGCGGTGATGAGCGGAATCAGCGAGGCGCTGGTGGCAACGGCGGCGGGAATCATCGTCGCGGTCGAGGCGGTCGTCTTCTACAACTACTTCCAATCGCGGCTGGCGAAGCTCTCGGTGGAGCTGAAGCTCATCTCGGAAGAGTTCGTCGAACTGCTGCGCGAGCGCGCGGTGAACGGGGTGGTGCCTTCGGCGAGCAGCAATGGTGAGACGCCGGTCTCGTCGTCGCTGACCGCTGGGGCGACTGCGGCGACCGCCACTCCGATGCAGGGGGCCTGACCGATGGCGATAGGTCAGATACCGGGCGCGAACAACGACGAGAGCGATGGGGTGTTTGCGGAGATCAACATCACTCCGCTGACCGACATCTTTCTGGTGCTGCTGGTGATCTTCATGGTGACCAGCTCGGTGATCGTGAACGCCAACGGCGGCGCGGCCAAGGCGGGGCTGAAGGTCAACCTTCCGAAGGGCGGAGCGGCCGATGCGCAGGCGAAGCCGTCGGACATTTCGGTGGCGATTCTGGAAGACGGTCGAATCGTGCTCGGGGGTGATGTGGTGTCGGCAGACGAGCTGAAGAAAGCGCTCGATACCGCGCGGGAGAAGAATTCCGAGACGTTGGTGATCGTGCAAGCCGACCAGGGCGTGACCCACGGGAAGGTCGTCGAAGTGATGGAAATGGCGAAGAGCGCCGGGCTGGCACAGCTGGCGATTGGAGTACGCGAAGGGCAGTGACGCAAAACCCGCGGCGGCCTATGCAGCGGCGTGACCCCTCCTCCCGTTGCAGCGCCGCCGCGAATCTTCACCTCGTCCGATGCCCGGCGTCGGACCCTGCTGGTGCTGGGAGCCAAGTCCCCCGGCTTTCGCGACGTTTATTTCTTTCTGCTCCGGTCGTCCTGGGCGGTGGTGGTCGGCTTCATCGCGCTGGTCTTCCTGGCGCTCAACGCGATGTTCGCCACCGGGTTCTGGTTGCTGGGCGGGGTGGTCAATGCCTCGAACTGGCTCGACAACTTCTTTTTCAGCGTTCAGACCCTGGCCACGATTGGCTACGGGGCGATGTTTCCGCAGGGGCGGGCCGCTGAATTCCTGATGACGTTCGAAGCGTTGGTGGGAGTGCTGCTGACCGCAGTGGTGACGGGGCTGTGCTTTGCGAAGTTTGCCCGCCCCACGTCTCGGGTGCTGTGGAGCAAGGTCTGCGTAGTGTCGGATCGCGATGGAGTGCCGACGATGATGTTCCGGGTCGCGAACGAGCGAATGAACCACGTGGTCGAGGCGAACATCCGGGTGGCAGTGCTGCGAACGGTGGTGACGCTGGAAGGCGAGCGGCTGCGCAAAGTGTTCGACCTGGAATTGACGCGCAGCTCGACGCCTAGCTTCATCCTCAGCTGGACGGTGATGCATCCGATCACGAAGAGCTCTCCGCTCTATGGGTTGACGCCCGAGCAGTTCGCAGCGACGCAGCCGGAAATCGTGCTCACGTTGACAGGCCTCGATGAGACCCTGATGCAGACCATTCATGCCCGCACCTCGTACATTCCTTCCGAAGTGCAGTGGGGGGCGCGCTTCGACGACATCCTTGGATCTGTCGCGGAAGATGGCCGGCGCATCGTCGACTACACCAAGTTTCACGAGTTCCTTCCGGCGAAGCTGAGCACGGTGAAGACGGGGCCACAGAGCGCTTGATGTCGAAGGGGCCTACTCGCCGGACCAGCTGCGCAGCTTGAGCAGCAAGGTGAGCGCGATCATCAGCGCGAAGACGCCCGCGTAGCCTGCAGTCTCAGACCATTTGCTGCGCCGAGCGGCATCGAAGCTCAAGGCGACGAGCACGGTGCCCGCGAGGATCGAGCCGACGTATTCCCACAAGGTGAAGCTGACCCGCCGGGCGTACCAGGCCCCGTGAAAGAGCCCGACGTTTCCAACTGCGGCACGCAGATCGCCATCGCTCAGATGGACGATGCGGCGGTACTGCCCGAAGGCGACCACGGCGATTCCTACCGCGAGGGCGAGCGCGATCAGCTTTCGGCGCGTCGGCCACTGCTGCCACTTGTCGTACGCCGAGAACAGCGGCAGCACGACGAGCAGCACGATCAAGAGGACCTGTGCGAACAGCAGGAGAAGATCCATTTCTATTGCGGAAGAGAAGAGCGCGGGCTTGCGGTGTCAAGGGTGGGAAGACGTCTGACGAAGATCACCATCAGCGTTTGCTACGGGGCAGCGTCTGCGCGATAGGGGGCAGATGCGTCAGTCACCTCTGGTGTTGGCCGGACTGCTTTGCCTGCTTGCGGGCTGCTTCGACTTCGACGGGGCTTACGCCCGGTATTGCGGCTCGGAAAAGTGTGGGCCCGACGCGGGCACCGGAGGCGGAACCGGCGGCTCGGCCGGCGGAGGGACTGGGGGTGGAGTCGGCGGGGCGGCGGGCGGAGGAACTGGAGGCGCGACAGGGGGCGGAATCGGGGGCGCGGCGGGCGGCGGAGCCGGCGGGGGAAGCGGAGGCGGAGGGGGCGGCGGAAGCGGACCGGTGGACGCCGGGTTCTGTGGCGGCAATTGGTGCGTCTACAGCCGGGGCGGGACGGGAGTGTTCACGACGACGCAAGGACTCTGGGCCGCGAGCCCGGACGACGCGTGGCTGACTTCGTTCGGCTCGAGGCTGCTGCACTGGAACGGGGTGTCCTGGCAGAAGGTCAACATCACCGATTTCAGCGTGACGAGCAGCGCGGTGTGGGGCCTGGGCGCGACGGTGTTCGTCGGCGCGGACAATGGATATTCCTATCGCGGCCCGCCCTTCACTTCGGCAACGTCGATTGCCGGCGCTCCGGTTGCGACCCTGGTGGCGATCAACGGACTGCCCGATGGCGGTTCGATCTACGCCTCGGGCATCGAGTGGGACATCTACCGCTACGACGGGACCCAATGGGTTCCCAGCGATGCAGGTCCCCCTCCGGCTCCGGTGCCCACCCTGCGCGGGCTGGCGGTGTTGGCGGCGAACGACATCTGGTCGGCCGGCTCATACGGAACGGTGCTGCACAACGATGGAACGGGTTGGCAGCGGGTCGATTCGGGGGTGACGGACAACATTCGTCGCGCCTTCGCGACGGGTCCGAACGACGTCTGGTTCGTGGGGCAGAACGGCCTGGTGCTGCGCTGGAATGGCACGGGCTTCACGAAGACTTTCTGCCCGACGGCGGACGACATCTGGGGTGTCTGGGGGCGAGGGCCCAACGACATGTGGCTCGCCGACAGCTCAGGGGCGCTGGTCCACTGGGATGGAGGATCGTTCTCTACGTCCATCGCTCCCGCCCATGCCGATACGGCGATCGGGCTGTCCGGAGCGGGCGATTGGGACTTGTTCGTGTCGACGATCTTCGACGACGCCGGCTACGGAGTGCTGCACTACCGTCGCTAGACGGCAGAGCGGAACGCCGCGTCGGAAATCTCGACCGGCGAGGCATCTTCGAGCTGCGCCATCTGCGCCATCGTTTCGATCTGGGGAATGACATTGCGCGCGTACCAGAGCGCCGAGGCCCGTTTTCCCTCGTAGAACGCCTGGTCGGGATCCGAAGAAGGGATCTTGGCCAGGGCAGCCTCGGCCTTCACTCCGGCATCGAGCAGCAACCAGCCGACGGTGAGCCGCGACATCATGTCGAGGAATCGGTTGGCGTTGAGCGGGACGAGGGTGAACTTGTCGGTTTGCGACCAGCTGAGCATCTGCATCGCGACGCCCATCACCGCTTCGGAAGCCGAAGCGAGCACCGCGACCTCTTTGGCGAACTTCGGGTGGCTTCGGTTCGCTTCGACGAAGGTGGTGATGTCCCCCATGAACGCCTGGAAGTTCGCGCCCCCGTTCTGCCCGAGCTTGCGGCCGACGAGATCCATTCCCTGGATGTGGGTGGTGCCCTCGTAGATCGAAAAGATCTTCGAATCGCGGGCGTACTGCTCGACCGGCCAGTCTTTGAGGAAGCCCGCGCCGCCGTAGACCTGGATCGCCAGACCGCACAGCCGGTACGCCTCTTCCGAGCCATAAGACTTCACCAGCGGGGTCAACAGATCGACCTGGCCCAGGTGGTAGGCGGCCTTCTCGTCGTCCTTCCCCTTGAGCAGCTGGACCTGGTCGTTGTGCATCGCGAGCTTCACCACCAGGCTGCGAATGCCTTCGGTCACGGACTTCAGCTCGAGCAGCATTCGGCGGACGTCGGGGTGCTCGATGATCGCGACCCGCGGCTTGTTGGGGTCCTTCCAGAATTTGAAGTGGGAACCCTGCTTGCGGTCCTTGGCGTACTCGAGCGCGTTCAAGTAGGCGCTGGACGCGAGCGCCAGGCCCTGCAAGCCGACCGCGATTCGGGCGCCGTTCATCATCTTGAACATCTGCGACATTCCGAGGTTCTCGACCGAGCCCACCAGCTCTCCGATGCAGTCGTTGTTCTCACCGAACTGCAGCACGCAGGTGGCCGAGCCGTTGATCCCCATCTTGTGCTCGATGCCGGCGACCTGGACGTCGTTGCTCTTCCCCGGAGAGCCATCGGGGCCGATGCGCAGCTTGGGGACGATGAAGAGCGAGAGGCCTTTGGTCCCGACGGGCGCCCCTTCGGTTCGCGCCAGCACCAGGTGAATGATGTTCCCGGCGAGGTCATGGTCCCCACCCGAGATGAAGATCTTGGTACCCGAAATCTTGTAGGTGCCGTCGGGCTGCTTGACCGCTTTGCTCTTCGCAGCCCCTACGTCGCTGCCCGCCTGGGGTTCGGTCAGGCACATCGTCCCGCCCCAGGTGCCGTTGAGCATCTTCTCGACGTAGGTCTTTTCCTGCAGCTCGGTACCGCAAGAGCCAATCAGCTCGGCCGCTCCCCAGGCGAGCGCGGTGTACATGTTGAACGCGACGTTGGCGCCCGAGAGAATCTCTTCGACCAACACGTACAGCATCTGGGGCGAGCCCTGGCCGCCGTGCGAAGGAGCGACCGAGACGGTCTTGAAGCCGGTTTCGTACAGCTTGGTCCACGCTTCTTTGAAGCCGCTGGGGGTGATGACCTGCCCATCAACCACTTTGCAGCCTTCGCGATCGCCGGACGCATTGAGCGGACCCAGGACCTCGCGGGCGAAGCGGTAGGTCTCGCGCAGCACCGCCTTCGCTTCGTCCACGCCCCAATCGGCAAACTGCCCCTGCCCGGCAATTTCGGAATAACCGAACTGCTCGAGGAGCACGAAGTTCAGCTCGCGAAGGTCGACTTGGTAACGGTTGATGCCTGCGGACATGCGCGCTCCGATTCAAGGGTGTTGCGGCCGGAGCATCTATGTTCGGTGTTGATTTTCGCGTCAACATTAATTCAACGCAGTGCGGCATGAACCCACATTCGGGGTACTGGCGGCAGCACTGGCAGCTATTTCTTCTTCTTCTTTTGCGCCTTCTTCGGAGGCGGCCCCTTCTTTCTGGCTGCGGGGGGAGCCTTGGGCTTCTTCCCGGTGTTGTTCTTCTTCGCCGCCTCTTCGGGGGGCTTGGCGAGGATGCTCTCGCGCTGGACCTGGACGAGCAAAGGAGGCTGCCCGGCCTTCTGACGGTTCTCGTCTTCGCTGGAGAAGTAGACCCGAAGGGTGGCGAGGCCTTTGAGGACCAGCTCGCCCTTCTGGTTCTCGGCCCAGACATCGAGCTCGACGAAGTACTTCCCCCCCTCGCCGTGGCGATCGCTGACCCGCCCTTTGCAGACCAGGGTGTCGCCGGGCCAGAGCATCTTGACGAACTTGACGGTGAACTTCTTGAGCGTCGCGCCGCGGGCCCAGTCGCCGACGAGCTGACCCAGAAAGCTCATTCCGAGCAGGCTGGGGGCGTAGACCGAGGGCATCCCGAGGCTCTTGGCGTGGACCTCGTCGATGTAGAGCGGGTTGTAGTCGTTGGAGGCACCGGCGAACCGCGCGAGCTGAACGCGATCGACCGGAGCCTTGGCCATCGCGGGCAGGTCGTCTCCGACCCGGATGTTCTCAAAGTAGATTTTGCGAGGGGGCATCAGCCGTGCTCCTTCGAGCCGCGCACCACCAGGGTGCGGCGCATTCGGTAGACGAGCTTTCCCTGCTCGTCGCGACCTTCATCTTCGAGCACGGCGACTTCCATTTTGCCGGTGCTGCTGGGGCGCTCTTGCACTTCGGCGACGCGCGAGGTCACGAGCAGGCGGTCTCCGGCGACGATGGGCCGTTCGTAGTCGAAGCTGGCTTCGGCGTTGAGCAGGCTGCGCAGGGGAACCCCGAGCAGCTCTCGCAAGTCGGCGCCGGTGGCAAAGGCGCACGGAAAAGTCGGCGGAGCGACCAGGCTCTTGAACCCCGACGCGCGAGCGTATTCTTCGTCGTAATAGATGGGGTTGTAGTCGCCCAAAGCTTCAGCGAACCGGCGAATCGCGCCCTTCTCAACCTCGTTGAGCGTGGGCGGCGTCGTCCTTCCCACCGCATTCTTGTCGAGCATCTTCCCCCTCTTCCTTCGTTTTTTTTAGCGACCGGCCGGCAGCTCGAGCACGGTCAGCAGCCCCGGCTCGGCAGATTTGACTCTGGGTGCAGCGTTGACCACGACGTTGGCGGTGGCGCGATCTCCGGCCACCCCTCCGGGAATCACCAGCGTGAGTTTGGGCTCGGCATCGATGGTGATGGTGTCGGCGGCATCTTCAGCCCCGACCGCGATGGTGAGTTCGAGCCGCACGCGCTCTTGACCGTCGCAGAGGCCGACGGCGGTCTGGTAGATGCCGGCGACCTTTCCTGCTTTGACGACGAAGGCTCCGCCGGTGATGTCCTCTTCGGCGAGCACCGGGATGATCTCTTCTTCGAAGTCGTCGCAGTCGAGGCCGACTCCGAGCGCGCAGAGTGCGGCGCTTTCGGCGAGGCCCACATGACCCAGCTGATCGGCGTCGACGAGCTTGAAGAATTCGTCCTCGGTGAGCCCGGCTCCAACTTTTCGCTGCAGCGCTTCGCGGCGGGTGCGGGCATCGACGATGCGGGTGACCTTGACGTGGCGAACGGGGCCGCAGACCTGGGCGGCGGTGGCGACGAGGCGGTCGAGCACGAAGCCAGGATTCACTCCGGTTCCGAGCACGGTGACGTGGGCTTTCTTCGCCGCCGCGTCGAGCTGGTCGGCAAGCTTCGGGTGGCGGAAGTACGGAAAGGCGAGCTCTTCGCAGGTGCTGACGATGCAGAGCCCGAGATTGATCGCCTCGAGCAGCTGGTCCATCACCTGGGGCAGCTTCGAGCCGGTGGCGTGGAGCAGGACGACGCCGCGTCGCTTCCCGACGGCGGTGGCGAGATCTTTGGCGACCTTGAAGGTGCCGGCGGGAAGCCCGAGCACGTCGGAAATCTTCTTTCCAGTGAGGCGGGGGCTGAAGTCGGTGGCGCCAATGAGCTCGAGCTCTTCGGAACGCAACGCGGCCCGGGCAATCTCTTGCCCGATGAACCCCAAGCCCATGACTACCACCGGCACGCGTTCGGATTCACTCGACGCTGGCCGGCTCCCCGCCGCGGAAGGCCTCGCCATTGTTCGAGGGAGGATAGACGACCACCCCCACCCTATCCAGAAAAGTTCAAAGGCCCCCCTCAAAGGGCGCCCGATGACGTGTCCTGGAATGATCCAGGTCGACGGGCGCGGATCGGTGCGGTTAGTCTTCGGCCCCAAACATGATTCGCATCCTGGTGGTCGACGACGATGCCCTGATTCTTCAGGCGCTCACCCGCATTCTGCAGAATGAAGGGCACGAGGTCGTCGGGCACACCGACCCGCATAAAGCGTTAGAAGAACGAGATTTTTCGATCGTCATCACCGATTTCATGATGCCGAACCTCAATGGCATCGAGCTGTTGGGGGCGCTGAAACAGAGCAACCCCAACGCGGTTCGGCTGATGCTGACGGCGGCGGGCGACTTCAAGGTGGCGCTCGAAGCGGTGAACCGGGGTGAGGTCTTCCGGCTGCTCTCGAAGCCCTGGAATCTGGCCGAGTTGACGATGGTGGTGAAGCAGGCGGTCGAGCACTTCCGGCTGATGGGAGAGAATCGACGGCTCTCGGCCGAGCTGCACCAGCGCAACCAGCACCTAGAAGTGGCGGTGATCGAGCGGACGAACGGGCTGCTGGACGGAATGGTGCGGGCGCTGGACTACCGGGACACCGAGACGCAGTGGCATTCGCGCCGGGTGTCGCTGTATGCGAAGCGGCTGGCGGAAAGGGTGGGGATCGCCGGGGACGAGCTGGAAATGATTGGCCAGGGCGCCCTGCTCCACGACATCGGGAAAATCGGGGTGCGCGATTCGATTCTGCTCAAGCCGGGGCCGTTGACGCCCGAAGAGTGGGTCGAGATGAAGCTGCACCCGGAGATCGGGATGCGGATGTTGAGCGCGATTCCGTATCTCAAAGAAGCGACTCAGATCGTCTACCAGCACCAGGAACGGTGGGACGGCAAGGGCTACCCCCAGACGATCAAGGGGGCGGACATCGTGGTGGGCGCGCGGATCTTTTCGATCGTCGACGCGCTCGACGCGATCACTTCAGATCGGCCGTACCGCAAGGGCCGCCCGCTGCAGATTGCCAAGGCGGAAATCGGTCGGGTGGGCGGCAGTCAGCTCGACCCGGATCTGACCCAGGCGTTCCTGGAAGTTCCGGACGAAGAGTGGAACGACATTCGCCGCCAGGTCGAACGACTGGAAGAAGAAGATCGCAAGAAGTGGTCGGGCAAGCCGCTGGTGCCCGCGGTCTAACGCTTCCGACACGCTGGGTCGGTGGCGAGTGCCGAACGCTTCGAGCACGCGTCACCGTCGCGGCAGGTGTTGGGTCCACCGGGTGCACAGATCTGGGTGCAATACGGAACGCCCATCGGCCCCCCGCAGACCCGCTGCGGCTTGCATCGAAACCTGGGCGGTTCAGTCTTCCTTCGGAGGAGGCGGCGCGATTTCGAGAATCTTGTCGCCTTCGAGGATGGCGTCGATGACTTCCTGCCCCTTCACGACTTCGCCGAACGCGGTGTACTTCCCGTCGAGGTGAGGGTGGGCGGCGAGCATGACGAAGAACTGGCTGCCTCCGGTGTCTTTTCCACCGAGAGCCATGCCCACGACGCCGCGCGCGTAGGGGCGGTGGTTGAGCTCGCAGCGAATGGTGTAGCCGGGGCCGCCTTCGCCATCGCCGCGGGGGTCTCCGCCCTGGGCCACGAAGTCGGGGACGATTCGATGGAAGGTGATGTTCTTGAAAAATTTGGATTTGGCGAGGGTGAACATGTTGGCCGAGGTCAGCGGTGCGTCCTGGGTGTAGAGCTTCACGTCGAAGTCACCCTTCTCGGTCTTGACGGTGAGCACGGCGTCCCTGAGGATTGTCACCGGTTTGACCAGGTTGACCGGGCGTTCGACCCGGGCGGCAACGACGGGTTGTCCGGTGAGTTTGGTGAGCGCGGTGGCGGCGGCGATTCGCACCGTGGCGTGGGTCGAGGTGAGCCACTTCTGAAGCTCGGGGATCGCCTCTTTCGCGTCGAGCGCCTCGAGCGCCTCGGCGATCGCGGGTGCAATTTCGACTGCGCCCCCCGCGCTGGAAATCATCGGGAGAATCGCGGGAATCGACGCCTTGTCGCCGATTCTGGACAGCGCGGTGACTGCGCTGGCGGCGATCACCGCGTCAGAGTGGGTGAGCAGGGCTTTGAGCCGGTCTACGGCTGCGGGCGACTTGTTCTCGCCGAGCAGGTGGATGGTGGCCAGCTTCACTTTGAAATCGCCGTTGGCGAGGTAGGTGCCGAGCTCTTCGACCCGCCGGGCAGGATCTTTGGCTGGGCTGGCTGCGACTTCGTAGAGCCCGGTCGACAGCCGCTGACTCTCGGGAATGAGCCCGGCGCCGCAGGTCAGCACTTCGCGAATTTCCGAGTTGGCCCGGTCGATTGCGGCCGCGAGGCGGCACTCGATGTTGGCGATGTCTTTCTTGATGCGGGGGTCGACGGCGGTGCTCTGACCGGCCACGAGCTGATCGCGCAAGGCGATCAACACCCCCTTGCCCGCGGGGGGAAGACCTTGCTGGGCGAGGGCGAGCAATGGCTGGCCGCCGCCGGCGGTTTCGCCACGAATCAACCGTTCGGCGCGGAAGTTGAGGTTCGCCAGCGCGCCGTTGGCGGGGCACGGGCCCTTGCAGCGACCCGAAAGCTTTGCGAGGGCGCGGGTGGCTTCGACGACCACCCGGTAGTCGGTATCGTCGAGCACCTTGAGCAGCGTCACGGCGTCGCTGTCGTTTCCTACGTCGCCGATGCCCTTGGCGCACAGGGCGCGCACCTCGGCCGATTCGTCGAGGGCGCAGGTGAGAAGTGAATACCGGGCGGCGGCGTTCTTCGAGCCGGCGAGCGCGTAGGCGGCCCCGTAACGGACCTCGGGGGGCACGTCTTTTTTGATCAGCGCGGCGAGAGCATTGAAGGCGCGCGCCGGCAGCGGAGCGGGAGCGATCAGCCGGGCGGTGATTCCCAACCCGATGGCGGCGCGGGTCTGGACTTCGCCGGGGGTGCCGAGCAGATCGACGAGTCGTTCGGCGGCGCTCAACGACCCGACCCGGGCCAGCGCGTCGATCAACGCCAGATTCACGACGGGCTCGGGCTCGACGGTCTGAAACCCGATCAGGTCCGCGGCGAGCTTCGTCTTTTGGGGCTCGGTCAGCTTCTGCCAGGACAAGGCGATGAGCGAGGCGGCGAAGGCGGCCTCGACCCGCACTTCTTTGTACTCGTCGGTGAGGGCATTGAGCACGGTCTCGAGGCTCTGCAGATCTTGAATCCGGCCCAGCGCAAGCAGAGCGCGAGCTCGGACGGTCGGGTCGAGGTGGGTTCGAGCCAGAGCGTGGAGTTGGTTGTTGGGCCCGAGGCTGCGGCGATCTTCGAGCTCGGCGATCTGCGCCAGCTCGGGAGGAACCTTGGGCTCGGCCCGACCCGACTTCTTCGAGGAAGCACAACCGACGGCAATGACGAGCAGGCACAGTACGGGGACGCGCATGGAAGCGACGAGTTAGGGCAACTGCTCTCTGGGATCCAGCATTCTGGCGGCGCCGCGGTTCGGCGTTGACCCGATCTCACCGGGCCCACACAATCGCCGGCTCGATGACGTGCCCCTCATGCGGCGAGCCCGTGGCAGATGGCGTGGCGATCTGCCCGAAGTGCGAGGCGATCGTCGACCCGTCGATGTTCGACAACCAGCCTGCGGAGGCAGACGGGCCCCCAGAGCCGAAGGGGAAGGTGGTGCGCGCCGCGTCGGGGGCGAAAAGACCGATCGCCAAGCGGCCGGTCGATGCGGCGGGGATGCCGGTGCCGCGCAGAACACGGGCGGTGAAGCCTGCGGTGAAGAGAGACCGCCCGGGGGGCCAGGGGATGCCCGAGGCGCCAGGTCGAAAGATCAAGCAGGCGCCGGTGGCTCGGCCCGATTGGCGCGCGAAAGACGAGCCGAGCGTTTCGAGGGCTTCTCGGTCGAGCGCGTCGGGAAACCAGATGGTGGACCCCGAAGACTTCTGGGGTGAGGTCAAAGGGTTCGTCGGCGACCTCTCGCTGGCCGACAAGCTGGCGTTCATCGGTGCCCTTTCGACGCTGATCGCCTGCTTCTTGCCCTGGAAAGACACCATCACCGACGGGGAAGTGCTGGGGCTGCTGAGCCTGGGGGCAGCGGTGTTCGTGGCGACCGTGGTGATCCTCCTGGCGATCGTGATCCGGGTTCGGAAGCTAATGCCGGCGCTGCATGCGCTGGTGCCGTGGCTCATTCAGTTCGGCGGGGCCTGCTTCTGCATCGTCTGGTGCCTCGTCTACATCAGGCTCGCGCTGGACAGGACGATGGCCCGTTCTCCGATTGGAAACCTCGAGGTCTGGGTTTCGAGCCCGTCGGCGGGCGTCATCATCGCGCTGGTGATGTCGATCGTGATGCTCGCGGGGACGTTGATGGGACTTAGAGAGAAGCAGCGCTGATGGCTTCGGCGCTGCAACGGCTTCAAGACTCTCTTTCGAATGTGGTGTTGGGACAGCAGGCAGTGCTGGCGGATCTGCTCACCTGCTTTCTGGCCCGAGGGCACGTGCTGCTCGAGGGAGTTCCCGGAGTGGCCAAAACGCTGACCGCCCGATCGATTGCCGGAGCGCTGGGCTTGAGCTTCACGCGGGTGCAGTTCACCCCGGACTTGATGCCCAGTGACGTGCTGGGGACGAGCGTGTTTCGGCCGAATGAAGGGCTGTTTGCTTTGGTGAAGGGGCCGATCTTCACCGAGGTGTTGGTGGCGGACGAAATCAACCGCACTCCGCCCAAGACGCAGGCCGCGCTGCTCGAGGCAATGGAAGAGCGGCAGGTGTCGATCGATGGGCAGACCCACGCGTTGCCGCCGCAGTTCTTCGTGGTCGCGACCCAGAACCCGGTGGAGCTCGAAGGCACCTGGCCGCTTCCCGAGGCGCAGCTGGATCGCTTCATGATGCGGGTGCGGGTGGGCTACCCCGACGAAGCCTCTGAGCGGCAGATGCTGGCGGAATTTCATCGGCGAGAGGGAAAGAGTCCCTCGGTGGAAGGAGTGCTCAGTCTGGCGGAGCTCACCGGGATGCAGCAGCAGGCGGCGGCGGTGAGGTGTGACCCGAGCGTGATCGATTATGTGGTCAAGCTGGTGCGCAGCACGCGAGGCAACCCGCGGGTAAAGCTCGGTGCATCGCCTCGTTCCGCCCAGAGTCTGCTCGCGGCGGCGAAGGCTCGGGCAGCGCTGAAGAAAAAAAACTTCGTGACTCCGGACGAGGTGAAGGAAGTCGCGGGCAGCGTGCTGAACCACCGGCTGATGCTGACCTCTGAAGCGGAAGTCGAAGGGCTCACCGCGGACGAAGTGATTCGGCATGCGCTCGAGCGGGTCGAAGTGCCGAGGTGATCGTTCCCCTTCCGCGCGCGGTGGCACTCGCGTCGGTGGCGTTGATTCCTGCAGCGTTGGCGGTGGTCGCGCCGGACCTCGCGTGGGTGTGCGGGGCGATCGACCTGGCGGTGGTGTTGCTGATGGGGGTCGACATCGTTCGGGCGCCCAAAGCCGATGGGCTGCGGGTCACCCGGACGGTCGAGCCGGTGATCTCTGCAGGGGTCGCGACCCCGGTCCGGCTGCAGCTCGAGCTGACCGCGGAAGCGAAGGGGGAAATCGAAGGAGAGCTTGCGGACACGGTGCCCCCGGGCCCCCGGGCTGAAGGTCACCGCCGCGCATTTCGGATCGCCGCGGAAGGGACGACGCTGGAATGGAAGCTGACCGCGCAGGTGCGGGGCGATCTGCAGTTGGGTCCACTGCATCTGAGGCTCTACGGGCCGTGGAAGCTGTGCGCACGGCAGATCGAGGTGTCGGCGTTGAGCCCGGTCAAGGTGTACCCGGACCTGAGCGTGCTGTCGGGTGAAGCGCTGCGCCTGTCGCGGGCGCGGGACGATGAGGCGAAGCGGGTGATTCGTCGGACCGCCGAGGGAAGAGACTTCGAGTCGCTGCGCGAGTACCAGCCAGGCGATGACCGCCGAACCCTCGATTGGAAGGCCACGGCTCGGCGCGGCAGGCCGATGGTGCGGGTGACCCAGCCCGAGCGAAACCAGCAGGTGTTGGTGTTGCTCGATTGTGGCCGGCACATGGCGGGTCAGACGGCTGCAGGCCCGGGAGCTGCGGCTCGACGCAAGCTCGACTTCGCGGTGGACGCCGCGCTGCGGGTGGCGAAGGTCTCGCTCGATCAAGGAGATTGGGTCGGGGTGCTGGCGTTCGGCTCGGAAGTCAAAGCCTGGTTGCCTCCGCGCAAAGGGGCGGCCGCACTGCGGGCGGTCTGCGCCCTGCTCTACCGGGTCGAGGCCACGCTCGAGGAAAGCGACTACGCGGCAGCGATCGACTTTGTGTTCTCGAAGGGGCGAAAGCGGTCGCTGGTGCTGCTGTTCACCGACTTGCTCGATGCGGACACGTCGGCGGTGTTGGTGAAGCGAACGATGAAGCTGGTGCCCCGCCACCTGCCGGTGGTCGCCTGCCTGCTCGATGAAGATCTTCGGCGGGTCGCCCAGGAGATCCCCGCCGATGCGCCGAGGGCCTTCGAGCGGCAGGTCGCGCAGAAGCTCGAGGATGAATATCGCCTCACCGCCGCCCGGCTGCGCGATGCGGGAGCACGAGTCATCCGTTCGAGCGCGCAGAGCTTCGGCGCCGCCACGGTCAACGCGTACCTCGAGATCAAACAGCGGGGACTGCTGTAGCCCGGCTCAGTCTTTCCCGAAGGCCGCGACGAGATCGGGTTCCAGCGGACCCAGGTTCAAACTTCAACCGCAAAGACTTCGGTTCAGCACGCTTCGTGGAAAGAACAACGCAGCGCTTCGCCAACGGCTCCGTCCATCGATGCACTGAAGAACAGCGGCAGCCCGGAGGTAAATGTTTCCGAAGAGGCCTTTTCGCGCGAGGCCAAGGGCGACTTCCATAGCCGACAGTACGAGCAGAGCAGCCAGGGCATCACCCAGACCACACAGTCCTTCGGCGAACAGGACAACAAGGACGGTGGCCTCGACGACAAGTTCGACGGCAAGTTCGGCGACGGCAAAATTCAGACGGTCAGCACCCAGACCGTGCAGCTTCCGGCGCATTCTTCAGTTTGGAAGCGCGGACAAAGTGGCGGGCCTGAGCAAGGCCGTCAACGCCTCGAAGTTCGCCGCGATTGCGAACGGCTTCACCGACAGCGGGCTGGGTCGGGTGCTGACGAAGCTGGGCGGGCCGGCACAGGTGCTGGGGGGTCGCGGTCGCAGGCTTCGGGGTCTACAAGGCCTTCAGTGGTCAGTCGACCGATGGGCAGAAGGCGCAAGCGGTGGTGGGTCTGGCGGGGGGCCTGGGAGCGATTGCCGCTGGAGCCGCGATCGGCACCGTGGTCACGCCCCTGGTGGGGACGCTGGTTGGAACGGGCGTCGGTGTGCTCGTCGTAGGAACGCAGGCGATCATCGGAGCCTTCGCCGACAATGAGCACGAGCTGCACGACGTAGCCATCTGACCATGGGCCACAGAACGATCGAGCAAGGCGCGGTTCGCATCGAGGCGCCGGACGGCTGGGTGGACGCGAGCCAGCTGATCGCGCTGGGCCCCGACGGGGGCGGCTATCGACCCTCGCTGGTGGTCAGCACCCAGCCCGGGCTGAGCGAAGAGATTGATGCGCAGGCCTTCGCCGAGAGCCTGAGTGGAACGCTGCGCGCGATCCTCAAAGGATACGCGGTGGTCAGTGAAGACGAGGCGACGTTCGGCCCCTGGACCGGTCAGCTGCGCGAACACATCTTCAGCCAGGGCAACCTTCAGCTGCGACAGCTGCAGTTCCACCTCGTTCGAGAAAGCACCGGCTACGTCTTCAGCTTCACCCACCGCGCCGACGATGCTGATGCGGGGAAAGTCGCGGCGAGCCTCTTCGAGCGGATTCAATTCGGGCCGCCGAGCGCACGGGCACTGCCGAGCGAAGAGGAAGGGGCCGGTGAGCCCGACCTCGCGCCGTTTCGCGCGCGCCCGTCGATTGGGGGCTGAAACCCCGGTCAGTTCAAGTCGTCCACCGAAGGACCCTTGGGCGGAACCGCCCCTTTCGCTCGGGACTTTGATTTTGGTTTCGGCTTCGATTTCTTCGCGGCGGACTTCGGCTTCGGCTTCGGTTGCGGCGGTTCGGCCATCAAGCCGCGCCGGGTCTGGCAGTCCCGCATGCAGCGTGCACCGACCCGTTGGGTGAGCACCTTGTTCATCGAGCTGCCGACCGCCATCCCGACGAAGGGCACGGCCTTGAGCAGTCCGCGCCAGAGGTACATCGCCGCGACCCTTGCCATC
This sequence comes from Archangiaceae bacterium, assembly GCA_043750125.1. Taxonomy (GTDB): domain Bacteria; phylum Myxococcota; class Myxococcia; order Myxococcales; family Myxococcaceae; genus JAGSPQ01. The sequence goes on along the minus strand of JAYVCD010000338.1, from coordinate 4,006 downwards.
GCGCTGACCACCATTCGGCTCACGGCGCGCGGCGCGTAATTCCAGATCGCCGTGCCTTCCACTTTCACCACGTCGACGAAGAAGTTCTTACCCGAGGCGTCGTAGGTGCCGACGCTGGCCATCAAGAAGCCCAGCTGGCGCTCGCGGGGATCATCGATGTCGAAGCCGTAGAGGTGGCTGAGCCCCAACGCCAGCTCGACTTCCCACTTCAGCAGGAAGGTCAGCTCGGCCAGGCCTCCGCCGATCACCAGGGCGATTGAGCCGAACCCGGGAAGCAGCCCGGGCAACCCTGAGACGCCACCGGCGATCGCGGCGCGATTGGAGCAGGCGCGAATCAGCTCGCGGCCGGTCGCCTCGCGCAGGGCGTCACCCTTCAGCTCACCCTTCACTTTCACCCGCGCGGCTTCGACCCCGGCCCGGATGCCGTCGCTCGAGGCGACGATGCGCTCGACTGCGGTGAGCAGCTTCTTTCCCTTCTCTTCGTCGTTCATAGGCGGGGACTCTAACCAGGGCTCCGTGGCCGTAGTAAAGCCGCGCGACATGAACACGCGCGTCCTGTTCTTCACTGCCCTGCTTGCGCTGTCCGCGTGCCCCCGCCCAACCGCCTCGGCGCCTGACGCCGCAGTGTCGGCGAAGGAAGTCGCGCTCACCCTGCTGATCACCGGATCTGAAAACGGGTACCTGCTGCCCAACCCCGACGATCTGGGAGTCAGTCGGGGGGGAGCCGCCGAGCTGCTGGGGCGATGGGTAAAGATGCATGGGCACTGCCCCGGAGCTTTGAAGAACGGCGAGGCTCCATGCGAGGCGTCGACGACGCTGGTGCTCTCGACCGGGGACAACGGAAACGGGGCGTCGATCTCGTCGTATTTCCGTTCGGTGCCCGCGGCAGAGGCGATGGCCTACATGGGCTACGCGGCGTCGGCGTTCGGAAATCGCGAGCTCGACTTCGGTCGGGACCAGTTCGTCTCGAACGCGAAGAAGGGAGCCTACCCCTACCTCGCCGCGGACCTGCGGGCGCAAGACGACGGCGCCAGGGCGATGGGGTTGCTGCCGATGAAGGTGTTCGTTCGCAACGGAATGAAGGTGGCGGTGATCGGGCTCACCAGCAAGAAGTCGATCACCACTCTGATGGCCGGTCGCACCGCGGGGTTCGAGGTGCTGACCGACGAAGCGGCGCTCGGCCAGGCGGTGCCCCTGGCACGAACCGCGGGCGCAGACGCGACCGTGATCATCACCGACAACTGCCTGGCCACGTTGGCGCCGACGATTGAGAAGCACCCGGAATGGAATCTGGCGGTCGTCGCGGGACGCGCCTGCGACCGGACTTTTCCCGAGCGGGCGGGCACCGCGTTGCTGGCGTACCCGGGGCGGCACTTCAATGACTACGTCGCGGTGAAGCTGTCGTTCTCGGGCGACAAGAAGCTGTCGGGCGTTTCAGGCGAGGCGTTCGAGGTCATCAATGACGCCACGGCGCCTGCGGCCGATGCGCAACTGACGAAGCTCATCGCGGGGTGGAAGGCCCGTCGCGACGAGGCCCTGGGCGAAGAAATCGGCTTTTTGAAAGCCAAGCTCGAGCAGACCGACCCGGCGATGAGCGTCTGGCTCGCAACGGCAATCAGGGAACAGACCGGTTCCCAGTTCGGGCTCATCAACCGCAAAGGAATGCGCCAGGGCCTGGCGGCGGGGAAGCTCACCAAGTCGAGCGTCTACGACGTGATTCCGTTCGAGAACTCGGTGGTGATCGCCACGCTCAACGGCGCTGACGTGATTCAGTCGTTCGACAACCCCGAGGCGAGGGTTTCCGGGGCTTCGAAGAAGGCAGGAGTCTGGGTGGACGCCAATGGCCTGAAGCTCGAGGCGATGCAGAAGTACAAGATGGCGACGCTCGACTACCTCTACTTCGGAGGCGATGGGTTTCAGATCGAAAGCAAGGACCTCGGCCCGAGGTTCACCGGAATGGGTTGGCAGACGACGGTGATCGATTGGACGAAGAAGCTTGCTACGACTGAGCAGCTCCCCCTGGAAGATGCGCTGAAGAAACACTGACGGGTCTCTCGAACGGCACCATTCCCTTGTCCGGAAAACCTTTGGAAATCGAGGTGTGGATTTGCAGCGCGCTGCTTCCGTGCAGCCAGGCGGAATCGGTGAGGTTCGGCCCGACGACCCCCTGCCCCTGGGCCCCGTGACAGGCCACGCAGCTGACGAGGAAGAGCTTGTTCCCCTCGGCGACCGCGAGCGGATCGTTGCCCATCGTCAACAGCAGCGCGTTGCTCAGCGGCGGCAAAGGAGCCTCGGGCACCCGCGGGGCCTGGGACACCGCCCAGAGCCTCGCCCCAATCCCCAGGGGAATGAGGAGGACGGCCAGGAATTCCCAGCGAACGCGTTCGTGTTTCTTCTCACCCATGCAGTCGCTGGGCTTGATACTCCAATGCGATGGCCGTGAAGGAAGACGTCGTCGAGCTGCTGCTGGCCTCACACAAGCGAATCAACCGCTTCCTCGAGCTCGCCTCGAGGTTGGCCGACCTGCCCGAGATGTCGCCGTCCGATCTCGCCGTCATGGCGAACAGCCTGCGCGACTACTTTCAACACGCCCTGCCGCTGCACGAGACCGACGAGGCCCTGTCGTTGTGGCCCCGGCTTCTAGGCCGCGAACCGAGGCTGGATGCGGTGATTGCCCAGCTCGAGAAAGACCACGGCCTCGCAGAAGTGCCCCGCCGGGGAATCGTCGATGTCTGCCGCTACGTCGCCCGAGCTCCCCAGACGTTGCCGCCGCTGGCCGTGTCGTTGCGGGAGCACGTCAAGCTGCTCAAAGAGCTGCTGGCCAGTCACTTGAGCATTGAAGAGCGGCTGGTGTTCCCCGCGGTCGGCGCGCTGGACCCCGGAGCCCAGGCCGAGGTCTTGTCCGAAATGCGCAAGCGACGCGAAGCGCCCCTGCCCGATTGAAACGGGGCCCTGTTTTGACTCGCGCGCTGCTGCTGGTCTTGGTGCTCGCAGCCTGTGTGCATGCGCCAGCGCCGCTCGAGAAGCCGCATCTGCAACCCGACCAGGTCGCATCGCTGCTGCCGTCTCGGGCGCAGGACAAAGAGGGGTGGGCGCGCGACCTGGTCATGGCGCTGGACACCAATGGGCTGCCGGTGGACGTGGAGCATGCCTGCGCGGTGATTGCGGTCGCCGAGCAGGAATCGGGCTTTCAAGCCAACCCGGTGGTCCCCAACCTGCCGGCGATTGCGCGGAAGGCGCTGGAAGAAAAAGCCCGGGCGCTGGGGCCGTTGGGGCCGCGAATCTTGAAAGAGCTGCTCGAGGTTCAGTCGCCGGGCACCCAAAAGACCTTCGAGCAGCGAATCGACACGCTGCGCACCGAAGCAGATCTCGATCGGCTGTACCGGGACCTGCTGGCCGAGCACAAGCGGCGGCACCCGTTTCTTTACGCGAGCGCAGACCTCGGCGCGTCGCTGTTTGATACCCGAGACTTCGAGGAACGAAATCCGATTACCACCGCCGGGTCGATGCAGGTGAGCGTGCGGTTTTCCGAGGAGCACGCGCGAAAGCTGAACCGGGATCCCGAGCGGGTGCGCGATGAGCTGTACACCCGCAGTGGGGGGCTGCTCTATGGCAGCGCCCGGCTGCTGCTGTTCGAGGCCGACTACGACACGCCGCTGTACCGTTTTGCGGATTTCAATTCCGGCTTCTATTCGAGCCGCAACGCGGCGTTTCAAGAACAGCTGTCTGCGTTGACCGGAATGAAGCTCGCGCTCGATGGAGACCTGGTGTCGTACGACGCACTGGGCGCGGTGAAGAGCGATGCGACCCAGTCGATGGCTGCGCTGGATGCGTTTCGCGAAGAGTTCGCACCGACGCTGAGCTCGGCGCAGGTCCGACGAGACGCGCGGCTCGAAAAGACCGTCGACTTCGAGGGGACGAAGACCTGGGCGGCGGTTCGGCGGGCCTACGTCGAGAAAAAGAAGAGGAAGGCAGCGTACGCCCGCCTGCCCGAGGTGACGTTGCA
>JAYVCD010000337.1:0-28177 GCA_043750125.1 Archangiaceae bacterium | reverse complement strand
CGTTCACCAACCAGATGCTCGCGCAGCTGGCGCTCTGGGGCTCGTTGGATACCGGGACCAGGTTCGAGAAGGGCAAGGTCTACGTGCTGCCGAAGAAGCTCGACGAGAAGGTCGCCGCGCTGCATCTGGCCAAGGTCGGCGTGAAGCTGACCAAGCTCACCGCCGAGCAGTCGAAGTACATGAACGTGCCAGTGGAAGGCCCGTTCAAGCCTGACAACTACCGCTACTAAGCTTTGCCATTTCGGGCAGGCCCAGGGTGAACGGAAGCTTCGTTCGCTCTGGGCCTGTTCATTTTTCAGGTCACGGCTGAGGCTCGCAGAGGACACCTGTCCACTGACGCGCACACTTCGGCGGGCCACCCCCACAGAGCCACGGGCCTTTCGATTGGTCTCCGGCGTGCAAATCGGACGACGGAATCCCCCGCTTTCAAGGACTGGAAACATGTCGATGCGTCGCGCAGGCAATACGGGCATCAGCGGTGGCATCAAGGGCATCCACAACAAGGTGCCCAGCTGGGGCGCGAAAGGCACCCACGGGGCGCTGCCACACCCGGGGACCAGCCGCTTCACGTCGGAAGGCAGCAAGGCGATGGGAGTGAAGCTCAAGAAGCTCGAAGGTCAGGTCAAGCTGGCCAGGGCCGCGGAAGCGAAGCTCGAGAGTCTGAAGCAGACCGAGACCCGGCTCGAAGTGGCGCGCTCCAGGCGGCTCGAGATCATGACCCGGGCCTGAGTCGGCTCGCGTTTGCCTCCACCCGCGGTGAACGTCTCTTCGAATGACCGCGCGTCGAGCTCGAACGGGCGCGCGGCTTGAAGCGGTACGTGGCTTTTCGGAAACCTTCGAACGATGAACGCGATGACCGTCGAGCTTCCTGCAGACGCAGCAGTGGGCGTTTTTTCAGCGATCGACGACCAACGAGTGGGAGACCAGCCCGCTGAGAAAGACGACGCTCTGCTTTTGCGCCTGCTTCAGGTTGATCAGCACGCGGGGGCGGGCCTCGACGAGCGAGAAGCCGAGCACCACGCCGCGCCGCACGTGCGCCTCGAGGCCGGAGATCGTCAACACCGTTCCGCTCGCCGCGGCCTCGATGATCTCGGCGGTCGCCTTCTCGTCGAGCTCGGGCGCCAGGTAGATCGCTTGCGGCTTCTCTGCCGCAACCAGCGCCTGAAACTTCTTCGCGTCGCACGCCGCGACCAACTTCGGTTGGGCGGTGAATTGCCCGAGCTTCCCCACGGCAGTCAGCGCGGTCGCGAGCGCCTGGGCCCCGCGCGAAGGGCCCTCTTTCGAATCGGGGTAGACGACGAGGATCTTCACCGTCGTCGAATCGGCCGGGCCGAAGTTCGCCACGTAGGTCGACAGCTTCGACAGCAGCTGCACCTGAAGGTTGACGGGCAGCTCGTCAGCAAACGCGCCCGACGCCCAGAGCCCCATCGCGACCAGCGGCAGTGAGAGCCGAGGCAGGCGCATGTTCAGAGCCGCACGTTGAGCTCGGCCATCGCGCTCAGCGGCGCGACGGGGTTGGTCGAAGCGCCGATCCCTCCAGAAGGCAGCGGAGCGGTGCTGTCTCCGACCCGCACCGAGGTCGGCACGGTGCCCAGCGATCGCGCGGTGAACGTGAGGCGCACCCCGATGCGCTCGGTCAGTCGGGTTTCGGCCGCCCCTCGGACGTCAATCGACCAGGGCAACAATGGCCCGTCGAGGTTGCGGGCATCGAGCAGAAAAATCTCACCGGCATAATTGACCCTCATCCGGGGCGAGTTGAGGTTGGCCGCCACCGAAAGCCGCGGGCGAGCCTCTCCAAACGAATAGGACAATCGCCCCGTCGCGTAGAAGTCCGGCATCCCGTCGGCGGGGAGGAAGACCGAGCTGAAGGCCGTCGAGCCATAACGGCTGAGCGCGGCGCGGTTGATCCTCGCGTCGGCCAGCTGCTGATCGGTTGACTGGGCGATGTCGGGAGGCAGTCGAACCCGGCCCGGCGCATAGTTCGCCGACAAGGCGTATTCCACCGGCCCTGAGCTTGCCTGCCAGCCGAGGTTGACCCCGGCGCTCCAGACGCTGCGCAGGTTGGCGAACTGGGAAAGCCGCTGGCCGTTCACGATCACGCTGCGGGTGGTGATCAGCCCGTCCCACAGCGAGGCGAAGATCGCGATCTGCAGGCTCTGCAGCCCCAGCCGCTGGGCCAGGTCGAACTCGGCCGAGTAGACGCGCTCGGGCTTGATGTCGGGGTTCGAGGTAAGGAAGTTTTCAATCTCGAGGAAGCGCTCGGTGATGCTCGGAGTCCGAAAGCCGGTCGAGAAGACGGCCTTCACCGTGCCGTTGGTCCACAGGCTGGTGCTGTAGGCGACGCGGGGGGAAAGGGCCCAGCCGAGGAACCCCACGTCGTATCGCAAGCCGACATTCAGAGTGCCCAGCCGCGCCCGCCAGATGTGCTGAGCGTAGAGCGCCGCGTTGGGCAGCGGCGCCACGATGGGCTCCTCGTAGTCGTTCTTCGAGCCGTCGACCGAGGTGGCGCCCGACGTGATCACGCTGCCATCGATGAACAGCTGGCCCCCCAGCATGGTGACGTGGGTTCCGTCCTGGTTCCAGTCCCAGGTGAAGATCGGCTCGAAAAACGGCCGAAAGTTCACGTAGTGGAGCGTGTCGAAGCATCGGCTGACGCCCACCGTGCTCAGGCAGTGCTGCTCGTCGTTCTTCGAGGGGACGAGCAGCACCTGGGAATCAAAGACCACCGCGTAGGCGCGCAGCGACAGATCGCCGTGATGTCCGACGTGGCTCGCCCAGGTGGCATCGAGCATGTACTCGGGCTCGAACGCGCTGCTGGCACCGCTGGCTTCGATCGGACCCGTGCCGGTGGTCTGCCCAATCGCGACCGACGAGAGGAGCGTCCACTTCCCCCAGGTCGCGCGGGCGAACAGCCGGGTGTGGAGATCTCGATTGAAGGCGTCTTCGCGCTCGTAACCGGCGAACGGGTCGGCGTACATGTCAGCGCCACTGACGGGGCGCCAGATCGATCTGCCCTGCTGACGGTCCCATCGAAACGCGAAGTGCCAGGCGAGGTCGAGCGGATCTCCTCCGAGCTCGAACCGCGCCCCGGCGTACACCGCCGCTCTGCCCCACGCCTCGCCCCAGGAAACGTCCTTCGCCCAGCGGTCGCCCGGGGTGCCCCCGCTGACCTGGGCGACGAAGTGGGTTCCGTCGATCGACCGGCCGGCGAGAGTGACGACGTTGATGACTCCCAACATCGCGCTGTTCCCGTAGACCACCGACCCGGGCCCAAGGACGATCTCGATGTGGTCCACCAGCTCGATCGGCATCATGTATTGCTGGGTGCCGCGCGCGGTCTTCGCGCTGCCTCCCGCCTGGTTCCCGTCGATCAACACCGCGATGTGGAGCCCGATGTTGTCGGACAGATAGCCGCGCGCCCCGAAGGCCGCGTTGAGCCGATCGTCATATTCGTAGCTCGTCATTCCGTGCCCGAGAAACCGAATGGCCTCTTCCACCGACTGGATCCCGAAGCGCTTGAGGTCGGTGCCGCTGATGGTCCACGTCGTCCCCGGCGCGTCGCTGGTGCTCTCGGCGGTGCGCGAAGCAGCGGTGATCACCGGCTCGGCGAGCAGGCGCTCGAGGCCGGCCTCGTCGGGCGTCGGGCCTGCGTCAGGCGCTTCCTCGGCGAGGGCGCAGAATGGAAAAGAGGAGAGCAGCGCGACTGCCACGGCCTCCGCGACTTTCAGTCGAACGGGTGGGGGCATTGCGTGGGCGGGACTTTCGCCCGCTCTGCCGGCGCAAGCGAGGGACAAATGGGTGTGCGCAGCAATACCGCTTGGTTCTCACCGCGGCCATTGAGGTGAAGCTCAGAGGTTCGACCGAACGTCGGCGAGCGAAGGTGCCGAGTCTCGATGCGCTGGTCGCGTATTCCCGGGCGATCGATTTGTCGGACCAGGGGAAGGTCGAGGAAGCGCAAAAGGCAATGACCGCGCTGGTGTCCAAATCACCGACCTTCGCGATGGCCCGCGAAAAGAAACAAGCGCTGCTGAAGAGCCTCGAGCAGTTCGAAGAGCGCAAGAAAGACCTGATCAGCGGCGCCGTGCTCGAGGTCAACAAGCGGGCCCCCCGGGCGCTGAACGTGATGCGCAGCTGGCTCGCCAACCAGCGGCTGCTGATTGAAGAAATGGGACAGCTCGAAGCCTACGCCTCGGCTGACCTGAGGCAGCTGGGGTTGGCCGAGCTGTTTCGCGACGCGCGCTTCTTCGACAGCTCGAGCGTCAACTTTCAATGCGAGCGCGGCGACGGTCGAGCTGACGGACTTCGTGCTGCTGGGCCGGCTCACCGATGGGGACGGCTTCAACGTCGCGCCACAGCCGGGAGTGCTCGATTCCGCAGAACATGAGCGCACTGCAGACCGTGGAAGAAGCCGCGCGCGCGGCAGAAGCGGAATGGAACAAGGCGCCGACCGAGACGCGGCCGCCGCGTACCAGAAGGTGCTCGACCTGCTGCCTACCTCTGCCGAGGCGCGACGCGCCGGAAGAAAAGATTCAGCAGATCATCGGGGGCAAGCACGAGCACACCCACGCCGAGAGAGAGAAGTTCGAGGCGTCGCTGCGCACTTGCGAGGGCTTCCACGCGGTGGGCTCCGAGATCAGCTACCGATTGCGGCGGGAAGGGGCTGCCGGGTCTCGATGAGATCGAGCAGCAGTTCGAGAAGGCCTGTGGGCTGAGGAACGGAACGGACTACGAGGTGGGCAACTTCTACCGGATGCTGGCGCGAAGCGCGGCCGAGCACGCCGACTGCGACCGGGCTCGGCGGTGGTACCTCAAGTCCTTTACTTTTGGTGACCTTTTCGGCGCCGTTCAACCTGGGGGTGCTCGACGTCGATGCGCTGCTGGGTCCGGTGTTGAAGGGCCTGCAGCGCAAGAGTGAAACGGGCGGGCGCAAGCCGTCGGCGACGCTGTCATTCGACACGGCTGCCGAATATGGCGCGGCGCTCGAGCTGTACGAGAGCCGCAAGTGGGAGCAGGCACAGGCCGCGTTCGAGGCTCTCGCGAAGAAACAGCCTGGTTTTCGACTGGCGAAAATGCGCGCCGCGATGGCGCAGTCGAAGCAGGTCGTCGCTCGGTGAGGCCGCGCGGATCTGCGGGTCTGGCGCGCACGCGTCTCGCGGGCAGGGAAAGCAGGCGGGTTCCGTGGCTTCAGGAATCAAAGGCCTTTTTGGGAAAGTACAGGCTCAGTGCGCTCCACCGAGGCCGAACCGCCGACGTGCCTGACCCGAAGCTCTTCCCTGCGTTGGCCCCGAGGGTAGTGCCTTTTTCAGTGACCCTGTCCCTTTGACCACACCCTGCTGTGGTGAGAAGGCCAAGGTCGCGAGCAAGCGTCGAATGCGCTGGTTTCGACCGCTGGTTTCGACCGCTGGGCGCCGAAACAGGGCTGCGTCTCGTCGACCCGGTGTGGCTCACCACCACTGGTGTTGATTCACCACCGGCGTTCGACGGTCAGCCTCACCACTGGGGGTAACCCACACCACATCGCGCCAAACGGCACTGCGAGGCGACTCAAAAGGTTGTTTGGGCAGGTAGGTGAACCTGTTTCCCACGTTCAATGCAAACGGGCACACAACGGCCCTGAATCGCCGGGCACGTGCACGGACTTCCGATTGAGCGCCTGAAAAGGTGGGCCTCGCCCGGGGGCATCCCGCCGCCGACATCCGAAATCCCACTGCCCTTCGACTCGAGCCGCTTGGCCACACGTTCGAGTGTCAGGACAGACGAACTTCTTCGCGGCGCGCAGGGCCGGCGTCTGGGCGCGGGGCCTGTGATGGAAGGCATCCTGCGAATGCCTGTCCGAAAGATCGCTGGGCTTCTACCTTCGGCTACGCAGCGTCGCGGCCCGGCTTGAGCGCCTTGAGCTGGGCCTCGACGTACTTGATCCCGGCGGCGGTGATCTGACGGCCGCCCTTGGCGGTCTTGGAGTAACCCTTGTGCTCGCGCAGCGCCTTCGCCGCGTTGGGTGCGGCGTACTTCAGCCCGTGCGCCTGCCAGAACTTCGAGGTGACGCCCGAGCTGATGCCGGTACCGCTGCGGACGAGGTAGAGCGGAATCAGCGACCGGAGCAGCTGGTCTTTCTGCTTGCCGGCTTTGACGAGGTCGATGCGGCGGGGGTGGGCTTCGAGGGCGGCAACCAACACATCGAGCGCGGACGGAGCACTCGGCCCGGCGATGCGGGCGGTGCGCACCGAGACGAGCTGCTTGCGCGCGACATTTTCCCGGGGGGGGCCCAACCGCGAGCTGCGCTGCATCGTCTCGAGCCTGCGCTGCAAGAACGCCTCGAGGCCGATGATCTTGAAGAACCCGCCCTTCAACTTCTGAAGCTTGAACGCCACGTGCACCTTCCGTTTTGGGCTGGGGAACCTACAACAGGGTGCGGGCTGCAACGGGCGATAAATCGGGTCGGGATGAGCTAGAGCGATCGGCGTGATCAGAGCGCTCTGGATGTCGTTGTTGCTGGCGGCGGTTCCCGCATCTGCGAAGGGGCCCCGCGCTCCGGCGGACATCGAGTTCGCCTTCTTCGTGCCCAGGCTCGACGACGCGGCGCAGATGATTCCATTCCTCGACGCGGCGGCCCAGCGCGCCGGGTTGCTGCGCCGCGAAGGCTGGCGCAACGAAGTGCATCCGTTGTTGCGGCTCGATGTGACCCGCCGCGAATCGTTGCTCGACTCGGGGCTCGACCCGCTCGGCTCAGGCACCCTGTCCTACCGGGCCGACCTCTCTTTTTCCTGCGTCAGCCTCGGCGACGTGAAGAAGTACGAGGCCGCCTGCGCGGAACGCCTGAAGACCCTGGGGGTGCCCTGGCGCAAAGAGGTCGACGGGGTCACGGTGGTCGGCGCCAAAGACAGCCTCGGGCGGGTGCTCGCGGGCTACGTGCTGAAAGGAAAAGAATCGTGCGCAGTCGGCGGAGGCGGCAACACCGTCGAGAAGCCGCTGCTCGAGCTGGGAAAGGTGTTGGGAAAACTTCCGGTGGCCGCGATGTGGAAGTCCGCCCAGGCACTTCCGGGCCAGGCGGTGTTCGTCTCCGGGTCGGGCGTCGTCGGAGTGAAGGGAAACGGCCTGGTCTTGACCCAGGAATTCAAGTCGAGCCGCTACCCGGTGGCCAAGCTCGCGGGCGCGGGGCCCAGCCCCTACGCGGGCGCTTCGCTGGACGGGCTGTTGGGTGCCCGCATTCGGGTCGAGCCTTCGCAAGTCGGGCTGGTGCTCGCCCAGATCCTGGGGATGCTCGGCCAGCTGTGCCCCACCTGCGATCGCGCGATGTTGACCGACACCGCCACCGCGTTGGGGTCGACACTGTCGGGCAACGCGCTGGTCCTGGTGCAGCAGGTAAAAGTGAAGGGCACCTTGCGAACCTTCGCCGGGCGCTTCTTCGCAGCGCAGATGACGATGCTCGCCGAGGCATCCGACCCGAAGGCCGCCCGCGAGGCGCTGGAAAATCTCGCCCAGTTGAAGGGCGCCAGGCCGCTCGAGGACGGGGAAGGCTACTCACTGCAGCTGCGTGAAGGAGAGGTGAGCCTCGGGGTCCGCGGCAATCACTTCTATTTTAGCAACGATCGGGCGGTGCTCGAGGCCGCGGTGAAGGCAGTGCCCCCGACGGCCGGCAAGCAGCCCCATGGCGCGGAGTTCGCGGTGGATCCCCAGCGGCTCGCGCGCGCGATGTCTCAGGTTCCGCTGATGGACGTGCTCGCTGTTCCCGAGCTGGCGGGGGTGCTGGCGGCGAGCGCCGAAGGAGGCCCGCTGCTGCTGGCGAGCGAATCGATGGTCGGATACGCGGACACCGAGGTGGCGAGCCTGGTCCGCGGTCAGCTGGTGTGGACGCTGAAGAAACCGACCGAATGATTCTCTAGCGGGTCGGCCCGAGAACCTGCCAACCGTCGGCAAATTTCTTCAGCAGGTAGCCATCGACCTTCTGGCTGAGGACGCGGACATGGGCCCAGTCGCCCTCGAGCCGCAGCTCTCGAATCTTGACCGGATCCTTCGGGTTGGGCGAGAGCAGCGCGGACACCGTCGCCTTGTCTTCCTCGCTGGGGGGCTTGGCCGCATCGAGGCGGGGACCCACCAACCGAAGCGCCTCGAGGATCAGCTCGTTTCGCACCGCGGGGTGGCGCACCTGGGTCACCATCTCGGCCAGCGCCGCGGGCGTGGTGGCAGTTCCCATTCGCGAGAGCTTCAGCTCGGCGCAGGCGCGCACCACCGGAGAATCCGATTTCCGGAACGGTTCGAGCATCCACTTGTCTTTCCCGTCGAGCGCGTCGGCGCCCGAGCCCGCCATCGAAAACAGCGTTTGCTCGTTTCCGATGAAGCTCTCGCGAGCCGGGTTTAGAACCCGCACCGCTTCCATCCAGAACGCGACCCGGGTCTTCTTCTCGGCTTCGCTGGCCTTGGTGTCTGCCGGAAACGCGTTGCTCTCTTGCTTCCGGTAGTCGAGCGAGGTCGGTGGCTCGATCGACAGCAGCTTCCATTCGCCGTCGTCTTTCTCGCGGGAAGCGAACCCGACGTAGATCGGCCGTTCGGCCTTCGGGGTGGGCGTCGCGGCGGTGCCCGCCGAGTAGAGGGTGACGGCGATCCGCGCGACGTTGTCATTGACGTACACCGCGTGGGGGTTGAGCCCCCAACCCTTCGAGCCCGTCCACTGGTGCCACTCGTCTTCAGTCCTGGCGGCGGTGACGGTGAGCGTGCATTCCTGGCCGAGGTAGCCGCGGTCGACGCGTTTGCCTTTGACCTTCACGGTGTATTTCCGCTCGAACGAAGGGCTGACCCGCCCCGGAAAGACGAGCGCCTTTTCTTTGCAGACGATGTCTCCGCGCGGCCCGAAGCTGTCCTTGTCCCAGGTGAAGACGTAGGTGTCGGCCACCATGTTGTTGAACAAGCCCTTGAGCACCTCGCCGAGCACCTGGTCCACTTCGGCGGCCTCGACCAGCTCATGTCCGCGCTCGCGCAGCATCGAGTCGAGCGAAAGCGTGGCGAGGGTGCGCGAGCGTGAGTCTCTTGAAGTCTTGAGCAGCTTGGTCAGGCCGGGCGCAGTCTGGGGCAGGTTGGTGAACGCGATCACCTTGATCCGGCCGGCCGACGCGGTGCCCGCCACTGCCAGAACGACCCACAGCACCGACCGGCGAACCATCAAGCTGCCTCCGCAGACAGAAGAGCGGCGAAGATAGCGGTCCCCATGGCTGATGCCCACTTCGACCTGCTGGTGATTGGAAGCGGCCCGGCGGGCGAGAAGGGCGCGGCGCGAGACGGCGCTGTACCTCTCGGGCTTTCGCCAGCGCGGCTTGCACGGGGTGGACTTGTCGCTCAATCGGGAAGCGAGGCTTGGGGATCTGCTCCATCGCTCGAGCGTGGTGGTGAGCGCCGAGCACGAGCGCATCGACGCGAACCTCGCGCGCCATCAGGTCACCCGACTGCTCGGCGAGGCGTCGTTCGTCGATTCCCACACGGTGCAGGTGGACTGGCGAAGGCGACGGGGTGGCCCTGAAGCTTCAGTCGGGGCGGTCTGTGCACACTCAGAAGCTGCTGGGGGTGCACCTGATCGGCGAAGGAGCGACGGAGCTCATTCACATCGGGCTGACGGCGATGCTGATGGAAGCCACCGCCGACCTCTTCATTCAGGCCTGCTTCAACTACCCGACGCTGTCCGAGGTCTACAAGTACGCGACCTACGACGCGCTGAAGTCGTTCGGACCGCTTTAACTACGGCGTGGTGTAGGTGACCTTGACCGAGAAATTCGCCGCGGCGTAGCCATTGACGCTGACGAACACCGACGAGCTGCCCGAAGGCACGGTGATGCTGCAGGTCTCGTTCGGGCCGTCGAGGTAGGGACGGCAGGTGAAGCGGGTCGCAGTGGGCGCCGAGCCGACGCGAACGTAGAGATCCGGATCTCCGCTGCCCGAGAGGACTGCAGTGAACGTGGTGCCCGGCTTGACGGCGAGGGCCGGAATCGACGCCCACTGTCCGCGCGCCACGCTGCCGCTGAAGGTCTGCTCGACGACGTTGCTCGGGGGCGGGGGAGGAGGAGGAGGAGGATTGACGCCGCCCGGATCTCCGTAGACGAGCTTGGCGCCGGCGATGTCTCGGGCGGTCAGAATCAGCGACCAGTCACCGGTGCCATTGCACTGGGGGTAATGCATCACCGAGCTCGAGTCGTAGGTGGTGAGCGGGCGCCAGTTGTTGTCCTCGAAGCAGGTGCCGGCCTCGGGGCGGGTGTGCTCGTGGCGGAAGCCCAGGGTGTGACCCAATTCGTGGCGCAGCACGCCAGTGACGGTCGGCTTGGTTGCGGTGAACGCGCTGTTGTCGATTTCCACGCTGCGCGCCGACCGCGAGTTGCCGGGGAAGAACGAGCGCGCGATGTACTGGCCATTGACGTTCACCGGGCGAACGTCGAAGACGACGTTGTTGTTGCCGGTGTTGCAGTTGCCGTCTTCCGCACTGACGTAGACGTACTTGATGTTCGTCGCGGCCGCCCACGCGTCAGCGGCGCCCGCCATGGCCTGCACCACTGCGGTCTTGTGGGTGCCGAAGTTGTTGCTCACGCAGTAGGTGAGGTTGAGCTTCTGGGTGTCGGTCCACTTCGAGTCGACGCCGCCGTTCTGATCGATGATCAGCTGCTGCCCGCCCAGCACCGCCACTTCGTAGAACGCACGCAGGTTCTTCCAACCTTCGACCGTCGAGTCGCCGTTGACGATGAAGACGTCCTGCTCGGGCAATTGGTGAACTTTGGAAAGGAACTGACTCCAGCGCAGCTCGGCTCCACTGCTCGCGACGTTGTCCCCCCCGTGGGCGACTACCGCTTCCTGGGGTCCACAGCCGACGACCACCAATGCGAGTGTTGCGGTCAGGACTCGAGACATAGAAGTACCCCTCGGACGCGATGCGTCCGTTGACTGGCTTCGGCGAGATGGATTGGATGCGCGACTGCTGCGCCGTCTCACTGAGCAAGAGCCCGGCCACAACCCAACTTACTGAAATTACTGAATGGCAAGTGAAAACTTACAGTCACTTACGCGAGACACGGTCAAGCCAGCCACGTGAACAATAGTTACATAACGAGTCTCGGCCATGTGAGATCAGGTGTTTACAGGCGCGGAAAAGTGACCGAAATAACTGCTGGCTGTTTTCAAACGAAACACATTGTCGGCGGTTGATTTTGATCAGGTCAATTGCCCGTTGAAAGTTTGGACGTTGAGCCTGGAATCGCCTCGGCTAGAAGCCAGCGCCTATGGGCAAAAAGACGGTTGGGACAATCTTCCCGGTGATCATGGCGGGAGGCTCGGGGACACGCTTCTGGCCGCTGTCCCGAAAGGCCCGGCCCAAGCAGTTTCTGCCGCTGACGGGCGCAAAAACGATGATCGCCGAGACGTTCGATCGCGTGCTGGGCCTGGCTCCGATTTCCGACAGCTTCGTGGTGTGCGGTGCGCTGCATGCGGCGCCGACGGCCCGGTTGCTCAAGGGGCTTCCCAAAGCCAACGTGCTGGTCGAGCCGGAAGCGCGCAACACCGCCCCGGCGATTGCGCTGGCGTGCGCGCACGTGGCCCATCGAAATCCACAGGGGGTAATGGTGGTGATGCCGTCGGATCAACACGTGGCAGATCCGAAGGCGTTTCGGGAGGCGCTCAAGGCGGCGATCGGCGTGGCCCAGGGTGGTCAGATTGTGACTCTGGGGATCAAGCCGACCCGGCCCGAGACGGGGTATGGCTACATTCAGGTGGGCGAGGCGATTGCGCCCCCGGCGCACAAGGTGGCGCGGTTCGTCGAGAAGCCGGATCTCGAGACGGCGCAGCGCTACCTCTCTTCGGGCGACTATTTCTGGAACGCGGGGATCTTCGTCTTTCGCGTCGACGTGATGTTGGCTGCTTTCGCGCAGCTGATGCCTGAGCTGTCGAAGGCGCTCGAGGCGTTGCGCGCGACCGTCGGGACAGCGAAGTACTCGAAGGCGCTGAAGAAGCTCTTTCCGAAAATGCCCGCGACGAGCATCGACTACGGGGTGGCTGAGAAAGCCTCGAACATCGCGGTGGTCCGCGCGGATTGCGGTTGGAGCGACGTGGGCAGCTTCAGCGCGCTGCCCGATCTGCGCCCGCTGGACTCGCAGGGCAACGTGGTCGAAGGGAACGCGTTCGTCATCGATTCGGTGCGGTGCGTGGTGCTCGCGAGCAAGCGCCCACTGGCCGTCGTCGGAATGAAAGACGTGGTGGTGATTGATGCCGGCGATGCGGTGCTCGTCCTGCCCAAAGACAAGGCGCAGGACGTTCGCAAGGTCGTCGAAGCGCTCAAAGCCGCAAAGCTCGAGCGCTTCTTGTGACCCGCGTCGCTGCTTAGAACGGAGTTACGTCGGTCTGTGGATCGCCGTGGGGACGGGTCTCGGCGACATTTCCACCGTCGCCCACCACCGACCGACGCCACTGGTGGTCCGCCGGAAACTGGCAGCCCGCGGTACCGTTCAGGTCGATGCAGTAGTCGGAGTTGTAGGTGGCGCCGGCCTTCAGCACCGAGGGAACGGCGATGGTTCCCGTGTTGGCTGCGATGGTCCGCGTTCCCCATTCCGGCCGTGCCACCATCGAGGAACTTCACTTTCAAGGTCATGACTTTTCCGTTGTGACTCGCCGGTGCACCGGTGAGGGTCAGCGTGTAGGAGCCAAGAACTCCTGCTGTCCCGCCGCCGGTTCCGGTGCCGCCGCCCGTTCCGGTGCCCTCGCCTCTACCGCCGCCCGACCTTCCGTCGGTCGTGCTGCCCCCGTCGCCACAGGAAAACGTCTGCAAGGTCAGGGCGACTGCGAATTAAGCGAGCAACAGTTTGAGCGTGTTCTGCATCGGTAACAGCCCCCAGAAGGTAACAGTGAGCGGCGAAGGGTTGCCGCATCTGCAGCTCCCGTCAAGGAGCCCCCCCCTTGAAAAAAAACTTCGGGGCAACCGAGCACCGATGCAGTGCGCGATTACCCCGAAAGATCAGGCTGATCTGAAAAGTGGAGACTTCAGCTCACCCGCAGGGAGCGCCGGCCACCTTGATGTGCGGGCAGTGCGTGGTCGCATTGGCCATGCTCGAGGCTGCAACCGTCAGGTGGTACATCCGGCAAGAGAACGAATTGCCCGAGGTGGTGGACGAGTTGTAGTGCGCGGTCACGCCCGGGAAGCTGTTGCAGGCGGTGAGACAGGTGGCGGTGTCCGCGAACTGAACGTTGGCGCCCGTGCATGCCGCCGCCGCGATGGCGCAGAAGCTCTCACAGTTGCTGCCGCAGGTTCCGTCGCCCGCAGGACCCGCGTGGGGGCAGTGGAGGAACGCGTCGGTCGGTGCAGCGCCCGCGTGGTAGGCGCGACAAGCCAGGCTGTTGCCTGACGTAGCGCCCGTGGCGCCGGCCGGGAATCCAGCGCACGAACCGGTGCAGGCATCGGTGCTGTTGAACTGAGCGTTGGTCGTGCCGCCGTCCGTCGCAGCCTTGCAGTTGGCCTGAATCGTCGTGCAGTACGACGAGCAGGTCGGGGCTGCTGCGCCGCCGCCCGCGCCGCCGGTGCCGCCGCCGCTACCGCCGCCGGTGCCCGTGCCGCCGCCGGTGCCCGTGCCGCCGCCGGTGCCCGTGCCGCCGCCAGTGCCCGTGCCGCCGCCAGTGCCCGTGCCGCCGCCGGTGCCCCTGCCGCCGCCGGTACCCGTGCCTCCGCCGGTACCTCCATCGGTGCCACCGACACCCGTACCTCCGCAGCCTGCGAGAAAGAGGACAACGACCGAGGACAGCAGCAGCGACGCGTGACGTGAATTCATGGCCCGCCCCATAGCCCAGCTGGGGCCGGCAGCCAAATCGCCAAGTGGCAGTCCGCCCGTTAGAGTGTCCGGTTCGATGGCGCGCCTGCTCAGTTCAGCTTTGGTCTTTGCTCTGACGGGGTGTGGCCCGTTTACTTTTGGCACCGAGGTCAAGGGTGAATCGGTCGTGGCGGGCAACCTCCTGGCTCCCCCGCTGAACGTCTTCCCTTCGATCGGCGGGATGAACGACCTCGACTTCAATGCGAACCGGGAGTTTCAGAACGACAAGGTGACCCGCGATCGGGTGACCCACGTGGACGTAGAATCGGTCACGTTCAAGATCCTTTCTCCGCTGGATCAGGACTTCAGTTTTCTGCAGAGCCTTCAGGTCGTGGCGCGCGCCGGAGACCTGGAGCTGCTCTTCGCGGACAAGGTGAACATCGGAGATCTTCCGCTGACCGCGCCGAACCCCATTCTGGCGCTCGACGTGAGAGAGGTCGACGTGACCCCGTTCATCACCGCGCCCCTCGTCACCGTGGTTCTGCGCGGAAAGGGAAACCAGCCTTCAAAGGACACGCGGCTGGAAGTGAAGGTCAAGCTCCGCATTTCTGCGTCGCCCTGACGACTACTTCAGCTCGGCGGCCTTCTTCTCGAGATCCATCGCTCGCGCGCGCAGCTGACCGGCCAGGCTCTGCAGCTTCAGGCGTTGCACTTCGAGCTCCTCGAGATCATCATCGTCGCCACCGGCGATCCGCTGGGTTCCCACCGTCGGGCGCGCATCCGTGCCGTTCGAGACCTTGGTTCCCGGCATGCCAGGAGTGCCAGGAGCCACGGGAACAGGCAGGCCCTCAGGATTGCTCGCCGCCTTGGCGGGTCCACTCGCTGCGCCGATTCCGCCAAAATTCTCGCCCGGCATCGGGTTGCCCGCGGTGGTCCGGTCGGTGCTGTCATCTCTCGTCGCGGCCAACGCGGGCGCGGAATCCAGCGGCGACTCGCGCCTCACCCGCAGCCTTCGATCCTGATCATCGAACAACGACTCTTCGCCGAGGAACTGACGAACGCGGCCGTCGAGTGCCCGCTCCGATTTGGCCTCGGCGATTCGGTTCTCGAGCGCTTTGAGCTCGCGGCGGACCTTGTCCTCGTTGTCGCGCATCGCATCGGCCTGCTCGAGCAGCTCGGTCGGATCTTCCGAAAAGCGCTGCGCCTCGAGCGCGGGAACCCGAGCCGGCGGCAGGGCCGCACGAACCTGCTCACGCTCGGCCCGCAGGGTCTTGAACTGGTTCAAAATGTTCTGGCGGTTGGCGCGCGTGGTCTGCCGGTCAAAGTCCGCCCGCAGCGAAGTCAGTTGGGCGCTGAGGGCTTCGAGCAACGCCAGGTTGGCCGATTCGAGCTCGGCCTCGCGGGCGGACATCGACTGCGCCAGCGAAGTCAGTGCGGCGGAAAGTTCCTGGGACTGCTTGAGGGCCGCGTCCAGCTGACCGCCCGCCAGCAGCCTGCCCTTC
This sequence comes from Archangiaceae bacterium, assembly GCA_043750125.1. Taxonomy (GTDB): domain Bacteria; phylum Myxococcota; class Myxococcia; order Myxococcales; family Myxococcaceae; genus JAGSPQ01. The sequence continues at coordinate 12,912 of JAYVCD010000337.1, read as the reverse complement.
GCCTTGAGCTTCAGCGCCTCGATGTGCGTCGAAAGCTGGTTGAGTTCCTGCCGCTTTTGCATCTGCTCGCTGCGCACCACCAGCGCCTGTTCCCGCGCGACCTTCGCTGAAGAGCGCAGGCTGTCCAGCTGACCTGAGCCCAGGGCAGGGCAGGACAAGAGGAAGACAGCGAGGAGTGCGGAGCGGAACGTCATCTTGGAGGGTCACTGAGCAACGTTGGTGCCACCTTTACTACCAGAAACAGGAACCAATCCGGCCCATTGGCTGGGGTGTGCGATGGTGGATGAGGTGAAAATAACCGCTGATCCACAGAATTCCGAGGTTCTTCCCGGACTGTGTCTGCTGCGGAAACCTGCAGGGCCAGCGGCATTCTCGGTTGTCCAGCAGACCAATGATGCCCTGTTGGCCCAGGGTGGGCGCAAGTGGCCGGTGTGTCATGGCGGCGCCCTGGATCCCTTTGCCGAAGGTCTGATGCTGGTTTTGGTGGGACCTGCGACCAAGCTGTTCGCTTCGTTGCACCCGGCGCCGAAGACCTACGTCGCCACGGTGAAGTGGGGTTTTGAGACCGACAACGGAGACCTGCTCGGCGCTCGAGGGGCGGAAGGAAACGCAGACGGGCTCACCGCTGAGCAGCTCGACGCAGCGCTGTTGCCGATGTTGGGGTGGACCGAGCAGGTGCCTCCGCTGCACAGCAACAAGCGGGTCAATGGCGAGCGCGCGTGGCTGAAGGTCAAACGCGGAGATCAATTCGAGCTGCCCGGCTCACGCGTCTATCTCCACTCGGCGAAGTGGCTCTCGCACGCGCTGCCTGACCACAGCGTCCTCGAGCTGGTTTGCAGGGGCGGGTACTACGTGCGTTCGCTCGCTCGAGATCTCGGCCGGGCGTTGGGGTGCCGAGCGCACCTGACCGCGCTGATGCGCACTTCCATCGGCCCCTGGAATTGTCCGCTGCCGGGTGAGCGGGTCCAGGTCGATCGCGAAGGCCTGCTGCCCTGGCTGCCCTCGCGGACGCTGACCGATGAGGAAATGGGAATTCTCAAACGGGTGAGCCCTCTTCCCACCACCCAACACCGCGGCCCGTCGTGGCCGTTTCCCCGGGGTTTTCCTCCCGCGCCGATGCAGGTCCGCGCGCTGCACCTGGGCCGGTTGGTCGCGCTGCTCGAAGAGACGAACGGAGCGTGGCTTCCAACGGTCGTGCTTCGGGGTGGAGTATGACCCCCGCCAATGATCTGGCTCAGTCTGCTGCTCGCCGCCAACGGCCCCACCCCGGCTTACGTTTCTCCTTCTGCGCTGTGGGGTGAGCTCAAGCCTGGCGACACGGTCACCGTCGCCGCCGCGCGCGATCACTCTGCGTTCGATGAAGCGACCCAGCCGTTCTCGAGCGCCAAGCTGACGGTCGCTCTCGAGCCCTGGAATGGCGTCCTGCTCGAAGCGACCAACACCGGCCTGGCCGTCTGGGACTTGACCGCCAACCCGAAGAACCCTCCGCGCGTTGGGTCGGTGGCTTCGACGGCCATTCCCAAGATTCCCCTCGGAGAGCCGGGAAAGATTTTCGTCCTCGATGTCGCAGCGCCGCCGACGGGCTCGAACCTCGCGGTGCTGGCGCTCAACGGCCGCGCGGGTGTCGCGCTGGTCAACGTCGCCGACAAAGCTGCGCCGCGGGTCCTCTACCAGGACGGAGATCCCCTCGACGTCAATGGGAAGAGCTGCCGCGACGCGTACACCGCGACTCTGAGCGCCCGGCCGTACGCGCTGGTCGCCTGCGATGGCGCGGTGGCGATCTACGACCTCACCGCTGCCGCCTTGATCCCCGCCGTCTACCAGGAGGTCACTCCCAACCCGGGCTCGATGGTTCCGAATGTCTTCGTCGCAGCAGGGGCGCTGAGCTCGACGTGGATGGACAATGGAATCGCAAAACAGAAGTCGGTCACCCGCCTCGACGGAGTCGACGGGTTCGTCGTCACCAACGCAGCGCTCGGTGGAGGCTTCGACGTCTGGAACGTCTCGACCCCCTCGAGTCCCGTGAAGCTGGGCTCGGGCCCGGCCACAGACTTCGTCGGAGCTGTCGCGATGTGGAAGTCCGCCGACCGCACCTTCGTCGCGGCGCTCACCCCGAGCCGACTGCAGTTCTACGACGTGACTGCGATGGTGAAAGGAACGTCGAGTGACCCCGGACCGGTGTTGGCGTGGATTCCTGCCGTCCGCCCGTACGAAGCCGACACCCAGGTGCTTCGGTCGCGGGCGGCCGATGGCTCTTGGATGTTGAGCTATGCGAGCGGGCGAGAGCCGGCGCACGACGGCACCAGCGTGGGCCTGAACGAAGAGTTTCTGTTCGATGTCAGCGATCCCACCGCGCCGCGCGACATCACTCCGCAAGGCTCGTTGATCAGCGGCGTCCAGACTTCCTACTGGGGCTACAGCTATCAATTTGGGTGGGCCCGCGCTTTGGGGGGTCGGTTCGTCGGTGCGTTCTTCTACCGCGCCGCGTTCGGGATGTTCGAAATCCACCAATGGACTCCGCCGCTCAACCGACCGCCGCAGATCACTTCGAGCCCCCCCACGCGCGCGACCGTGAATCGTGCGTACAGCTACCAGATCGTCGCCACCGACCCCGAGGCCAGGAAGCTGACGTACGTGAAGACCACGGGTCCGGCCCAGATGCAGTTTCTGGGGCCCGGAGAGCTCAAGTGGGTGCCGCTGGTCAGCGACGTGGGCGACAACCCGGTGACGATCACCGTCTCGGACGGGAAGAACGCCGTTCTCCACAGCTGGACCCTCACCGTCGAAACCCCCGGCCCCGACGCGGGAATGAGCGACGCCGGTGTCGCCGACGGGGGAATGATTCCGATGAGTCCCCCGAAAGGGTGCGGCTGCCAGAGTGGTACGGGTCCCTGGGCCTGGGGTGCCCTGGTGTTGCTGCTCGTTTGGCGACGAAAGCAATTGGAGAATAATTCTCCGTTTTACGTTGCGCCACCGGGTGCCCCGTGATTATTCGCTCAGCCACACCCATCCAGGAGCTTCCGTGGCACTGAAAATCCAGGCGACCCCCCCTGCGGCACCGCCGATCGACATCGGCATCGACGAAAAAGACCGGAAGGCGCTGGCCGAGGGGCTGCAGCGGCTGCTCGCAGACACGGCCTCGCTGTACCTGAAGACGCATAACTTTCATTGGAACGTCACCGGCCCGATGTTCCAGACCCTGCACCTGATGTTCGAGACTCAGTACAACGAGCTCTGGCTCGCCGAGGACCTGATCGCCGAACGGATTCGTGCACTCGGAGTTCCGGCGTTGGCCAGCTACAGCGATTGGGGACGGCTCACCTCGATTCCCGAAGCGAAAGGAGTGCCCGAGGCGACCGAGATGGTGCGAATGCTGGTACGAGACCACGAGGCGGTGGTGCGCACGGCCCGCAAGCTCTTCGCGGTGGCCGACAAGGCGTCGGATGAGTCGACGGCGGACCTGCTGACCCAGCGGTTGCAGATTCACGAGAAGACGGCGTGGATGCTTCGCAGCCTGCTGGAATGAACAGAGGCTGGTGAAAACGGTTATTCCTCGACGGGCTTCTCTCCCTTCTGGATGAACCCGTACTTCTCGAGCTTGTAATACAGCGCGCTGGTCTTGATCCCGAGCAGGCGCGCGGTCTCGGTCTTCACCTTGTTGGCTTTCTCGTACGCACGCTCGATCAGCTGGCGTTCGAGATCCTCGAGGATGTCGGGAAGGGGACGGTCTCCGTGCGGAATGGGCAGTGCGCCTTGAACGCTCTGCGCCCGCATCGTCGAGGACTGGAGGAAGGCGGGCAGCTCTTTCTCATCGAGGCTGTCGCCTTCTGCGAACACCAGCGACTGCTCGATCGCGTTCTCGAGCTCGCGCACATTTCCCGGCCAGGCGTAACGGCACAACGCCGAGAGTGCCTCGGAGGTGATGTTCTTCACCCGGGCGTTGATTCGAGGAGCGTGCTTGCCGACGAAATGCCGGGCGAGCTGGCCGATGTCCTCGGGCCGCTCGCGCAGCGGTGGCAGATCGAGCGGCACGATGTGCAGCCGGTAGTACAGGTCCTCACGGAAACGTCCGGCGGCGACCTCGGCTTTCAAGTCGCGGTGGGTCGCGCTCACCACCCGCACGTTCACCTTCACCGTCTCTTCGCCGCCGACCCGCTGGATCTCGTGCTGCTGCAGAACGCGCAGCAACTTGGTCTGCACGGTCGCTGAGATTTCGCCGATTTCGTCGAGGAAGATGGTGCCGCCGTCGGCGAGCTCGAAGCGGCCCAGCTTTCGTTTCACCGCTCCGGTGAAGGATCCTCGCTCGTGGCCGAAGAGCTCGCTTTCGAGCAGGGTCTCGGCCAGCGCCGCGCAGTGGGTGACGATGAACGGACCTGCGTGACGTGGAGATTGGTCGTGCAGCATTCGTGCGACCAGCTCTTTGCCCGTCCCCGACTCGCCGTGAATGATCACCGTCGCATCGCTGATCGCCGCCTTCCGCGTCTTTTCCAGCAGCAAGCGAATCGGCTCGCTGTCTCCCACCAGCGCCTGACCCCGCGCGGCGTCCGAGACGAGCACCTCGTGGTGCGCTTTGAGCCTCACCACCTGCGCGCGGGCCTTCGACAACTCGAGCGCTGAAGAGACCTTCGCGCGCAGCACGTCGGGCGTGAACGGCTTGGTGAGGAAGTCGGCCGCGCCGTGCTTCATCGCTTCGACCGCAACTTCGATCGTCCCAAAAGCGGTGACCACCAGCGCGACGGCGTTGGGGTCGAAGGCCCTGAGGCGCTTGACCACCTCGATTCCGTCGAGCGAATCCATCTTCAAATCGGTGACGACGAGGTCGGCGGGCGACTTCTCGTAGGCGGCCAGACCGTCGACCCCGCTGCGGAACGCGAGCACTTCATGGCCGCTCTTTTTCAGAGTCACCGCCATGCCCTCTCGCATGGTGTCGTTGTCGTCGATGATGATGACGCGGGCCAAAGCGGCGGGCACCATACGCTTTCATGAAGAACCTGACGTCGCTTCTTGCTGGATTTGCTCCCACCGAAGGAAAGGAGGCCCTGGATCTGGCCCTGATGCGGGACTTCGCCCAGGCCCTGGCCGACCCCTTTTCACGAAGCCAATGGCCCGCGCACTTTACCGGCAGCGCGGTGGTGGTCAGCCCGGACGGACAGCGGGTCTGCCTGCTGCTGCACGGCAAGCTCAACCGGTGGCTGCAGCCGGGCGGTCACGCGGACTCCGCGGACCAGGGCTCGATGGAACAGACGGCGCTGCGCGAGGCGCGCGAAGAGACCGGACTCGAAGTGAAGCTGCATCCCCAGGCGCCGGTGCCGTTCGATCTCGACGTCCACGTGATTCCGGCCCGCAAGTCAGAGCCCGAGCATCGGCATCTGGACGTTCGGTATCTGGTGGTGGCCCTCGACCCCGATGCGCTCGCGCATGATCCCGGCGAATCGCATGGGGCGCAGTGGCTGGGGTGGGACGAAGCCCTTCGCCGCGCCGACGAAGAGCCGCTGCGGCGAATGCTCGAGAAGGCGCGGCGCCTCGTCGCAGCTTGAGAAGGCCTGTCGTGGTACGTCGCGGCGATGCGCGCTGCCTGCTTGCTGGTTCTGGTTGGTCTTCTCGGCTGTGGGTCCACGACGGGCGGCACCGGCGGGGGCAACGGAGGAGGCGGCTCCTTCGGTAGCGTCGGTGGCGGCTCGGGCGGAGGAACCGCGGGAGGTTCGGGCGGAGGAACTGCGGGAGGTTCGGGCGGCGGAACGGCGGGAGGCACAGGCGGCGGTACTGGCACCGGCGGGGGAGGGTCGCTCGACGGGGGCGTCGACGCCGGAATCCCGTTCGAAATGGAGCCGAACAACGGCGCCCAGGTCGACAGCATCACGGTCCCCGGGGCCAGGCAGGGCGCGATCGGCGTCGCGAACGACCTCGACGTCTTCACCGTCCTTCTCACCGCGGGCCAGCAGGTGCGGTGGACCGTCGAGGCGAAGAGCCCGGTGCTCGCGCCCCACCTGACGATCAGCGAAGCGCTCAACACGGTTCCGATTCTCGTCTCGCGCGGAAGCGTGGGCAGTGCGGTGACGATCGAGCAGCTGGTGTTGAAGACCGGAAATTACGCCGTTGTCGTGCGCGATTCACGCAACGTTCCTTCCGCGTCATCGCAGAACGTCGGCAGCGCGCTCCACGCCTACGTCCTCTCGTCGGAAGCATCGACCCGGACGCCGACTTCCGTGCTCGTGCCCAGCACCACCAACGGCCTTTTCGCCAACCGCTACGCGTCCGCCCTCTACCGCTTCACCCTCGCCACTTCGACCGCGGTCACCGTCAACGTGCTGGCCAAGAGCAAAGCGCCGGCCTCGGACCTCGACACCCGACTGACAATCTACAACACCACTTCCAACAACTGGTTCGGCACCAACGACGACATCGCGGTCTCGAACACCGACTCGCGGTTGGGCGGCACGCTGCCCCCGGGCGACTACCTGATCGCGGTCGACAACCTGTCCGAGACGGCGAACGACTTGAGCTACCAGGTTTCGATTTCCTCGCCCTGAAGCCGGCTCTTCTCAGCCTCGGTCGCCTGCAGCCAACGGCAGCGCCAACCGGAAGGTGGTCTTCCCCGGCGTCGACTCGAGGCTCAGGGTTCCGCGGTGCGCCTCGGTCAGCTTCCGCGCCAACGGCAGCCCGAGCCCGGTGCCCTTTTCCCGGGTCGTGAAGAAGGGTTCGAAAATTCGCGCCTGCAGCTCGGCCGCAATCCCCGCTCCCTCGTCGCTCACTTCCACCACATAGCAAGGCCCCTGGTTGCGACCCACGAGCTTGACGGTCTTCCCTTCGGGGGACGCCTGCACCGCGTTCTTGACCAGGTTCACCAACGCTGAAGTCAGCAGGTTGAAGTCGCCCTCCAGCGGCGCGTCGTCGGCCTTCACTTCGAGCGTCACCGACTTCTGCCGGGCGTCTCCGGTGATCAGGTCCACCGCGGTCTGAATCCATTCCAGCGCGGCGAAGCGGGCCTGCGCCATCTTCTGCTCGCGGGCGAAGGCCAGAAAGTCGTCGACGATGCGCTTGAGGTAGTCGAGCTCGCGCTGAATCCACGCGGTGTGCTTGAGCGCATCGGCGGTATTCGGAATCGCGGTGCTGAGCTCTTCGTGCAGCAGCCCGGCGAAGAGCTCGATGCCTCCGAGCGGGTTCTTCACCTCGTGCGCGACTCCGCCGAGCATCATCTTCAGCTGGCGGTCCCGGCTCTCGAGCGCCTCGCGCATCGCCTCGAGCTGGCGGGCCAGACTTCCGATTTCCACCGTCCGCTCGGGGGCAACCGGGGTGACGAGGTCGCCTGCTCCGATGCGCGTCGCCGCCGTGACCAGCCGTTCGAGCGGCACCGACAGCACCCGGGCCGTGACCAGCGCCGCCACGGCCAACACCATCAGCGTCGCCACCATCCACCCGAGGAAGCTGCGCGCCAACGTTCGCAGCGGCCCAAAAAATTCGGCGCTGCCCTCGACCCCGATCGCCCCCGCCACGTTTCCATCTCGCCACAGCGGCGCGTAGCCCGTCTTGTACAGCCGCCCATCGTTTCCCTCGAACAACACCTGTGAAGCGCTGCGGTTGCCCTTCCACACCTCTTCGAGCTCGACGCCATCGCGCAGCAGCTCGGGCACCGAGGCCATCGCGGGCAAGCCTCCTCCGACATCCAGTCGCACCCGGCCTTCGCGGTCGAACGCAAACACCCGCTGGGCGCCGGCGGCGTTCTTCGCTTCGGTCAATTCCCGAGACAGAGATCGCCAGGTACGAGAGCCTTCGCCCTTGTCGTCGCCCTCGGCAATCGAGAGCAGTCGTTCTGCCGAGACCTGGGAAGAGACGGTGGCCGCGACCGAAGACAGCGAGGCGCCCAGCTGCCCTTCGAGCAGATTGCGGCTGAACTGGTAGCCGAAGAAACCGGCCCCCGCGAGGAGCAGCCAGGTGGGGACGAGGAAGGCCAGCAGCAGCCGTGCGCGCAGGCCCAAGGGAGTGTCTTTTCAGTTCTTCGAGCGAGGGGTTTGTCGGGTCGAGCAGATTTCCTGGATCAGCGCCATCGACTCATCATCGAAGTTGACGAACTCGATCCCCATTCCCGCCACCCGGCCCGCGACGCCCGGAGGGTTGCACCGCATCACCCGGCCCATTCCTTCGATCAACCGGCTGCCGTCTTTGAGCGAGAACTGGAGGTAGATCATGCTGCCTTCTTCCTGCGGCTCGTCGGTGCGGATGAACATCCCGCCCGGGGAAATGTCGTGCGAGTAGTCGGCGAGGAAATCTTCGAACGTATTGAACCGAAACTGCACCAGCAGCGAGAGGGGCGTTCGGGCATGTTTGCGGCGGTCGTCGTCCTTGCTCTCGGAGTCGCTCATGGAAGAGGCGGCATCCTATCCGTTGCCGACGCCAGCGATAGAACGTCGACCCGCGCATTGAAGAGAGTCGGGTAGTGTCCGCGGCGTGTCCAACTGGGTCCTCTACGGCGCGACGGGCTACACCGGGGTATTGCTCGCAGAAGAGGCCGTTCGCCGTGGACACCGGCCGCTGCTCGCCGGGCGCAGCGAGCCGAAGCTTCGGGCCCTGGGCGAGCGGCTGAGCCTGAAGTGGAAGGCAGTGGCGCTCGACGATTCGGCAGGCCTGCGCGCGTTGCTGCAGGGCGCGGCGGTGGTGCTTCACGCGGCGGGGCCGTTCATTCAGACCAGCCAACCGATGGCCGACGCCTGCCTCGCTGTCGGCTGCAGCTACCTCGACATCACCGGCGAGCTGCCGGTATTCGAGGCGCTCTTCGCGCGCGACGCCGAAGCCAAAGCGAAGAAGATCGCGCTCATTCCCGGAGTGGGTTTCGACGTGGTGCCTTCCGATTGTCTGGCCGCCTGGGTCTCATCGAGGCTGCCCGGCGCCGACACCCTCGACCTGGCGCTCGCCATGCTGGGCCAACCCTCGGCGGGGACCGCGAAGTCACTGGTGGGAATCTTGCCGAACGGAGGCAAAGTTCGCCGCGGTGGCATCCTGGTGCCCTACCCGATGGGAAAAGGCGTTCACCTCGTGCAGTTCAGCCATCGATCTTCGCCCGTCGTTCCGGGGCCGATTGCAGATCTCGTCACCGCCTGGCACAGCACCGAAATTCCAAACATCACCGTTTCGCTCGCCATCCCGGGCGCGCTTGCGAAATCTTTGCAGGCGCTGTGGCCGCTGGGTGTCGTCGGGCTGCCCGTGCTCTCGAGTCTGCTTCGCGCCCCGGCGATTCGCTCTCGCATCGATGCCGTTATCGAGGCTCGCACCCGCGGCCCCGATGCCGCCGAACGCGAAAAGGGCCGCTCCTACCTTCACGCTAGGGTGAGCACCCGGGCGGGGGCCTTCGCCGAAGGCTGGCTGGACACCGCTGAGGGCTACGACTTCACCCGTCACGCCGCCATCCTCGCCGTCGAAGGGGTGATCGCCCGTCGGCCGGTGGGGACTCTGGCTCCGTCGCAGGCCTTCGGAATCGATTTCGTTCTCGAAGTGCCAGGGACCAGACGCCGCGATTCTCTCGGTTAGACTTGTCGGGTGCGCGGCGTCGAATTTCAGCAGAACTCGGAAGCAGTGCTCACCGTTCGTCGGCCGCGAAATCCGCGTGCAGCGATTGCGCCGGTGCTCGCGCTGGTCGTCTGGATCGCAGGAGTGCTGGCCCTGGGTCCCACTTCTCTGTACGGGATGATCGTCCTCGGGGTCGGCGCGGGGTTTTTACCCTGGCTGCTGCCGAAGCTCAGCGCGGCTCTGCGACACTTCGAAGTGAGGCTCAGTCTTCACCCGGATGCAGTGCGGGTCGACGACGAGCCGATGGAAGCTGCCCGCGTCGAGACCCGGCTGATCTGCACCTTCTTCACCCAGGACCCCAAGGGCTATTCCCTCTCGCTGTGGGTGCTCTTCGTCGAAGGGAGCAGCCGCGACGTGGAGCTCGGGCGTTTTGCCACGCTGCTCGACGTGTCCCAGGCGTCGTGGACCCTCGAGGCCTTCCTCGCCAGGGCCTCGATTTCGTCCAAGCCTGCTTCGAGGGTTCGCTAAGTACTCACGTCGGGCAGACGGGCCTGCGTTAACGTCCGCCGCCCATGGCACGCGACGAGCGGATTGGGGATTTGGTGGATCGGGTCGAGCTGGGTTTCAACGCGCTGGGCATCGATCCCTACGGAGTCTCGAAAAAACATCTCAAGGTCGCCTTCACCGCGCTCGGCTTCCTCTACCGCCGGTATTTCCGGGTCAAGGCGTTCGGGATTGCGAACGTCCCTCCCCGCGGCAGGGCGATGCTGGTCGGGAACCACTCGGGGGGCGTGGCGATCGACGGGGCGATGGTGTTGGCCTCGATGCTGCTCGAGATGGATCCTCCGCGGCTCGCGCATGCGATGGCCGACAAGTTCATCAACACCCTTCCGCTCGCGTCGCTGTGGAGCTCTCGCACCGGCCAGCTCACCGGCCTTCCCGAGCACGCGCTGCGCCTGCTCGAAGACGACCGGATGCTGATCGTCTTCCCCGAGGGCGCGCGCGGCACGGCCAAGCTCTACACCGAGCGCTATTCGCTGGTGGACTTCGGATCCGGCTTCATTCGCCTCGCGTTGAAGACCCGAAGCCCGATCATTCCCTTCGGGTTCCTCGGCGGCGGTGCAGCAATTCCGACCATCACCAATGCCTACGCGCTGGGGAAGCTGCTCGGGGTGCCGTACATCCCCGTGACCCCGTACCTCGTTTCGCTGCCGCTGCCGGTCAGCCTCGAGGTGCACTACGGGTCCGCGATGGTCTTCGAGGGAAACGGCTCGGAAGACGACAGCGTGATCGATGGCTACGTCGCGCAGGTCAAGCAGCGCATCGCCGACTTGATCGAAAACGGTCGCAAGTCGCGCCACGTCCGCAAGCACCGCGAGGACGCAGCGTGAAGATCTTGATCATGGGCATCGCCGGAGGACTCGGCCGTCAGCTCGCCGTGACGCTCGCGCACCGCGGTCATGACGTGACCGGCATCGACAAGCGCAGCTGGCGCGATGCTCCCAGGGGCATCGAGGTTCACGAAGTCGACCTTCGCAAGCGCGCCGCCGAGGACGTCTTTCGCAAGAAGAAGCCCGACTGCGTCGTTCACATGGCGACGGTGACCTCGCTCACCGCTCCGGGCGAAGAGCACTACCGAATCAACCTGGGCGGCACGCGCGCCGTCTTCGAGCACGCAGCAACCTACGGGGTGGGTCACGTCATCTTCGTCGGCCGGCACACTTTCTACGGAGCGGCGGCCGACTTGCCGCTGTACCACGTGGAAGAAGAGCCGCCGATGGCGCTCGAGAGCTTCCCCGAGCTGTCGGATCTCGTCGCCGCAGACCTGCTCGCGTCGACGGCGCTCTGGCGTGCCCCGAAGCAGATCACCACCGTGCTGCGCCTGGTTTACACCCTGGGCCCTTCGCGCATGGGCACCCTGGCCTCGTTCCTTCGCGGGAAGCGGGTGCCTCTGGTGCTCGGCTACGACCCGCTGTTTCAATTTCTCTACGAGGCCGACGCCGTCGCCGCGCTGCGCCTGGCGATCGAGAAAAAGCCGCGCGGCGTCTTCAATGTCGCAGGGCCTCCGCCGGTCCCCCTGTCCACCATCGCCGAACAGACCGGGCGCAAGACGCTGCCCCTGCCCGGCCCACTGCTCTCGCGAATCAGCGGCCGGTTCGGCTTTCCCCGGTTGCCCAAAGGCGTGCTCGAGCACTTGAAATATCCGGTGGTGGTCGACGCCAAGGCGTTCGTCGCCGCGACCGGCTTTCAAGCAGAGGTCGACGAAGTCGAGACGCTGCGCCGCTACCGTGCTTTGGGAACCTGAAGGCCGCCTTGCAGCAAAGCCGCCGCGAGGCTCGCGTCGTTCCCCATCGCGGCCTTCAGGGCGTTGATCGCCTCGGAAGGAAGCCCTTCAATCGCCCGGGCACACCGCGCGGCCGTCTCGAGGTTGTACGCGCCGGCGCGGCAATAGCGCGCGCGCCAGCCGTCCCCTTGCGACTGCGCCAGGTTCGCGGCCAGCTCTGAGCCTCGCGCCCCGACCCACCCCTCGGGCGGGGGGAAATCGGGCCGCCGGGGGTGCACTCCGGCTTCGGCGAACACCACGTCATGCAGATAGCCGGTGAGCGCGTCGCTGGCGTCCCTACCCGCCGTCGCCGTGCTCTGCCCGCCCAGGGTCAGCTCGACCCGCACCGCGTAGGACTGCGCACGCTCGACCTGCAATGCTTGGTACTCAAAGGATCTCGGCACCTCGCGCCACCGGGTCTCGGGCACCACCTTCTGGTATTTGCGCGTCTTGGTCCGGGTGACGGTGCGCGTCTTCTGCACCTTCACCGAGACGTTGTTCACCGTCTGGTTCTCTTCGTAGACCTCGCACTCTTCGACCGGGACCTGCTCTTCGAAGGTTCGGGTGACGTTCTCGATGTACGGCACCCGCTCGGTCCACCCCGACTGCAGCTGCACCGTACGCTCGCGGCGGCTCTGCGAGACCATTCCGCTCACCGTGAGCTGGCCGGTCTGGGTTCCTCCCGGCGAGTACCAGGGGCCCAGGTACAACTGCTTCATCAACGCCGCCTGCAGCGTGGCCGCAAGCGCGTCTGTCAGTTGCGAAACGGTAACGGTGGCTCGCACCTCGGCAAAAGTTTCGACCAGCGGCCAGCGGCGTGGCGCGTCGGCCGAGAAGTGCTCGCAATAATGGGCCACCAGGTTGGTCCAGTGAGGCTCGGCCGCAGAGGCCTGGGTCCGTAGCCGCTTGCAGCTGTCCTTTCCGCTTTCCAGCGCCAGGCGCTGAAGCTCGGTGCGCAGGGAAGAGAGCTCTGCGTGCTTGAGCAGAAAGTCGTGCTGCGCCAGCAGGTCCTGGGCGACGAGGGCTTCTCCTTTCAGGGCCAGCGGCCGGACCAGCGCTCGCAGGCGCGCGGTGGCATCTTCTCGTTC
>JAYVCD010000336.1:0-5666 GCA_043750125.1 Archangiaceae bacterium | reverse complement strand
AGGCCTCCAGCGTTGTTGAGCAGGACGTCGAGCCGGGAGTATTTCGCCTTGAACTCGCCGGCGACCCGCCGCACTTCGGCCATCGACGACAAGTCCGCGAGCAGGAACTCGAGCTTCGAGTTGCCGGTGCGGGTCTTCAGCTCTTCGACCACCGCCTTCGTCTTCTCGGGGTTGCGACCGACAATCACGACCTGGGCGCCCAGCTCGAGCAGTGCGATCGCGGCTTGCTTCCCGATGCCTGCGGTGCCGCCGGTGATCAAGACCAACTTGCCTTCCATGCCCATGGCTTGTTTCGCTCCTCGGTAGATTGCGGTTGGGCTCTCTATGGGTGGGGGGCGCTGGGTGCAACCGAATGGGACAAAACAACGTCCGGTCTCAACCGACGGTTTGGGCCGCTTCCATCCGGTCGAGGCGGAATTGGCGGCGCTCGCCGGTGTCCACGTCGACGCAGTTGAGCAGGGTGAGGCTTCGTTCCATCACGATGCTCTGAATCTTCACGTTGCGATCACCGACGATGCCGTCGGCATTGCGGTAACGAACCTTCAGCGCGCGCTGGGCGAACCACGCTTCTTCGACCGCTTTGCGCACGGCAGGAACGGACGGCGCGGCGGGCACTCCAACGAACTTCAGCTCGCCCAGCAGCGTGAGGAGCTCGCGCTGGGTCGAAGCGGACAGCGCACCGCGAATCTTGTCCAGCGACTGCTGCAGCGCCTGGGCAAAGGGCACCAGCCGCATCTGGATCGCCTGGGTGCAGACGGCGATCATCACCGCGGCCTCGCGGGCGCTGAGGTTGATCGGCGGAAGCGAGTAGTGGCGGTCGAGGGCATAGCCCCCTCCGCGGCCCTGCTCTGCGTGAAGCGGAAGATCCGCGGACCGGAGAAGATCGAGGTCGCGATAGACGGTGCGCAACGTCACTCCGAAGCGCTCGGCAATGACCGCCGCGGTGACCCCGGTCTTCCGGGCACGCAGGAACTCGGTAATCGCGAAGAGGCGCGCCTGACGTCGCATCTGGCTTTCTTAGTACAGGGCAATCAAACCTGACACAACGCTGACACAGGTCCGAGGCATCTTGGGTTTGAAGCGAGGGCGGAATCCCCTGCCCTTTCGCCTTCTACGGAGCACGCAATGAACGACGCAATCAACTGGTTCGAGCTGCCGGTGTTGGATCTCGCTCGGGCGCAGAAGTTCTACGAGACGATGATGGGGGTGAAGCTCAGGCCCGAAGTGGCCAACGGGATGCCGATGGCGTTGTTTCCCGCAGGTAAGGAGGCCGTTGGCGGCGCCCTGATCAAGGACGCGCGCCGAAAGCCGACGGGCGATGGTTCGCTCGTTTACCTGAACGCGAACGGAATGCTCGACGCGTGCCTGGGTCGGGTCGAAGCCGCGGGCGGGAAGGTGTTGTTGCCCCGGACCAGCATCGGAGACCCGGGCTTCATTGCGCTGGTCCTCGACACCGAGGGAAACCAGGTCGGGCTTCACGCGGAACGCAGCTAACGCGCGTGTTGCTCGGCTGAATGGGGCGACTATGGTCGCGCTCGCTTTTTCATTTCCAGGAGCGCGACCATGCCGCTGCAAATCGAAGACATGAAGGTTGGAACGGGTGCAGAAGCCAAAGCGGGCAAGAGCATCAAGGTTCACTACGTCGGAACCCTGACCACCGGCGCGAAGTTCGACAGCTCGCGCGATCGCAACGAAGGCTTCGGCTTCACGCTCGGTGCCGGCCAGGTGATCAAGGGGTGGGACGAAGGCGTGGCGGGAATGAAGGTCGGGGGCTTGCGCAAGCTGACCATTCCGCCCGAGATGGGCTACGGGGCCCGCGGGTTCCCGCCGGTGATCCCCGGCAACTCGACCTTGATCTTCGAAGTCGAGCTGCTCGAAGTCGGCTAGCCGGAAATCAAGCCCGCGCGTCTGGCGATGGCCAGGCGCTTCTCTTCGACCTTCAGCGTCGCGGCGTCGACCATTTCCTCGCCGTAGACGATCGCTCCCAGGCCGGAACGATTCGCTCGTTCGTAGGCCTCGAGGATCTGCTGGGCGCGAATTATCTCTTCCGAGGTCGGAGTAAACGCTGCGTGAATCGCGGGAAGCTGGGCGGGGTGAATCGCCCACTTTCCATCGAACCCAAGCTGGGCGGCGTTGTGGGCATCGCGCGCCAGTTGCTCGAGATCTTTGAACTGAACCGTCACCGAATCGATCGCGTCGATCCCGGCGGCGCGCGCAGCGGTGAGCAGCTGCATCCTCGGGTAATAGAAGAGCCGGTCGGCGTCCTGCCGGAAGTCCCGCGCGCCCAGGTCTCCGGCGAAGTCCGCGACGCCGAAGATGAGCGACGTCATTCGGGGTGAGGCCAGCGAAATCTCTTCGACATGCAGCAACCCGGCGGTCGTCTCGATCAAGACCTCGAGCTGAATTCTGCCCGGCGCAAGCCCGGTCGCCCGCTCGATTTGCAGGATCAACCGGTCGACAAAGCGCACGTCGTCGGCGCAGCGCACCTTCGGAATGACCACCACGTCCACGTGCTTCCCCGCGCCTTCGAGCACTTCGATCAGATCGCGGTAGCACCACGCAGTCTCGACCCCATTGATTCGGTAGGCGCGGACCTTCTGGCCCGTGAACGAGAAGGTGCTCAACGCCTCGATCACCGTCTTACGCGCGGAAACCTTTTGCGAGACCGCGCAGGCGTCTTCGAGATCGAAGATCACTTCGTCGGCATCAGAGGCCGCCGCCTTCTCCATCATCTTCAGCGAGTGACCGGGACACGTCAGCTCGCTGCGCCGCACCGGGGAAGTCACGACGGCTTCTTCTCATACCTCAACGGCCGTTGACACCGGGCTTCATCGCGAGCCGAATGCGCCGCCAAAATGCGAGCCCTAACCTGTCTCCTCGCTGTTGGCCTCGGTTTAGCCTTCCTTTCCTGCGGCCAGACGCCACTGCCCGGAAAATTCGAGCCGTCGGCGAGCTTCCCTCCGCCGGTGACGAAGGTGACGCCTCCCGCCGGCCCCTTCAACGGCGAGGTAGAGCTGACGTTCAGCACCGACTTCCCGGCGACGGTCTATGTGAGCATTGACGGCTCGGACCCGCGCACCACCAGCAAGGGGCGGATCCAGGGACCCTCGCCGCTGAAGGTGAAGCTCACTCAGAGCACCGAGGTAAAATACTTCGCGAGCATCAACGGGCGCGACGAAGAATTGCAGACCGGCAAATGGCTGCGCGCGGGTGGACCGGTGGGGACCATCTCGGGCGTCGTCGTCGTGGGCGATTTTGGAATCGGGAAGCTGGTCGGCGTCACCCGCAACGCCCAGACGATGCCGCTGATCAAGCCAACCAAGGCCTCGGAAGTGCCATTCACGTTCACCGGCTTGCAGCCCGGCGCTCATCGACTGCAGGCAATTCTCGATCGCGACGCAGACGGGCGGTTAATCCCTTTTCTCGATTTCCAGTCGATGACCGAGACAGTCACGCTCGACTTCAAGGACCCGTACAAAGCGAGCGTGGAGAACGTGCGGCTGTACCTGGGCGCGTCGGCACCTGAGCTGTGCACGATCGCGGGGACGATCACGCTGCCCAACCCTCCACCCGGACAGAACCTGCAGATCTCGGCGATCAGCCCCGACGGCTTTCTGGGTGGCGCCGACCCACAGGCGCTGCTGGCCCAGCTTCAACGGGGGTACCGGATTTTCACCGCCCCGGGCCAGACGGAATACCCGTACGTGATCACCGACCTCAAGCCCGGGCGCTACGTGCCGGTGCCGCTGCTGCTCGGCTTCGAAGCCGGAGGTCTGGCGATGAACTTCCTCGCCAACCCGCTGAAGAGCATCAACTGCATCGCGGGTGAAACTGCAATTTCGAATCACGCCTTCGGGCCCGTCACGTTGAATGGCACGGCGATCGTCAAAGCGGCTTCCACGCCCGCGGGCGGCTTCACCTATGGAGTGATCGCCGCCAAGAATTTCAGCCTCACCACCGGAATCCAGGCGGTGTTGATGCCGGCAGTGTTTGGCCGTGATCCGACTTCGATGGATTTGAACGCTGCGTTTGGGGCCCAGGCGCTGCGTGCGAACAGCTCATTCAGCCTTCGGGTCTTCGTCAACGGAGCCCCCGGGTCGACCGCGGGAAATCCGATCGTCGATGCATTGGCGTGGGTCATCAACCCCTTCGCGCCTCAGCCGCCGCACGCGACGGTCAACGTGACGGCACTCGATCAGACCGTGACTGTCACTGTCCCTTGAGGCTGGGGCGGTTGCGTCGCGGCGAAGATCGGATTCAGAGCGGGTGAGCCTTCGGGCAAGACCTCGAGGAATCTTCCCCGCGCGCGCGCGGTAAAACTTCCGCGGCGGATCATTCCACCCAACACGTGGAGCGCGGCCCGGGTGCGAACCAGGGCGGCTTCTACTGCGCTCCACACGTCCAGGCCCGGAGCCCGGTAGAGCTCGCGCACTGAAAGTCGGGCCCCCGGAAGTGCCTTCAGCCGACCAAGCGGACTGCCCAGCGCCAGCGAAAACAAATACAGCCCGCGGAACCAGCCATCGACTTCCGCCTTGGTCGGCGCCTCAGCAAGCGCCTCGTGGGAGCTCACCCGCATCAGCTCGTACATTCCGCGTCCGATTCCTTTCGGGCCGGACGCCTTGCGAATCTGCAAGCGAGCGCGAATCGCAGAGGTCGCCACCGTGGCTCCTCCGTGCAGCTCTTCGAGATAGAACAAAGACCAGGTCCACTCGATGCGCTGTCGACACGCCGTCTCGCTTTCTTTTTCCTGACGGTGACTGACGATCAGCCGCGCGGCCAGAGGCTCGAGCGCGCGTGCGACGCAGACCTGGGTGAAGTACCCGGCCAGGAAGGCCAGCCCCGCTTCGGTTCCGACCAGCGCCCCATTGGCGACCAGCTCGGCGGCTTTCAGCCCGAACGCGATCGGGGCCTTTTCCCGCAGCAAGCGGCTGAAATGAGGGGGGTCACTGCGCCCGAACCAGGCCTGGAGGCCGAGCACGACGCCTCCAAACCAGGGCAGGTCGGGCAGCGCTGCTCCGAAGCGGGCGTATTCGAGATCTTCACTTATCGCGCGAGCGAACTCGGGCGGCAGAGCGCTGGCGTGGGCAGCAAGGCGGTCGACGGCGGTCAGGTGCAGAAGCAGCGCGGGCATGTTGAGCGGGGAATCTTGTGGCCCTTCGGCTGCGCTTGGCTACCATCCGGACAGATTTTTCTCATCATCTTGAAGGAAACACCCCAAACATGAACTTCACCTTTGCGTCGGGCGATGCCTCGCGCGTACGCGCTGATCTCCTCATCGTTCCTCTTTTCGACAACGAGCTGACCGACAAGAAGAAGCAGCCCAAAGCTCTCGTGTCGTGTGACAAAAAACTTCGGGGGTTGATCCTCAAAGCCGCCGCGCAGGAAGGCTTCAAGGGCAAGACCGAGCAGTCGCTGCTCATTCACACCCACGGAAAAATCGCAGCCGGAAGAATCGTGCTGATCGGTCTGGGAAGTCGAACCCGGTTCACCCCCGAGGTTCTGCGGCTGGCGTGCGGTCGCGCGATCAAGGCAGCCAACCGGCTGAGGCTGAAGACCGTGGTGTTTGCGCTGCCGGTGGTTCGCGAAGTCGAAGCGGGCCTGAAGGCCGTCGTCGAAGGCTTCGAGCTCGGCGCGTACAAGTACGATCGGTGGCGCACCACCAACAA
>JAYVCD010000335.1:0-16093 GCA_043750125.1 Archangiaceae bacterium | reverse complement strand
GGGAGCCTGCTGTCGGCGGCCCTACGCGCGTTCGTCGGCGCCATCTTCGCGCTCCAGCGACGGACCGCGAAGCGGCTGGGCATTCGGGTGCCGCGTCCGCGCGCGGTGGGGTTCGAGGTCGCAGAAGAAGAGCGCGAACTCGAATGGCACCTGAAGGAGTTGGAGCGGCGGGCCCCGACCTGAGCTACGGCTTCGTCTTGCCTTTCCCACCCGCATCGTTACCGGGGGTCAATTTTCGTTCATCACTGAAGCACGCGCGAAACCTGCGTCCGGTAAGGACACCCATCAGGACGAGCACAGCCAAAGGTTGGAGACCCGCTGCGCCCCCGCAACTACAGCCCACGGTGAGGTGTCTCGCGCTCAGTTGAGTAGGCCCCAACGACGTGGGGTCGACCCGTGGAGGCTCGAGACCTCCGTCATTCGAATTCTTCGAGCCTGCATCGACCTCGCTGCTCGTGCCACCGGCATCGCTGCTCGCATCGCTGCCCGCATCGCTGCCCGCATCGCTGCCGGCACTTCCTCCACCGTCGGCGGTGGATGCCGGCGCGAATGCCGTCCAGTAGTAAGTGGTGCCGGAAGAATTGACGGTCGATGACCCACCCACGACGAAGCCTCCATCGAATAGGGCAGTGATCTGATTGTTGCCGTTGGCCTGGTTGCGAAACGCTTGCGAGAGCGCGGCAGACACGGTGGCCGAGCGATGCACACCCAGGACGGGGCCAGCTCCCTTATCTATGACCAGCGCCGGCAGATACCCCGGAGAGGCGACCATGCGACCGACCACGCTATCTCCCAGGTAAGTCCCGACGGTAAGGGCTGTGGGGAGCGCGCGAAAAGCCACGAAGTGGTACCGCGCGCCAAGCTGGTTGACGAAGCTGTGAGTACCAATCTCAAACCCGTCCGCCAGCAGTTGCTGAATCATGTTCGGCCCGAACGGGGTGTCGAAACTCAAAGTGAGATCCCCAGGCATCGCGGAGGATCTCTGGGTGCAGTCGGCTCCTATCTCGGGCATGACAATGACGTAGTCAGGTGCAAAGCCGACGCCGATGATGGCGCGGTTGTCCAGCCCATCGCCGAGGTAGCTGCTGACGAACATCTCGCCGGCACGCGCCTGGACTGCCATCCATCGGTAGGTCACTCCGTTTGCATTCACATCAGGGTGCGCCCCGAGGACAAACCCAGTAGCGGTCAACGAGGTTATCCGCCCCGGGCCCGCCGCAAAGACGCCGGTAAAGCCCTTTGTGAGATCCCCCAACATGGTCGAGGTGCGGCCGACCGCGGGGTCGGTCGAGTCGGCCTTCACGATGACAAAGTCTGGACGCGCCCCAACCACGACCGAGCGGCCGACCAGTCCGTCACCGACATAGCTGCCAGTCGAAACGCCGGCTGATGCACCAGCCGACAAGAACAAAGGCAACGCCACCGTCATCAAAAAAGGCGCACCTTTGGTCACTTGAATCCACCAAGACGGTTGTCGGACGAGACGGGTTTGAACAAGGAGAATAGGCGATCTGCGTTTCGGCTGTCACCTCGCGCTCGGCTCAGCAACAGGGCGCAGCTGCACCGTTAGAGTGAGTGCCTTCGCGAATTCTGGTGGTGTGCTCGGTGACCGTGGGCAATGACGTCGATTTGTCGTTTCAGGCGATCGCCGCCGGGGCGCTGGAACTGATCGCCAAGCCTGTCGTGAAGACCGTCGACGACCTGCGTTTGTGGGGGCGGAAGCTGGCGACGGCGGTGGTGTTGATGTCCGAAATTCCGGTGGTGCGGCGGCGAATGGAACGCTCGGGCTTGCCCCACACCGCCGCTGCAGCCCAGATCCGGGCCAGCACCGCCTCGAGCTCCTCCTGGGTGGGCCGCGGCAGCTCGAGGAAGACGCTGCCGCTACGAAGTAGTGAACGCTGTCGTTGAGCTGCCCGAAGCTGAAGAGGCTCAACCCGAGCGCCCTCATGGCCCGAACCCCGGAGCGGTGCCGCACGTGAAGCTTCGCCGGGGCAGCGGCGCCCGCGCAGGCGCGTTCGGGTTCCCACTCGCGCAGCGCGGCCTCGGCCGAGAGCATCACCGAGTCGTGAACGTCTTGCCCGCAACCGGGGTACGCGCCGACGATTGCGAGGAAGTCGGCGATCAACCCGTACGTCGCGAGGCCGCGTTCTTCGATCAGCACCTGGTCGCCCAGTGAGCCGTCTTCGTTGCGAAGCGCTGCTGTCGCCTGGAAACTCAGGCTCACCGGTCCTGGCAATCTGCTGCGCCACCGGGGAGTTCGAGCTCGTCGGCGTCTACCATGCCGGCTACACCCGAGGCAGCGCCCTCAACGTAGTCATCGGCATCGACCAGCTTCGGGACCTGCTCTCGACCTTCAAGCACCCGGCCCGCACCCACGCCGAGCAGGCGGTCGCGTTGATTCGCCTGAGCCGAATCGCGGTTGAGTCCGGCGTGCGCAGTTGGGCAGAACCCTTCTTCGCTTTTGGGGACACGGCCGCCGTCGTACCCACCCGGGCCGACGGCGCGCTGGTGTACGAGGTCCTCAACCACGACTTCCCGCGGCGGACCTTCCCGGTGGTCGTCATTGAAGATCTCCCTCTGCCCGGACCCGAAAGTTTTGGGGACCTGGGGCGAGTTTGGTTCGGCAATCGCATGGGTTTGAAGGCCTATGCCCGCTCTGCCCTTGACGCAGAGTCGCAGGCGCTCACCAGTCAACTGCTCGACGCCCTCCGAAGGGATGCGTTGGGCGCTGTCGCGTATCGAGAAGCCGATCGGCTGCCCACTCGGTCGCGCGAGCAGTTTGAGCGCGTCGCGAAGCTGGGCCGGGCGGCTCGGCGAGCTTCGGCGGCGCGAGTGGATCTGAGCCACAGCGCGTTAGATTTCTCGGAGCGGTTGGCCCCGAAAATGGACGAGTCGGTGCAAACGCCTGCCGACGCGCTGTCGATCCCGCAGCTCGCCCCGACGGCGTCGGTCTCCTCGCTCCCGACCGTCGGTCTGGAACGGAGTGGTACCTGCTCGTCAACCGCTGGAAGTCGGGGGCCACATTCGAGAAATAGCAGGCACTGTCCCGTTTGGTTCACCTGTCCGTACCGTTCGGGCCAGACTGGGGGCCGCTCCAGACCGGCCCGGGCAAGGCCTCTAGGCATGGTCTCTGCTACCTTTCCGATGCGATGTTGCCCCTCGAAGCCTTTCTGTGCGTTTTCCTTGCGACCGCCGCTTCGGCGCAAGCGAACGCTCACGCAGAGGTCCGGGCCGCTCTCGAGGACAAGGCGCCCCTGCCCTCTCGACCGCTGAGCTTTCCGGTCGTCGACGGCAAGGAGTCAAGCCTTCCGTCCCAGGCCAACGAGTCCGGGCGGCTTCACGCCCACGACGCAGCGATTCGTTCCCGGAGCGAGGCGCTCGCCCGGCTGCCTGCCGCAGCGCGCGAGGCCCACGACAACCTAGGGAACGCGGGGCAGTCGGCCGTGGGGCAGGCGAAGGCGGAAGAAGCGAAGAAAAATTCTCGCGGCACCAAACCTCCGCGACCACCGCCCCCAAAACCCTAATAGAATCCGCGTCGTGCTTCGCACCTTCATGCGCGCGACGGTCGCGCTGCTCAGCGTGTGGCTCGCGGCGCCCGCAACCGGTGATGAAGGCGAGCACCACCTCCGGGCTGGTGCGGCTCATTTCCGCGCGGGCCGGTACGAAGAAGCGGTGGTCGAGTTCAAGGTCGCGGCGGCTCTGGGGGCCGGCCACGAATGCCCCTGGTACATCGCGGCGGCGCTGACCCGCGCAGGACGAAACCTCGATGCTCTTGAAGCCTTTGAGAGCGCGCAGCGGGTCGCCCCTGAATCGGCAGACGCGCTCTTCCTCTACTACCGCGGCATTGCCTGTTCCGACACCCAGTTGGTCGTTTGCGCTGCGGAATCGTTCGAACGGGCGTCAAAAGTCTCCGGCCCTAAAATCTCTGAACAGGCGAGACGGCTGAGCGTCGAAGCCCGCGTCCTGCTCTCAGCTGCCCCCCCGCGGGCCGCCATTGACGCGCTGCTGACTCGAGCGGCCGAGCAGACCCAGCGGGCGCGTCCGACCCTTGCTCTGCTCTTTTCACGTGAGGCAGCGGCGCTCGCTTCCCTCCGCGCTGATCGTTGGCGAGAGGCAGAGGCCGGACGCCGCGACGCTGCGGTTGATGCGGGGTCCGCCCGTCCGTGATTGGCGCGGTCCTGCAGGTGCTCCTTGCCGCCGCTGGATGTGACGCCATCGACCGCACGGATCCAGACGAAGCGCTGGCCGCCGTCTATGCCGCCGTTGCCCAGGAGGAAGAGCGGCTCGGGGCCCTGACTGCAGCCGCTGCTGCATGGCGCAGTGCCGCCGCGCTCAGCATTCCAGGAGGAGTCTGCGACCTCGCTCTGAGCCGGGTGTGCGGTGAGGCACAAGCGCGGTTGGACTTCGAAGCGGGACTCGAACGCTTTAAGGCTGGAGACTGTCACGCGGCCCTTCCCCGGATGCAGGCGGCCCGATCAGGCACCGAGACCACTGCCGCCGCGCTCCTCGAGGGCATCTGTGATTACGAACTGGGCGACGATGCCAGTGCCATCACCGCTCTAGAGGCAGCCCACGCCATGCCCGAGCTCCAGGGCACCGCCGACTTGTACCTCGGGTTGGTCGCGCTTCGCCGTGGGGACGACCCCCATGCGGCTCAAAAGCTTCATGCAGCCGCCCAGGGGCCCACCGAGGGGCTGCGCAGTCTTGCGGCGGAGCTGCTGGCGACTGTCGACACCCATCAACGGTTGAAGATCGAAGGCTCTATCGAAGGGGGGTACGACTCGAATGCAACCCAGCTGGCCTATGCGACCGCCTTGCCCGGTGGGGGGAACGACGGCTTCGGTGCGGCCACGGTGGGCGCGCACCTACACCCGTGGGGAACCAACGGGCCGTTTCTGTCGGTCGGGGGCGGCTATCGAAAGTACGTCCGGCTCGCGCAATCGGACGTTGGCCTGGGCACCGGATCGGTCGGCTGGCAGCTGGCGACTCAGCGGACATGGGCGTCGCTCGACTATGGCGTCGACTTCATCAGCGTCGGCGCCACGCCCTGGCTGCTGCGCAATCGCGGCACCGCGCGGTTGCTGTTGGCCATTGATCGCTTCGCGGTGAGCGCGGAGTACGTCCTGGGCTACGACGCGCTGCAGCGAATCGAGGCGCAGGGCTACACCGGCTTTCGCCACTCGGCTCGGCTCGCGGTCGCGATTCGGCTCGGAGCCCACACCCTCGAACTGTCGGGTTTGCTCATCCGCAGTCTGGCGGTCGCGGTTGAGCGGGCCTCGGTCGAGCCGGGCGCAGAGCTGCGGTGGACCGTGCGGCCCGGCGCCCGGTGGGAGTTGTCCCTGGCTGCTGGCGCGCGCGTCCGAAACTACGATGCGGTGGATGCCGACCTCGGCGTCGCTCGCGCCGAGCTCCAACTCGACGGCCAGCTGCGGGCCGACTTCGAGCTGACTCAAAACCTCGCCCTGTTCGCGCTGGTTGAAGACCGCGAGGTCTTCGCCAACGTCGCAGCCTTGAGTTACACCCGAGTCAGTGGCTCGGCGGGTATTCGGCTCGGATGGGGGGTGTGGTGAGAGCAAGAATTCCGCTGCCGCTGCTCACCGCCGCGCTCGCCCTCGCGGGAGCACTGCTGGCGACCGTCTTCTTTTACTTCGAGGCCAACCGCGCCGTGTCGACGATGCTCGATCAGCGACTGACCGGCGCCGGTACGGCCGCAGCGCTCCTGATCGGCACCGCGCCGGACCCCGAGCGGTTGCGGGCGCTGATGGGTGCAGAGAGCCTTGATGGGGCTTTCCTTGTCGATCGGCAGCTTCGGGTGCTGGCCGACACCAATGGGCCGATCGGCCAGTCGGCAGATCTGCTCCGAATCGACCCCGAGCGGGTCGCAGCGGCGTTTGCGGGTTCACCATCGATTGGAAGCTCCTACGAGGTCGAACGGGTGGCCATTCGGACCGGCTACTTTCCGGTGCGAGCCGAAGGGGCAATCATCGCGGTGCTCGGGCTCGAAGCAGGGGCTGGCTTCGCGGGCGCTTCGTCCCAGTTGTTGGGGCGTGCGCTTGCGATCTCAGTCCTGCTGTCGATTCTCGGCGCCGGCGCGTTGGCGATCGTGGCCACCCGCCAGGTTCGCACCGAACGCGCCCGTCAACTGGCCCTCGCCCGCGCCGGCCGTGCCGAGTTGCTCACTCAAATTGCTGCCGCCGCCGCGCATGAGATTCGAAATCCACTCGGCGTGATTCGAGGCACGGTGGAGTTGATGCAAGAGCGCTCCGGGCCAAATTTGACCGAGCGCGACCAGGCCGCACTGACTGACGTCCTGTCCGAGGTCGCCCGGCTGAAGAGGCTGACCGAAGATCTGCTCGACCTGTCCGCGGCCCGGGCGCTGCTGATGGGTCCGGTGACTCTCGAGGGCCTGCTGCGCGAGACGGTGGACGCGGCCCGCGCCACTTCGCCCACCACGCGAATCGAGCTTGCCTGCCCACAGTTGCCGGAGATCCAGGCCGATGCCGCCCGGCTTCGACAGGTGTTCTTCAACATCCTCCAGAACGCAATCCAGGCGGCACCGACTGGGACAGTGCGGGTGACCGGGCTGCTCGAAGCGCAAGGGGTGAAGGTGGCGATCGCCGACGAGGGTCCTGGCATCTCGCCCGAAATTGCGGCACGGCTCTTCGAACCGTTCTTCACCGGTCGCGCGGGAGGGACCGGCCTGGGGCTGGCGCTCTCCCGCAGGTTTGTCGAACAACACGGAGGAACGCTAGTTGGTTTCGACTCGGGGAAGGGAGCCACCTTTGAGGTCGCGCTCCCTAAGGGCACTGCCCTGACCGCGAGCAGGTGAGCTTGCCGTTGCAGGTGATCGCCGGTTTGCCTCCCCCGCCCCCATCGGCGCCGCCCCCACAGTTGAGCGTGCAGCCGACCGTCGAGCAGGTGCACTTTGCATCCCCGGAACAGTTCACCGTGCAGCCGCCATCGGCGCAGGCCACATTGCAGACACTGGTCCCGGTGCAATCGAGTCGGGATGAGGGCTGGAGGGTGACGTCGCAGATGCTGCCTCCGCCACAGGTCACCGTAGAGCCGGCCCCGGTGCTCACGTTGCAGGTGCTGGTCCCCTCACACTTCGCGGTCGAGTTGTCGCCGATGCTCTGGGTGCAGGTGCTCTTCGCTTCGCATTGAGTGGTGCAGTTCGATCCGCAAGAGCCGTTGCAAGTCGTGCTGTTGGCGCAATTGGACGTGCAGTTGGATCCACAGGTGACGTTGCAGGTGTTGTTCTTGTTGCAGTCGAAGGTGACATCCGAGGGCAGGATCCCGCCGCCATCGATCACCACGCCACCGTCGGCGCTGGTGGGGCCGAAAGAGCAGGTTCCGCCCGCGGTGCAACTGCAGTCGTTGCCCACGCAGCCGCAGGCCCCGCTGCAGCTTGGGGGTTTGGGGCTGCCACAATTGACAGTCGCAACGGTGACCAGAATGCCAAGAGCAAGAGCGATGCGCATGGGGGGATCCCCAGCATTCGATGTGCCGCGCCCGCTGCCTCGAAGGCCGGGCTCAAACCTGCGCGGGGCGTACCGTTCGGGACACCCCGCTGTACGAAACCGGCCAGCTCACCGCCGGAACGAAGCTAGAATTCGGTGGTGATTCGCGTCCTGGTTGCTGACGATGAACCCAAGCTCGGCAAGCTGGTCGCCGAGGCGCTCGCGGGCGCTGGCCACACGGTCAAGCTCGTCGGCAGTGGGCGGCAAGCCCTGGTGGAGCTCGCCACCAGCGGGTGGGACATGGTGGTCACCGATCTGAAGATGCCGGAAGTCGACGGGATGCAGGTGCTCGCGGCGGCGCGCGCGACGAGCCCTCCGACCGAGGTGGTGTTGATGACCGCCTACGCCTCGGCAGAGAGCGCGGTCGCGGCGATGAAGGCCGGAGCGGCCGACTACCTGATCAAGCCCTTCTCCTTTGATGAGCTGCGGCTGAGGGTCGCTAGGCTCGCCGATCAGCGCCGTGCGCAGAAGGTCAACGCCCAACTGCTCGAACGGCTCGCGCCGACGCTGGTGGCCAGGAGTCCGGCGATGGGCGCGGTGCTCGTTGCAGCCAGAAAGGCCGCAGCGACCGAGGCGTCGGTGCTCCTTCTCGGAGAGAGCGGCACCGGCAAGAGCCAGCTCGCGCGCTTCATCCACTTCAGCAGCCCGAGGGCCGGGGGGCCGCTGGTCGAGTTACATTGCTCGGCGCTGCCCGAGTCACTGCTCGAGAGCGAATTGTTCGGCCACGTCCGGGGAGCTTTCACCGGCGCAGACCGGGCGCGGACCGGCCACCTCGAGGGCGCCGACGGCGGCACGTTGTTTCTTGACGAGATTGGCGAGCTGTCCCTTTCGACCCAAGTGAAGCTGCTTCGCTTTCTTCAAGAAAGGGAGTTCTCGCCGCTGGGGAGCTCCGAAACCCGCAAGGTCAATGTTCGGATCGTCGCGGCCACCAACCGGGATCTGACCGCGGCGGTGAAAGCGGGCGCGTTTCGGGAGGATTTTTTCTACCGCCTCAACGTCTTCGGACTCACCGTCCCCGCGCTGCGTGGGCGCCGCGAAGACATCGCCGCCTTGATCAACTCCTTCCTCGAAGCGCGGGGGCTTCCGCTCGAGAAGGTGACCGTCGAAGCGCGCGAACGCCTCGCCGGGCTGTCCTGGCCCGGAAACGTGCGCGAGCTGTTCAACACCCTCGAGCGGGCATTGTTGCTGGCAGGAGAAGAGCCGGTCGGGAAAGCCTGGATCGAGCCCGCGCCTCAGACCCGCTCGGGCCCAACCGCCGATGCACTGCTGGTAGAGGGCTTCAACCTCGAGGCGTTCGAACGCGATTTGGTAGCGGCCGCCCTCTCGCGAGCCGGAGGAAACAAGAGCGCCGCCGCGCGGCTGTTGGGGGTCACCCGACGAACGCTCTATTCCCGCCTGGCCAGCCTGGGTGCGCCGGACGAAGAGACGTAGATCGCCAGGGTCAAAACAACAACAGCCCGTACCCCAGCACCACCGCGAGGGCACCGACGTTCGCCTCGCCGGTGACGCGCTGGCCGATCGGCGAATAGTCGAACGTCAACTCTGCCAGCAGCAACCCGGGGCCCAGGTGCAGCCCGGCGCCCGCGAAGACCAGGCCCCCGAAGCGGGTGTCCGTCTCCCTGTACTTGCCGAAGTCAGCCCCTCCGGTTCCCTGCACGTCGGCGCGAAGGAAATGAACGCGAAGACCGAGGCCGGCGTACGGCACGAGGAAGTGGCTGGGGGGAACGAAGAAGTACTTTGTCCCCAACGAGGTCGACAGATCCCTCATCACCATCGTCGAGGTGTAATCGGAGCCGGAAGCTCCGAGCCGAGAGTCGCTGGCTGCGACCGTCTGCCCAGGCTGGCTGTAACCCAGCCCAATGAAAAACTGGAGCTGGTGGCCACTGAACGGCGCGAACCCGACGTTGATCGACGTATCGAAGCTCAGTCCGAGCTTGCTCAGAACCTGTGGGAAGTGACCCCCGGCCTTGAGCGAGATTTCCAACGAGGGGGCTTTGGCCTGGACGGGGAGTGGAGTCTCAGCAGGGGCTGTGACGCTCTCCTGCGCGGTGGCAAGCCCTGCGAGCAACAGCATTGCGGCGAATGGTGATTTCAAGTGGTGGTCTCCTTCGCTGCTACCAGAGGCGGTATTCGGTGGTTTTGGTGAGGGTGAGCGGGCTGGCGGTCGTCACCCCGCCGGCGACGTAGATGTACGCACCGGAGAGGGTGCCTGCCGTCAGGTAGCGCGGCATCAGCATCGTCTGGCCCGCGTTGAAGTTGATCACGAAGGGCGGAGTCGGGTTGGTGTTGCAGCCGTTAACGCCTGGCCCGCAGATTTCCCCACCGCGAATACTGGTGTCGGGCATTGCGTTGCTCCCTCCAAAGCCGAAGACAAAGTTGCCGGCGACGATGCTCACGTACCCGGCACGACTTTGACTGGTCGGCAGCGCGATAAATGTCCCCAGCTGCCCCCCTGCCGCGACCAGGGCCGCCTCTGTGTTGTTGATGACATTGGTCCCGTCGGCCGCTGTTCCGCTCTGGGCATAGATGTAAGTCTGACCTGCGGGAATCCTCGACGACAGGTCGTGGCCCGCTCGGCTGGCGGACAGCTGCCATCGGGCGGCTGCCAGCTGGGTGGTGCCGGTGGTGAAAACCGGGCCCACCGTCTGCGAGCCATCGGGGTTGAGGGTGATGTCGATGAACTCGTAGGTCTTGCTGACGGTGGTCACGTTCTGCCGGCCGCCGAGGACGTAGAGGTACGCTTTGGTCGCCGTCACCGGGTCGAGCCCCCAGGCAACTCCTGCTCCTTCCCGGGCGAGCGCCAGGGTCGGGCTGAGCAACTGCCATTTGCCCAACGAGCCGATGGGTAGCGGGTTCTCAGGGTTGATCGGCGTCAGCCCGGTGTCCTGGAAGCTGGTGAGCGGCGCTGTTACTTCGCCAATGACCTGCTCGGTGCCGACGGTCGCTCCCGCCAACGGGCTGCGGTAGACGCGGTATTTCGCCGCGTTTGGATCACTCTTCCACTTCACCGTCACGTTCACCTTCTGCCCGATGAGGGTGGGCAGCTGGACCGGGAACGGATCCGCCGCGAGGTTCTCACCGCCGGGGTTGAACGGATCACTGGCGTTCATCACCGCTGCAACCCGGTAGTACCAGAGGCCCGGACCGACGCCACCCACCTCGCTGATGTCCAGGTTCAGGTCGGCGATTTCTTCACGCTGATCCGGGTTGAGAACGATCGCCCGCTCTGCCGTATTCTTCGCGACGCCAGCGGCTGAACCACCCGCGACGTACAGCCAGCGCCCGATTCGCACCCCACCGGCGAAAGCGCGGGCCTGGGTGAGCCGGGTGCGCTGAATGAAGAATGCAGAAGGAATCCCGAGCAGCGAGAGCGACGAGCTCTCGACCGCATCGAACGCGGTGGTGGCGCCGTCGTCACCCGCGATCACGTGAAGGAAGCGCGCAGCACTGGTGGCATCGCCTCCCAGAACCGCCGGCGCGCGGCGGGCGGTGATCAGGCTCGGGCCTGCGGTCGCAGTAGAGAGGTTTCCCGCTGGGTTGGTGATCACCAGCGCCGCGAAGTCAGCGAAGGTGTTGTTGTCGCCATCGGTGAGGCGCACGACGCATGCCGCTCCGGCAAGCGAGGCGTTGAAGGTCACCGTCACCTTCGTCGCCGACGGGCTGCTGAGTGTGGCCGACGGATTCACTGCCAGCGGCACGCCGGCGCTGTCGACACAACTGAGCGTCACCGATGGGGTGCGAAAGTCGGCGCCGACGACGTCGAAGGACTGGGGGTTGGTATTCGTTACCGAGCCTGGCGACAGATCGCTGATCGTCGGAGGCTTCAGCGCGGTCACCCGGTACGCGGAGGGCGCGTACCCCACCTTTCCGTCGGGGTTGACCACGATCAAATCGTAGGTGTCGACCGGGAGGCCCGAGCGCACCACCGCGCTCAAGTGGGTCGCGTCGTTGAAAGAGACCGCACCGAGCACGGTCGCCACGCTCGTCGGCCCAGGCGTGCTGGGGTTCAAGTAGACCCGCGGGACCGCAACAAATCCGGTGGCCGCTGCGGCCGCAAGGATGGTCACCCCCGTGCTCTGACTGGTCCACCCAAAAGCAGGGACGATCGGAGGAGTTCCCAGGACAAGCGTGGTCGTGCTGACCACCGTCACCGCATTGGCGAGGCGGGCGCCGCAGGTGGTGGTGTCTTGTAACTGCATGTCATAGACGCCAGCCGCGATCGCCTTCGGGACAATCACCTGAACCTGGTTGGGCAGGCCCGCATTGACGGTGAAGGTGAGCGGAATTGAGGTTCCGCCCCCAGAGGGAATCAGGGAGACCGACTGCACCGCGCCGGTGAAGCCGGTGCCGTACACGGCGCCCTGCACGCTGATGCCGTTGTAGACGACGCTCGGGTCGACGAAGAAGATCGCCGGGCCGGGGATGACCGTGACGCTGGTTGCGAGGGTCGCGGCACAACCGTCGGCATTCGACAGCGCGACCTGGAAGGTTCCGGTGGGCAAGCCGCCGGGGAGGTTGGCGATCGCCGTCGTGGCATTCGTCACCGTCACCGATGTGGCGTTGACTGTTCCCAACTTCACAGTGGCTCCGGCGGCGAAGTTGGTTCCAGCAAGGCTCAACGTTCCACCGCCACGGCAAAGAGTCGTCGGCGCCGCGCTGGTCAACGTCGGAGGCGGCGTAATTTTCAAGCTCCCGGTTCCGACCGACGAGCAGCCCACCGGCACGGGGTTGGTGACCACCACCGGCTGGGTACCGACGGGCTGGGTTCCGGTGGCAATGCTGACGGTCAGCGACGTGCAGACCTGGACCACCTCGGTGGCGCCAGTCACGGGAGTACAGCCTCCCGCAGTCGGAACGTAAGTGAGCCCGCCGACTTTCACCGTCGGCACCGCCGCGCCGACCGTGACGAAGCCGGAACCGGTGATCAGCACGGTTTTATCCGCCGACTGGGTGCAGACCGCGAGTGGAGCGACCGAGACAATTTGCGGCTTTCCAAAGAGGGTCAATGAGATCGACGACCCGCTCGAGCACCCAGCGGGCGCAGGGTTCTTGACCGTCACCGGGTAGACGCCGGCGGCGGTTGCCTGAGGCACGCTGACCGAGAGGCTGGTGCAGGTCTGCGCCAATTGGGTGCTCCCCGTGAGCGCAGTACAGCCCGAAGCCGACGGCACCAGCACCAGGGTGCCGACCGAGACGGAAGGGACAGCGCCCCCGATGGTCAGAAACCCGCTCCCGGTGAGGGTGACGTTGACGATGCCTTCTTCCGCGCAGGCAATGTCGGGCAGGACCGAAACCACCGTCGGGGGTGCGACGACCTGAAATTTGATCGTCTCGCGCGTCGAGCAGTCGGCGGGCGCGGGGTTGCCTACGGTTGCGAGAAAAGCGCCAGCGGACAGCGCGCTCTTCGGCAGCGTGACGATCAGGGTGGTGCAGGTCTGCACCGTCTCGAGCGGACCCGGCACGGGGGAGCAGTTGCTTGCGGTGGCAGGCAACGTCGTCGTGCTGCCCCCGCTCAAGGTGAGCTTCGGCATCACCCCGTCGATGGTCAGAAAGCCGGTGCCGGTGACGGTGAGCGTGGTGTCCGCCTCGGCGGTGCAGACGAGGTCGGGCACCACGCTGCTTAGCGTCGGCTCAGGGGTCAGCGTGAGCGTCACCTTCTCGGTCGAAGCGCAACCGACCGGAGCGGGATTGACCACCGACACTGCGTGCGCGCCGAACGCCAGGGTCTTGCTGGGCACCGAAACCGTGAGCGTCTTGCAGGCCTGAAGCCCGGCGGTCCCCGGAAGCGTGCGGCAGTCAGACATCGAGGCGGGCATCAGCTGCTTGTCGTCAAAGCTCACCATCGGCTGGGAGCCGCTGCCCTTGATGAAGAAGTCGCCGGTGAGTTCGACGAGGTTGTCTTTGTCCCCGCAGAGGATGTCAGGCGAGATTTTGGTGAGGCTCGGGGGAGGGACCGCCAACAGGCTCGCCGCGAAAGTACCGGTCTTGCCGTTCGGGTTGGCGACGTTGATGTCGTAAAGGCCCGGCACCAGCGCAAGGGCTGGCTCGAGCTGGAGGCTCATCTTCTCCTGGCTCAACCAGCGGACCTTGCTCTTCTCGGGTGCGAGGGGGTCATCGGGAACGAAGACCGCCGCATCGGTGGTGGCGGCGCCAGTGAGGTCCTGTGCGCGAACCAGCGACACCGTCGGCAGCTCGAGCTGCGAGTTCTTCAACGCCCCGGTGAGGAGCGGCGAGAGCCCGGCGCCCGACAGCTCGACCGTGGAGGTGAGCTGGACCTGGCAAATCGCCGGAGGAGAGACCCCGTTCACCGAAGGAGTTGGCCCGTCGAGCTTCTTCGAGCACGATGCTGAAATCACCACCAGTGCTGTGACCCCGAATTTTTCCAACACGCGCATCGAGAAATCTCCTTGGTCGGCAGCTTGAGCAACCTTCAAGCCACGCTTCCCACCGAGGGAGAACCGGATCTGCACCCGCGATCAGGGGTCGCGCGGTGAACCGATTGGTACAGCCGCGTGTACCGTTGAGGTCAGACCTTCCCTGGCCCACAACCAACCTCAGGGTGAACAGCTTGCTCACAGTGCGGTCCATGCTCGACGCTCCTTCGCTGCGGCACTGAAGAAAATCCCTGTTCGTCCGCGCCGCTCTGGCAGTGTTCTCAGGTTGTGCCACCGAGGGGAAAAAGCCTCCTCTCCACCACGATGGGCCGCAGTCCCCTCTGACTGTCACCCTCTCAGAGCTTGCTCGAGACAACGCTGGAGCCGACCTCGAGTTGGTGGTTTCGAAGTCGACTGCAAGCGCTGCGCTGATGCGCTGGTTGCTCGATACCGCGGCTAGCCGCAAGGCGCCAAATTTCGCGCGCCAGGGGTGAAACGCGTAGGGCTTATTGGAGGTGGCTTGAGTGACGTCGGAACTTATGGGGCAGACGCTTCAGGTAGTGGCTTGGTCAAACTGCGGGTCCTGTGCGCAGCTTGCTTCAGATTTCGGCGCCTGGTGGCATCCCAAGCGGAATCAGCCCCCGAAATGGGACGAGTACTCGGAAATCGCTTAATCGCGCCCCCGCAACTGCTGGAACCTGAAGCCCTCTCGGTCGTTACCGAGGGGGCTTTAGACTTTTCAGCAGGCATTCAACCGGGACGCGACGTGATTGGTCTGCGTCCGAGCGGGCTCTTACTTTCGCTTGAGAACCGGATGTCAATCACGAAAATCACCTATGTCCGAACACTTGCGTGCGGTGCGACTTCCTCTTTGAGGCCTCCAGGGCGGCAGGCCGTTGAGATGCTGTAGATTACCCATCTCAAAGTGGAAGATATCACCCCCAAATCGCTAGCAATCTACAGCACGGCCCTCTCAAGGCGAGAAGTAGCGCTCTTCTCGGAGTGGGAACGCGAGAGGCGCACCGTCGTCACCTTGCAAGAGATCAGGTCTCGAGTAGGCCCCAAGGTAGCGAAAGACATCGTCAAATCGTTGACTCGCAAAAGAGTCTTAGAGCGCCTCGAGAAGGGGATTTATCTCGTTCGACCGTTTCGATTGCTGCTCCGTCGGACGTCACCAACCCCGCCGACGCTCGCAGCGGAGCTGTTGCAACGAGAGCCCTATTATCTCGGCGGGCTTTGGGCACTGAGTCACCATGGCCTGTCGACACAGCGTTTCGGCTCTGTGCTCGACGCCTTCGTGGCCCGATCTCGTCCAACTCGCCAGCTCGGTGCAGCGAAGCTGATCTTCCATGTTGTTGATCGAGATCGGATGACCTGGGGCATCGACAAGAAGGTCATCGAAAACATCAACATCAACATCAGCGACCTCGAGCGGACGTTGCTCGACATCCTCGATTATCCTCGACTGGCTGGCGGTATCAGGCGCTCCTTGGTGTTCTTCAAAGAGGGTCTGCCGCGGGCCAATCGCAAACGCCTTGTCGACTACGCGATTCGCGCGGGACGGCTGAGCACTTGCCAACGGGTGGGTGTCTTGCTTGAGCGTTCAGGTTCGTCGGCGCGCTCGCTTAGCCGACTCAAGAAAAAGGCCGCGGGAACTAAGTCGGTGCTCTCGATGATCGCGGGCGGTGAACGAAAAGGAACGCTCAATAATCGATGGAACGTAGTCGAGAATGACAAGTGACAATCGCCTTGCCGCCGCTTCCAGATCGCCAACTGCTCACTGACATCTGCAGTGAAGCGGGTGTCATCGCGGGCGTCGGACCAGACCTGGTCGAGAAGGACTTTTATCTCACGCGATTGCTATGGGCCCTGGGCGACGACCGCGGCAATGAGCTGCTCCTCAAAGGCGGAACGCTTTTGAGCAAGGCGGACCTCGGGTTTTTCAGAATGTCGGAGGACGCTGATTTTGTTGTGCCAGCGGTACCGGCTGGACGCGGCCGAAACACGGTTCGGCTCAATGCGGTGCGGGCTGCGATCAAAAGGGTAGCGACGGTGGTGGGGTTTACGATCGCTTTCCCCGACGGGGAGTCCTTCGACAAGGGGGCTGATCCGGCCGCTCTGAAACTGATCCACCTGGGCGGCGTGAAACTGATCCACCCCAAGTTGAACAATCAGACTACCGCTTCTTGAGTTCTTGTC
>JAYVCD010000334.1:0-37482 GCA_043750125.1 Archangiaceae bacterium | reverse complement strand
TCGGGCGCTACGTCCTGCCGCCGAAGATCTTCGGGATCCTCGAAAAGACCGAGCGCGGCGTGGGCGGAGAGATCCAGCTCACCGACGCGCTCGCCACGCTGCAGGCCTCCGACGGGTTGATCGGCTACCGCTTCGACGGAATCCGCCACGACGCAGGCGACAAGGTCGGGTACCTGATCGCCAACATCGCCTTCGCGATGAAGCGGCCCGATCTGCGGGGCGGGCTGCTCGACTACATGCGTGCGGTCGTCGCGAAAGAAGGCAGCTCGAAGTGATCGCCGGACTCAAATGGGCGCTGGTGGGACTGGTGGCCGCCTACGTGCTGCCCACCGTCAGCATTCTGCGGCGCATGGCCGAGGGCCGGGACGAGCTGAGCCTCAACGCGCTGCGGGTCGAAGGCAGCGCCGCCATCGGCCCCGCGTCGGCCCGAGAAGTCGCGACCCTGATGGGCATCGAATGGCAAAGCGGAGAGCTGATGCTCAACTTCACCGCGGCGATTCGCTTTCCGGGCCGCTGCCGACTCGAGCTGTCTTCCACCGAGAGCACCAAATCGATCGCCGCCGTGTCCAGCAACGGGAAGCGCCGCAATGAAGGACCACAACTTCCAGCCCTTCAGGTCGCGGTCGACGAAGTCTGTGCCCTGCTCGCGCTGCGAAGCGCCGGCGAAGGCGAATCGCGCGCCGCCGTCGAACGGCACCTGGCGACGCTGAAGGTCAACACCCGCGTGACCTCGCTGGGTCGGTTTCGTGGCACCGTTGCGTACGTGCTGGGCGACGTGACCGACGGGGCCCCGCAGCTGTGGATCTTCAAAGACCACTTCAACCCGGCCCGCGTCCGCTTCGTCGACGACAAGCAGCTTGCCTGGGACGTGCACTTCTTCGACTACACCTCGCAGGCCACTGGCCAGTCGTTTCCACGGCAGGTGTTGGTCAACAAGGGGGTCGAGCCGGTGCTGCGGCTGACGACCCTCAAGGGCGAGACGAAAGCCAAATTGGACGACGCGCTCTTTTAGCCCGTCGGCTGGTTGAGACGGGCCGGCGGGTGTGGGAGCGTCCGGCCTTGTCCCGACGGTTCGCCCTTCTGTTGTTGCTGCCGCTGACTGCCTGTCGACCGGTGACCCCCGCGCCCGCCGGCCCGGTCTGCGCGGCGACGACGGCCGACGCGATGCCGTTTCGGCTGCTCACCCGCGCTGAGCTCGATCGGACGATGGAAGATTTGTTGGGCGATGTGAGCCGGCCGGCCGCGGCGCGCCTGCCTCCCGAGCCGCTGGTCTATGGGTTCGACAACAACGCCCGGCTCAACAGCGCCAACGACACCTGGGTCGCAGCTTCCTTCGAGCTGGCCGAGGACGCAGCGGCCCGAGCGGTCAAAGAGCGCAAGGCGACCCTGGTCAGCTGTGCCAACGAAGACCTCGCGTGTGGTGAAAAGTTCGTCGAGCGCTTCGGTCGCCGCGCGTTTCGCCGGGCCCTGACCGCCGAAGAACGATCGGCCTTCACCAAGCTGTTCACGACCGTGCTGATGCGCGATGGCTTCGAACCCGCGTTGGAACAGACGCTGACCGTCTTTCTCCAGTCGCCCCAGTTCCTCTATCGCCCTGAAGTCGGCGTGCGCGCGGCGGTCCCCGGAGCTCCCGGACGCCTGCCAGCCACCGAGCTGGCCTCGAAGCTCTCGTACTTCTTGTGGGGCTCGATGCCCGATGAAGAGCTGCTCGCCGCGGCCGAGAACGGGGGGCTCGAGCTTCCGTCAGCCATTGAGGTCCAGGCGCGCCGGATGCTCGCCTCGCCGCGCGCGCAGGCCGCAGCGACCGCGTTCTTCAGTCGCTTCTTCGCCCTCGATGCGCTGGCCCGGGTGGAAAAGGACCTCGCGGTCTACCCGGCCTGGACCCCGAAACTTCAGACGTCGTGGCGCCGTTCGATGGAGCTCTACTTCGGCGAAATCACCCGGCCCGGCTCGACGCTGCAGGATCTGCTCTCGACTCCGGCGCTGTACGTCGACAGCACGATGACGATGTACTCACCCAACCTCTCGCCTGAGTTCCAGCGGGTCACCCTGGCCTCGCCCGCCCGAAGCGGAGTGCTCGCCCAGCCCGGCCTGCTCGCGCGTTTGGCGGGTCCGAACCAGAGCTCTCCGGTTCGGCGGGGCGTCTTCGTCTTTGATCGCCTGCTGTGCCAGCCGTTGCCGCTGCCTCCAGCCGATGTGGTGATTACTCCTCCGGTGCCGAAGCCCGGCTCGACCACCCGCGAGCGCTTCAGCGTTCACGGCGGCAACCCCGGCTGCAGCGGCTGCCACGAGCGCATCGACCCGATGGGCTTCGGGTTCGAGCACTTCGATGGAATGGGAGTGTGGCGCGACACCGAAGAGAACAAGCCCATCGACAGCAGCGGAGCGATCGTCGCCACCCGGGACGCTGCCCTGCGGACGACTTTCAATGGGGTGGGCGAGCTGGCCGCGAAGCTCTCGCAGAGCAAGCAGGTCCACGACTGCCTCTCGGCCCAGTGGTACCGCTGGGCGCTGGGCCGGGTCGAAGCCGAGAGCGATGCCTGCGCTCTGGAAAAAGTGCAGCAGCGCTTCTTCGAGTCCAAGGGCAGCTTCGAAGAGCTGCAGCTGGCGATCATCGGTTCCGATTCTTTTGCGTTCCGCTCGGGAGGCAACCCGTGAAGCTGACCCGACGCGCGTTGTTTCGGGCGGCCGGCGGGTTGGCTTTCGCCACGCCCTGGCTCGAGTCGGTCGCCCAGACGGCGCCTCCGAAGCGCTTCATCAGCCTCTACCACCCCAACGGGGTGCACACCTCGAAGTGGAAGCCGACAGTCACCGGCACCGATTTCACCTTCGGCGGCAGCCAGACGGCGCTGGCTCCCTACAAGTCGGACCTGATGTATCTGCAGGGGCTCGACTTGAAGTGCGCGATCGAAGGCGCGGGGGAACAGCATCAGCGCGGCCTGGGCGGGCTGCTCACCGGCCGGAAAATCGAGGCCGGCGGCTTTACTGGAAACGACGGCACCACCGCCGGCTGGGCCAGCGGAATTTCGCTCGACCAGGAATTGGTGAAGCTCGTGGGCGAAGGCGCGCGGGTGGCCAGCCTTCAGCTGGGGATCAACGCCGGCGAGCGCGACGTGAGCGGATGCCTGAGCTACGCGGGCGCCGCAACGCCGCTGCTTCCGCTCAATGATCCGCGCCAGACTTTTGCCCGACTGTTCGCGATCAACCCGATGCCGAACGACGAAGGCGCGCCGCTGCGCCGCCGCCGCACGTCGGTGCTCGATGCGGTGCGCGAACAGTTTGGCCTGCTCAAGAATCGGGTCTCGTTTGCAGATCGGGTTCAGCTCGACCTTCATCTCGAGCGGGTGCGCCAGCTCGAGCTGCGGCTGACCGCGCTCCCGTTGCCGCTGCAGTGCCAGTCTGCGACCCAACCCCCGGAAGTCTTGTTTGCGACCGACAAGGCAATGCCCGACGTGTCGAAGCTGCAGTTGGATCTTCTCGTGCTCGCGGTGTCGTGCGATCTGACCCGCACCGCGACGGTGATGTTTTCAGACGCGAAGAACCACATCACGCTCCCGTTCCTCAATGTGTTTGCCGACGTCCACAACATCTCGCATCTGTCGAACGGGGATCCGCAGCGTGAAGACCTGGGCCGGCGCGATGGGTGGCAGGCGGAGCAGTTGGCCTATCTGCTCGGCCGGCTGAAGAGTACGTCCGAAGGCGGCGGCAACCTGCTCGACAATTCGCTGGTCCTCTGGGGCAGCGAAGTGTCCGAGGGCAACATCCACTCCCACACCGACATGCCGTTTCTGGTCGCGGGCCACGCGACGAAATGGAAGATGGGGCGGGTGGTGAAATTCGACGTAGCGCGGCCGCACAACGACTTGCTGCTGTCGGTGCTTCAGGGCTTCGGCGGGGCGCACACCACTTTCGGCGACCCGCAGTACATCACCGGCCCGCTGCCCGGCCTGACCTGAGCCTTTCGGCGCGGTCAGTCGCCGGATGTGGGCATCTGACGCCAGCCTCATACGTAGCGGCCCGCAGCCTTCGCGGCTTAAACCACGGCGCATGAGCGACGGATCCGAGTACGACGCGAGCTACCTGCGGCCGTCCCGCGCGCCGTGGTTCCTGATGATTCTTGCGCTCGCCGCAGCAGGGGCGCTGGGGTACGCGGCCTGGAAAGCCTTGCAGCAATCAGCCGGGGCCGAGCGCGCCCGCGACGAAGCGGGCAATCGACTGGCCAAGGCGCAGGCCGAGCAGGCGGGCCTGGAAGAAAGGCTCAAGGCCCTCGAGCTCGAGAAGGTTGCGCTCGCCGCCAGCACCGAGCAGCTGAAAGCCAACCTGCAGCAGACCGAGGCCGAGCTGGCGCATCTGAAGGCGACCTACGACTCGCTGGAAGAAAAATTGAAGACCGAAATCGGTCACGGCGACATTCGACTCACCCAGGCCGGAGATCGGATTCAGGTCGACCTCGTCGACAAGATCCTCTTCGATTCGGGCGAGGCCGCGCTGTCCGAGCGGGGGAAGGAAGTGCTCGGCCGGCTGGGGTCGGTGCTGAAGACCATCGACGACAAGCAGATTCAGGTCTCAGGCCACACCGACGACAGTCCGATCAACTCCGAAGAGCTTCGCAAGCAGTTCCCCAGCAACTGGGAACTGTCGGTCGCCCGCGCGGTGAACGTCGTTCGCCAGCTCTCGGAAGCCGGTGGGGTACCTCCCCAGCGGTTGTTGGCTGCCGGCTACGGGCAGTTTCACCCGCGGATGCCCAACGCGACGCCCAACGGTCGCGCGCAGAACCGGCGAATCGAGATCTTGCTGACTCCCGAGCTGTCGGCAAAGAAGACCGCGCTCGCGCTTCCCCCGAAGCCGGCCGCGGCGAAACCGGCTGCGGTGGTGGCGGTCGCCCCCAGGCCGGTGGCCGCGAAGCCCTCCCCGGCCAAACCCGTCGGGCCGAAGCCCACGCCCAAAAAGTAGACGCCCGCTTCAGCTCGAGCCGGGCCGGGGTACGGAACGAGGCGAGTCGACATATTTCGCGACCAGGGTGCGCAGCGCGTCGAGGTGCATCGGCTTGGTGAGGAAGTCGTTGGCGCCCGCCTCTTGCGCCGCCTCTTTGAGCCGCTCTTCTCCCATCGCCGACAGCAGCACCACCGGAATGAGGTTCAAGTGTTCGTCCGAGCGCATCGCCTTGCACACCTCGAGGCCATCGAGCCCCGGCATCAAGACGTCGAGCATCACCAGGCGGGGGCGTTCCTGGCGGATCAGCGCCAGCGCGGTGTCTCCTCGCTCGGCGCGCAATACCCGGTGACCGATTTTCGAGATCGCCCGAAAGGCAAAGTCGAGAATCGAAGGGTCATCGTCAGCAACCACAATCGTGATCCCCGTCGCCGGCTGGGGACTGATCGCCAACGCCTTGACCGTCGCGCCAATGCGGGCTTCCACCGACGGGCTGACCTGGGTCACCTTCAACCCCGCCAACTGCAGCTCCGGTCGGACCCAGATGACCTGGCCTGACACCGCTGCCTCGAACCCGTCGGGCAGGGTCATCATCACGCTGACGTTCATCTCGTCCGCGAGCGCCACCGGACCCTTGAGCGTGAACCCCGTCGGCGAGAGGCTCTTCACCAGGCACTCGCCGTTGGCGCGGGGGCTCAGAATTCTCACCGAGAGCGCGCAATCGACCCGCAGCTCTTTGCGGCCCGCGATCCGAACGGCCGCGTCGCGCGGCGTCCCGACGGCACTGCGGCAGCGGTCGAGCGAGGGCGCGTCGATGTGAACGAACACCCCCGCGGGAAACGTTCCTGCCGCGGGTCGCAGGCCCTGCACGATCGCCGTCAGATCCAGGGGGGAAGTCAGCTCGGGGGCGTTGACGACGATCGAGACGATGTCCCCCACCCGGGGCTGCTCCCCGGTGGCGACGAACACCCGATCGCCTTCGACGTTCAGCACGTCGGCCCACAGTCGCGACCGGTCGAGGTAGGTGAGCTTCAGGGCCATGGAAACGCGATCACCTTAACGTGGGCTATTCAAAGTTCAGCGCGCGCTCGAAGTCGGCTGGATTGCTGGCGCTGGATTTCGCGATCTCGAGCCCGATCACCCCTGACTTGTAGAGCTCGCTCAGGTGCTGATCGAACGACTGCATTCCGTAATTCGACCGGCCCTTCTCAATCACGTCCTTGAGTCCAATCGTCTTGTCCGCCGCCCGGATGTATTCCCGAATGGTCTGGGTCTGAATCATGATTTCCAGCGCCACGACGCGCCCCTTGCCGTCGGCCTTCGGCAACAGCCGCTGAGAGACAGAAGCCATCAGTGAATCGGCCAAGCGGATCCGAACCATCGTCTGCTCTTCGGACGGGAAGACCGAGACCAGCCGACTGATGGTCTTCGCCGCGTCGGTGGTGTGGACGGTGCTGAAGACCAGATGTCCGGTCTCGGCGGCTTTGAGCGCGATGTCGATGGTCTCGGTGTCGCGCATCTCGCCGACGAGAATCACGTCGGGGTCCTGTCGAAGCGCGGCGCGCAACGCGATGCTGAAGCTGGCGGTGTCGGTGCCGATTTCCCGCTGAGAGATCGACGACTTGATGTTCTTGTGGAGGAACTCGATCGGGTCTTCGATCGACAAGATGTGCAGCGCCTCGTTGCGGTTGATGTGGTCGATCATCGCGGCGAGGGTAGACGACTTGCCCGAACCGGTCGCTCCGGTGACCAACACCAGGCCGCGTTCTGAGCTGGCGATCTTCTTGAGCACCTGGGGCAGCCCCAGCGAATCGATGGTCGGAATCTCACTGGGAATGATTCGCATGATCACCGACAGCGAACCGCGCTGTCGGTAGACGTTGGCCCGGAACCGCGAGATGCCCGG
Organism: Archangiaceae bacterium; assembly: GCA_043750125.1. GTDB lineage: Bacteria > Myxococcota > Myxococcia > Myxococcales > Myxococcaceae > JAGSPQ01. Next base: position 30,644 of record JAYVCD010000334.1, on the reverse strand, counting down.
CACGGAATACGAGCCGTCGAATTCCTGCAGCCGGTCGATTTCTTTTTGCAGCTCGGGGTCGGTGATCAGCGTGAGTGAAATCTTTCGGGTGTCGTCAGCGGTCAGCTTCTCGCCTTTCAAAGTGCGCAGCTGGCCGTTGACCCGGTAGCTGGGGGGATCTCCGGGGCGAAAGTGAATGTCAGACGCGCCATTTTGCGCGCCCAGGGTCAGCAACCGGTTCATCGCTTCGCGATCCAAAGAGCACCTCGGCCAGATGTTTCTGCTCGCTGACGCTAGTCGGTCACCGGGGCGCTCAACGAGACAATCGCGTGCTAGAGCCGAAGCGCATGCCTCGCATCGCGGCGATCCTCGTTTATCCGGTCGAAGGCTGCCGTGGGGTGCGCGTCAAGAGCTGCAGCGTGTCGGCCCGGGGCCTGACCGGAGACCGCCGCTTCAAGGTGGTCTGCGAAGACGGCGCCCCGCTGGCCGAAGAAGCCGTGCGGACCTTGAGTCGGGTCTCGGCCGAATCAAAAGGACCCGCGCTGTGGGTGAGCGCCGCACGGATGGAAAGGTGCGTGCTCGACGCCACCGCCCTCGCCGACGCCAGTGCCTGGTTCACCCGCCTGCTCGTCCACCCGGTGCGCTGCGTTCACCTCGAAGACCATCAGCCCAGCGGCCGGTTGCTCGCGACCACCACCTCCTCGCTGGCTGCGTTGAACCAGCAGCTGCCGAAGAGCGTGACCCTCGAGCTGTTTGGACCCCACCTGGTGCTCGAGGGCACCGACCCCTTCGAAGAAGAGTCGTGGGCCGCACTTGAAGTGGGCGGGATCCGGTGCGCGGTGGCCCCTCACCCCCACACTTTGCGCCCCCACTTCGGAGTCACCCTCGTTCCCGAGCTGAGCGGCGCAAGTCAAGTGCAGCTGCGAGCGGGGCAGGGGCTGGACATCACGCGCGCGCCGGGCAGCCGGAGCTAGGTGTCCGTTCCCCTCGACAGCCCCTGGGCGTGGGTCGCGGTCGGCCGGCCGGTGCGCGGCGAATTTACCTACCGGGTGCCCGAGGCCCTGCGCGGGACCCTGCAGCCGGGCCAGCGGGTGCGAATTCCTTTCGGTCGACAATCGATTCTCGGCTTCTTCCTCGCGCCGGCGGGCGAGCCGGGCCCCGAGGTCGTCAAGCGGCTCAAGTCGATCGAACGCCCTTTGGAAGACAGCGCCGCACTGACCCCGGAACTGGTCGAGCTGCTGCGCTTCGCCTCGTCGCACTACCGCTACCCGTTGGGCGAAGCGATGCGGGGAGCGATGCCTCCAGGGCTGTCGAAGAACGACGATCGAAAAGAAGCCGCGCCCGATTTCATCTGGTGGGCCCAGGCAGTCCCCGGTGCGGACCTGGGCCTGCTGGCGCGCGCGCCGGCGCAGCACGCCGCGCTCTCGTACCTGCTGGCCGTCGGAGGCCGCGCGCTGGTGGAAGAAGTGGCGCACGCCATTCCCGGAGCGAAGGCCACATTGAAGCTGCTGGCCCAAAAAGGCCTGGTCACCCTCGACTCGCACGAAGTCGTCCACGGAGTCCGCGCCGGGCTCGAGCAGGGCCGGCCCGAAAAGCTCACCCCCGAGCAGTTGACCGCGGTGACCACCCTGACCACCGCGCTCGAGCTGGGCGGCTTTGCGACCTTCTTGCTGCATGGGGTGACGGGCAGCGGAAAGACCGAGGTGTACTTGCGGCTGGTCGAGCGCGCGCTCGAGCTGGGAAAGGGGGCGTTGATTCTGGTACCCGAGATCGCGCTGACTCCCCAGCTGGTCGGTCGGTTCAAGAGCCGCTTTGGTCCACAAATCGCGGTGCTCCACTCGGCGCTCAAAGATCGCGAGCGACTTCGCGATTGGCAGCTGTTGCGCAAAGGCACGGTGAAGATCGCGATTGGAGTGCGCAGCGCGATCTGGGCTCCGGTCGCAAACCTCGGGATCGTGGTCGTCGATGAAGAGCACGACCCGAGCTTCAAGCAGGACGAGAAGCTCAAGTACCAGGCCCGCGATCTCGCCGTCGTTCGGGCCCAGAAGACCCGGTCGCTGATCGTGCTCGGCAGCGCGACGCCTTCGCTCGAGACGCTCGAAAACGTGCGCCGCGGTCGGTACCAGACCGTCTCGCTCGAACGTCGGGTCGATGACCGACCGATGCCCACCATCGCCCTGGTGGACCTGCGGGTGGCTCGCCCACGGCAGCATGATCAAGAGCCGCCGGTGCTTTCCGCCGCGCTTCAAGAGGCGATCGGGCAGACGCTGGCGAAGGGCCAGCAGGTGATCTTGTTCCTCAATCGCCGCGGCCACAGCACCTTCGTTCTCTGCGAAGTCTGCGGGGAAAGCCTCAAGTGCCAGGACTGCGATGTCTGTCTGACCCACCATCTGAGCTCGCGGCGGTTGCTGTGCCACTACTGCAACCGGCAGCAGTTTCTTCCCTCGGCGTGCCCGAAGTGCAGTGGCCCGCTGCTGCAGCTGGGAATCGGCACCGAGCGGGTCGAGGCCGAGGTCGCCTCGAGCTTTCCCGGAGCGCGCGTCGCCCGGCTGGACCGCGACGCCGCCAGCAACAACGAACGGCTCACCGAGCTGCTCGCCTCGTTCGCGCGCCGCGAGATCGACGTCCTCGTCGGGACGCAAATGGTGGCCAAGGGGCATGACTTTCCCGGCGTCACCCTGGTCTGCGTGGTGCTCGCCGATTCGTCGCTGGCCCTGCCGGACTTTCGCGCCGCCGAGCGCACCTTTCACCTGCTGACCCAGGTCGCCGGCCGCGCGGGCCGAGGCAAAGACCCCGGCCGGGTGCTCGTTCAGTCGTACCACCCGGAATCCGAAGCGGTGGCGCGGATGCTCCACAGCGACTTCGAAGGCTTTGCCCAGAACGAGCTGCGAAGGCGCAAGGTGCTCGGCTGGCCGCCGTACACCCGAATGGCAATGGTGCGCCTCGAGGGCGAAGACCCGACGGTGACGGCGAGCACCGCCCGGCGGCTGGGGCAGGCGATGGCCCAGGCGCTTCCCCCGGCGTCGGTCGGGGTCCGCCTGCTGGGTCCGGCTCCGGCGCCGCTGGCCCGAATCAAGGGCAAGACCCGTTGGCAGATCGTGCTCAAGGGCCCGACCCACGCGTCGCTGACCGCCCCTCTGGACGCGGCCGAGGCGTTGCTGCCCCAGCTTCCGCAGTCGGTCAAGGTGGTGCTCGACGTAGACCCCGGAGCGATGCTGTAGCCGTCAGCTGGCGACCGGCGCAAACGCCAGCACGCTGTACGCGACCGCTTCGAGGCGGCCGGGGTTGAAGTACTGGTGCTTTTGATTGCCGCGGAAGACCACCACGTCTCCGGCTTCCAGGAGCCACCGCTCGCCCGCCACCACCAGCTCGACCTGCCCCCGCTCGCAGGTCAGGTACTCGCGCGTTCCCTCGGTGTGCGGAACGCCGGTCATCCGCGCGCCCGGCGCAAAGAACACCTGCAGCGCGTTGGCGACCTTGATCAGCCCCGACAGGGTGGGGTTCGCCGAGCCGGACTCGAGGTGGGTCCACGTCGCACGGGGAATGCCGGCCAGCCGGGAAATCTGGGCCTGGGACGTCTCTTTCGGCCCGCGACGCGCAGGGCCAGCCGCTCGAGCTGCGGTTGTTCGACGTCGAAGGTTCGAGTGGGTAGGCGGTGATCTTCGGCGCCGGGGTTACGTCCGTCTCGCCGTTGTCCCCTCGCCGGTGACTCTGGCCTTCGACGCCCCGCCTGCCCGGGTCTGGGAACACGTCTACGACCAGGGAAGCCCGATTCAGTATGCCTACCGGACCCAGCTCGACCCCCTCTGGGCGTTTCAGAACGTGTATTCCTCTCGGCCGTGGGCGGCCGAGACCCCTTCGGCCGGCCGGCCTTTTTCCTGGGACCTGCTGCTTGCACTGCGCCGCCGCTCGGTGCAGGTCGAGGCCCTGACCCACGCGACCGGGCTCAGCTCGACCGGAGATCAAAAGCTCGACTCGAGCCTTCCCTGGGCCGAGCGCTACGAAATTCCCGCCTCGACTGCGGCGGCGGTCAATGGTGCGGTGCGCGAAGGCCGCCGGGTGGTGGCGGTGGGGACGAGCGTGATGCGCGCCCTCGAGAGCGCGGCGCTCGAAACGGGCCAGGTCCCGTCGGGCCCGGGCGTCGCTTCCCTGGTGATCGAAGAACGCCACGCCTTGCGCGTGACCCATGGGCTGGTGACCGGAATCCATTCGCCCAAGGAATCCCACTGCCGGCTGCTGCGGGCCCTGGTCGATTCGCGAACCCTCGCCCGGTCCAGCCTGGAGGCGAAGAAGGCCCAGCTGGTCGAGCACGAAGAGGGCGATGTGGCGCTCTTCCTTCCGGGGACCCTGACGCAATCGGCATCCTCAATGTGGACCTGAGCCAAATGCTGTAGCTGAATGTTGTCCGAAGATGCCCCCCCCGCTGCTTCTGGTCGCCGACGACCTCGCCACCATCGCCCAGGTCAAGCGGCTGCTTGCGCGCGAAGGTTACGAAATGGTGCTCGCCACCAACGCCGCCGACGCGGTGATTGCGTGGGGCCATCACCTGCCGCCGCTGGTGCTCATCTCTCCGAAGGTCGAGTCGGATCGCGGGCGAATCGTGCTCGAAGAGTTGCGCAGTCACCCCGATGCCCAGCTGCTGCACGTGCTGCTGCTGGGTGAGACGGTCGCCGGGTTTGGATACCCGGTCGCGCCGCTGCCCCTGGACCCCGAGTCCTTCGCCCAGACGGTCAATGAGCTGGTGCAGGGGACGGGCTCGTCCACCGACTGGCAGGTGCACGTCGCTCCCGGCACCCGCACCGGTGAGTTTCCCGCGTACGTCCCCAGCGCGCTGGACCTCGAGCCCGACGTCTGGCGTGCGACCCGAAAGCCCGTGGTGCCCGGCCGCAGCAAGATCGTCCGGCTGCCGGACCCGGAACCCGAACCTCAGCAACCCGGACGCCAGGCGGGGCTGTTCAGCACCCCCGATGCCAACCCTCCGCCTGCGGTCGAGCCGCTTCCTGCAAATCTCGAGAGCGCGTTGTTCGGAGATCTTGAGGCCCAGGTCGCCCGGGAAGTCGAAGCCGAAGCGATCGCCTCGGTCGACGCGTCGCTGGCGCGCCTTCCGGTCGACCGGGAACAAGAGCGCGAGGACCAGGTCGCGGCGCGACTGCTGGCCGACGCGCGGCGAGCCAAGGCGACCCTCGCGCGCGCCGAGCAAATCGCCCACGAAGCCGCCGCGGCTCAAAGTGAGCTGCAGCAACGAACGAGCGCCCGGGACATCGAGCAGCAGCTCGAGCGCGAATCGACCCAGTACGCCCTCGAGGCGGCCGAGGCGCTGGCGACCCGCGAACGCGTCGAGCGCGAACGGGCCGAAGCGCAATTGCTCGAACGAAGCACCACTTCCGACAATGAAGTGAGGCAGCTTTGGGGTGAAGTCGAGCGCCTCGAAGCCGAGCTCACCGAGACCCGGACCCAGCTGCAGGGCCAGACCGCCGCCGCCTCGTCGCTGGACCTCGACGTGACCCAGGCCCAGGCACAGCTGCAGGCGCACTCGGAAGTCGCCGCAGAGCTCGAGCTGCAGTTGTCCCAGACGCGCGCCAACGCCGCAGAGGCCCTGCGCGAAGCGCGCGCGCGGACCATCGAGCTCGAAGCGTCCATCGCCGCCGCCGCCTCAGAGCTTGCCTCCCAGGAAGCCCATGCGGGCGCGCAGTCCGCCGAGCTCGAGGCGCAGCTTCAGGCGGCGCGCGCAGAGGCCGCCGCCACCGGGGAACGACTCGAGCGAGAACGGGCCGATCGAATGATCCTCGAGCTTCAACGGACGGCGCTCGAGACCCAGCTGGCCACGCTGCATGCGCAAAGCGATGAGCTGTCGAGCGCTGCCCAGCGGGCCGCCGGCGAGCTGCGAGAAGCGATCGAAGAGGCCGAACAGTCCGAAGAGCGCGCCCAGCAATTCCAGCTCGAAGGCCAGCAAGCGCAGGCGGACGCCGCCGCGAACGCTCAGGCCCAGACCGAGACGATGCGGGTCCGCAGCGTCGAAACCGAAGAGGGGCTCGCCCAGCTGAAGACGGTGATCGAGGCGCTGCGTACGGATTTTGCCGACGCGAAACAGGCGCAACAGAATCTCGAAGAGGCGCTCGAGGACGCGCGCGCCGCCAACCTCGAGGTCCGCACCCGCGCAGAGCTGGCCGAAAGGAAGGCCCGTTTGCTCGAAGAGCGTTCGGTCTTGCCGCTGCGGGTCCCGCACCGCGCTCCGCTGGCGGTGACGAAGTTCGGTACCGCCGACCTGGGCGAGTTGGCGCGGCTGGTCGGGCAGGTGGTGCTGGCGCGGGCCGAGATTCGGCTCGAGCTCGCCGCTCCGGGAGGCCGGCGCACGGTCTGGCTCAACCGCGGCGCGGTGACGGCGGCCGAGTCCACCTTCTCGGGAGAATCGTTGCTCGACCGCGCGCGCCGCGACGGTTTGATCGACGCCCGGCAGACGGCCGAGCTGCAGATGCTGCGCAGCGCGTCGCCTGCCGAGGCGGTCAGCGTCCTCAAAGAACGCGGGTTCCTGCGCGAGGCCGAAGTCGTTCCCCTGGTGCAGCGCTACACCGAGCAGGTCGCGCTCGATGCTTTCTCTGAGCCCACCAGCGAGTACCGGTTGGCCGAAGAGGGCCCCGGCAACGAGACGCTCGCCGCCACGCTGCCCCGCCCGACGCTTCCGCTGGTCGCCGAAGCCTTGCGTCGCGCACTTCCGGTCGAAGAGCTGCTGGCGCGCCTGGGCGGTTCGGAAGCCGTCCCGACGCGCGCCGACAGTGAGCTCGATCTGCGCGCGCTCGGGTTTTCCGACAAGGAACGCCGAATGCTCGGCTACTGCGACGGCGAGGCGAACGTCGAAGATCTCGCGCTCGCCAGCGGGCTCAAGGCCGACGTGGCGTTCCGCGCTTTGCTGGTCGCCCGGCTGCTCGGCCTGGTCGAGCTCAAAGTCCCCTTGCGCACCACCGTCGCGCCCTCGCCCCAGCTCGATGTGAAGCGGCTCGAGGCGAAGTTCGAGCAGGTGCAGGACGCCGACTACTTCACGATGCTGGGGGTCGGTCGCGCGGCCGGCGGCGATGAAGTCCAGCGCGCCTGGCAGCGGCTGTCCGAAGAGTTCGACCCGATCAAATACTCAGGGCACCCCGACGCCGGGCTGCAACAGCGGGCCCAGGTCGTCTACTCGGTGCTCGAAGAGGCGGCGCGGGCGCTGGCCGATGATCGTCGGCGCGCCGATTACGCCAGCCACCTGATCGACTGAAAAGACTCGCTCGGTTCAGTATTCCATTTCGAAGATATTCGCCTTCGTCACTTCGCCCTGCGCCATCACCCGGCCGTCCTTGCCCCCGAGGTGGAACTTGCCGTCCGCGGCGACGAAGGTGGCGACCGGACCATTGGCCTTGTTGCTCGACAGGTGCCGGGCCAGCGGGTCATACGAGCTGGCGTTCAGCGTCAGTCCGGGAATCATCACCACCGGGCGTTTGAGCGTCGGGGGTGCCTGCAGCGGGGCGTACGCCGTCAGGCCCGCCTTCGCGACGCCCGACTGCAGCGTGTCGTGAATCTTGTGGCCCAGCCGCTGAAACAGGCTCGGTTTTGCCTTCGCAACCCACCCGGTTTTCGCCGCCGTCGCAGCGGGTGCGGGCGCCGAAATCGGGGTCGCAACCGGGCTGCGGACCGGGGTGGGCACTGCAATGGGGCGGGCGGCGACTTTGTCGATCATGGGAAAGGCTCCTTGACCGTGGTCCTACCCGGGCCCCAGGCACCTCGGGCGCCACAAGGTGGACCTGCGACGCCATCTTCACCGGCGGGTTTGAGCGAGCGTCTTTCCCGTCCAGCGCTTGAACGCCCGGGCGAACGACCGCAGGTCGCTGTAGCGCAGGGCGAAGGCGATCTCACTGAAAGGAATCTCGGGCTGCTTCACATAGGTGCAGGCCATCGATTCCCGAACCGATTCGAGCTCGACCTGAAACGAGCTGCCTGCAGAGTCCAGCCGCCGCTGCAGCGTGCGCTCGCTCAACGCCAGGCGGCGCGCGATGGAAGGCAGCCCCGGGGTGCGGCCGCGGAGCTCTTCGCGAATCGCTCCCCGCACGGTCGACCTCAGATCGCTGGCGCGGGGGCCGCCCTTCGCCTCGCGCTGGGCCTGTTCAGCGAGGACCTTCGACAGCGCCGGGTCTGCTTCGAGCGCGGGAAGGTCGCGCCAGCCGACGCGTCTCTTCCAGCTCGATGGTCACCAGCCCGTTGAGCAGCACGCTGTACCGCTGCAGTTGCAGCATCCCCGACCCCCAACCCGAAGTGGGGATCCCCCGCGAGGGCGGCGCAGTCCTCGCTGAACGCCGCCACCCGCGCCAGGGGCAGGCCCGGCTCGGCCGGGGTTTCAACCTCGGGATCCAGCCCGTAGGCGGTCCGCAGCGGGCCCACCTTGAGCCCCCGCTGACGCAGCACCCGGATGAACATCGGGACGCATTGGGGAACTCAAGATCCGGGAAGACTGCATGGGCAGGGGCGATGCAAGCACACCGCGCGCGTTGCCCCCGGGGGCTTGCTCCGTTAAAGATCGCCTCGCAATGGTTCGCGAAATCCTGATCTGGCCCGACCCCACCCTGAAGAAGAAAGCGACCCCCGTCGCACAAGTCGATGACACCACCCGCGCGCTGATCGAAGACATGTTCGATTCGATGTACGCCGCCGATGGAGTCGGCCTGGCCGCACCGCAGCTTGGGGTGCTCAAGAACATCATCGTCCTCGACACCACGCCCCGTCAGCCCGACTCGAAGGCGATCGCGATGGTCAACCCGCAGATCCTCGAGCTCGAGGGAAAGCTGGTCTACACCGAAGGCTGCCTGTCCATCCCCGGAGAGGCCGAAGACGTAGAGCGCGCCGCGGCGTGCACCGTGAAGTACCTCGACACCCGGGGCGAAGAGCAGACGCTGCGCTGCGAAGGACTGCTCGCCGTCGCGGTGCAGCACGAGTGTGACCACCTCACCGGCACGGTCTTCGTCGATCGCATCTCGATGCTGAAGCGGGAACTGATTCGCAAGCGAATGAAGAAGCTGAAGGCCGATCGCGCCGCTGAAAAAGAAGAAGAAGCGGCGGCGTATTAGCCGGGCCCCTTAGGGGGGGACACGCTCTTCACTGCGATGCGCGGGCACAGATCCAGAACCACGCAGCGATGACACTCGGGCGCTCGGGCGTGGCACACCCTTCGGCCGTGCCAGATGACCAGCTGGTGGGCCATGAACCAATCGGTCGGCGGCCAGAGCTTTTGCAAGTCGCTTTCCACCGCGTCAGGGGTGAGGTTGCGCGAAAAGCCCAGCCGCCGACTCAGCCGCAGCACGTGGGTGTCGACCGGAAACGCCTGGTCGCCTCCCAGGTGCATCGTCACCACGCCCGCCGTCTTCGGGCCGACCCCCGGCAGCTTCACCAGCGCCGCGCGGTCAATCGGGACCTTCGAATCGTGCAGCTGCTGCAGTGCCTTGCCCAGGTGGACCAGGCTCTTAGCCTTGTTGCGGAACAGCCCGAGCGAGTTGATGTAGGGGACAATCTGCGCGGGAGTCGCGTTCGCGTACGACTCTGCGGTCGGGAAGTCGGCGAACAGCTTCGGGGTGACCAGGTTGACCCGTCGGTCGGTGCACTGCGCTGAGAGGATCACCGCCACCAACAGCTGCAGCGGAGTTCGGTAGTCGAGTTCGATCTTCGCCTCAGGCATCGCCGCGCCCAGCCGGGCGAGGACGACGGCCGCGCGCACGACCTTTTGTGCGCGGAGCTCCTTTTTCGAGACCGACGGTGGCGGGAGGGAGGGAACCTTAGACATTCGCGGCGCCATGCTACCGTCGCGACGGCGCGATGCCGGTGAAGAGAATCATCTGCTTGATGTGGGCGATCGCCGGTTGTGCGGGGACGCCGGTCGCGAAGATCCCGTTGATCGAAGCCTTTGGCTCGCCCCCTTCGTCCCCGGCCCCCACCAGCGCTCGACTGCACGCTTCCTTGTTTGCGTTTTCCGATCGGGTCGAGGCGGCGCGGGTCTTAGCGACCCGGGGGCAGAAGATGGGGCCGGCCGCCGCCCAGGCGTGGGCAACAATGCTGGGCCAGGTCGACCAGTTCCTGCTCACCATCGCCGACCCGCTCTCGCCGTTCGATCTCGTGCGCGCCCGGCTGGTTGTCCACACCCAGTTGATTGCCGACGCCGAGCTGTACGGCGACTTTCCACCCGAGGTCGCCGACGGAGCGCAGCGTGCCGTCGGCCTGCTGTCCGCCCGTCTGGCGTCACTTTCCCCAGGTCAGCGCCGGGTCGACCCCCATCGCTTCCTCTGGCCTCTCGAGCCGATCGTCATCACCAGTCCGTTTGGTCATCGGGTCCACCCCTTGACCGGAAACGACCGGCTGCACTCGGGGCTCGACCTGCTCGCCGACCCCGCCCAGCCGGTTCGGGCCGCGTGCGACGGCCGGGTCGTCTTTTCCGGGTGGAATGGATCCTACGGAAAGCAGGTGGAACTCCAACATGATCCCCAACTCGCCACGCGCTACAGCCACCTGCAGAGCCTGCTGGTGTCCCCGGGAACGCGGGTCAAGCGGGGCGAGGTCATCGGCCTGGCGGGATCCACCGGGCAATCGACCGGAGTTCACCTTCATTTCGAGCTGATTCGGAATGGGCAACCCGAAGATCCGGAAGAGGCGATGACCCAAAATGGAACGAGCCCCGGGTTTCCCCAGAGCTCGTCCGAAAGCGCCAACTCTTTTCAGCGGGTTACAGCGTGGCCTTGAGCTCTTTGGCCGGCCGGAAACCGATCGTCTTGCTCGCCTTCAACTTCATGATCTCGTTCGTCTGGGGATTTCGGATCTTGCGAGCCTTGCGGCTGCGCATCGACCAGGTCCCGAACCCCGGGTAGCTGAAACGGTCATCCTTTTTCACTGCTTTGCCGATGTTGTTGAACACGATGTCGATCATTTCCGACGCCGCCTTCTTGGTCAGTTTGGTCTCGACCGACACAGCTTCAACCAGCTCTGCCTTCGTCATGGATTGTGTTTCCTCCGGGATAAAACCCCTCGAGCCCCCTCGAAGAGGCCGCTGAGGTATCAAATCGGGATCGCGCCGGTCAATGTAATACATACACTTTGGCGGAATTGAATGATGTCTGATCAGAGAAACCCGAATCACGATCAAGATCCCACCGGAACCCCGAGTAAATCCGTGCGTCTGTGGGCGGATCTTGATCGGAAGCCGGGGCTCTTCGATCAGCGATCGGCGCTGGTTTTGCTCGTGCTGGTGAGCGCCGCGTGTGTGTCTGCGACCGGGGCGGTCATCGCCGAACCGCCGTTGCTCGCCGCGGCGGCGGTCGAGCGCTGGGTGGACGCCTCGGCCCCCGAAGGAGGAGACGGCACCCCGAGACGGGCGTTCAAGCGGCTGAACGATGCGCTCGCCCCCAATGCAGTCATTCACCTTCGCTCTGGGCTCTACCCCGGGCCCTGGGTGCTTCCGCCGGGCTCTGCGCTGGTGGGCCACGGGGAAGTCGTTCTCTATGCCGAGGGGGAAGGCACGGTGGTGACCGCGTCTTCGGCGAGCCTCGAGGGGCTCTGGGTGCAGGGCGGTTTCATCGGGTTGAGAGCGATTGGCCCCGTCAGCGTGCGACGCGTTCATTTTTCCGGCAGTCGGCGCGTGGCGCTCGAGGCGAGCGGCATCCTCACGCTCGAAGACTCTCTGCTCGAAGGGACGGTGAGCCAGACCGTGGGGGTGCAGCTGACCCGGGGAGCCCGGGCTCGCCTGGGCCGGGTTCGTTTTCTCGGGGCGTTTGCCCGCGCCGTCGATGCCCAGGGTGCGCAGCTGGACGGCGAAGACCTCCAAAGTGAAGGTCCCGCCCAGGCGCTGCACCTCGAGAACAGCCGGTCGCAAGTGCGAAGGCTGACCGCGGCGGGCGGCAGTGGTCCGGGCATCTTCGTCGCCGAAGGAGCGCTGACGCTGACCGATGCAACGGTCAACGGCCACGAATTCGGGCTCCAGGCGCGGAAGGCGGCACTCACCCTCGTCCGCTTCACGTCCCGCCGTGTCCAGCTGGCGTCGATTGCCACCGTCCAATGCACCGGCACCTTCAGCGACATTCAGACCGAACAAAGCGGCACCTACGGCGCGCTGCAGCTGCTGGAAAGCGACCTGAAGGTGAAGGGGGTGAAGGTCCAGCACGCGCGGGCGATCGGAATCCTGGTGCGGCTGGGCAAGGTGAAACTCGAAGACGTGACGGTCGACCACATCCGCGCCGAGGGCGGGTCGAGTGAGAGCGGAGGCGATGGGCTCGAGCTGCGCGATGCCGAGGTCGAGGTGGACAACCTGATCATCCGCGACGCCGCCGGAATCGGCATTTTCGCGACCGCGGGGGCCCGGGTGGAAGTGAATCGGTTTTCTTGCGAGCGCTGTCGGGTCGGAGCGGTGGTCTGCGAGCTGGGCTCCACGGTGAGCCTGAAGTCGATGATCAGCAAAGGGGGAGAAGGCCCCGCGATTGCGGTGCTCGACCGCGCGAGCGTCAAGCTCGAGGACGCAGACATCACCGCGGTTCAAGTGCCCATCTGGGCCGAGTGTGATCAGGGCGCGCGGGTCACCGTGACCCGCCTGAAGAGCAACCTCGTTTTGCCCCCCAGTGGGTGCATCTGGCGCGATTAGGGAGTTAGGCTCGCCGGCGTCATGCGTCGCTCGATCTTTGCCTCCCTGCTGCTGAGCACCGCCGCCTTCGCCGCGGATGCCCGCTTCAACATCAATTTTGGAAACTGGCGGGTCGGCAACGAACACCAGACCCGGGCCTACGTTCCCTCCTACCCGGTGCAGCCGTCCTGGTACTGGGTCGTCTATACGCCGCCGCCGCCTCCGCCCCCGCCGCAGGTCATCTACGTCGAACGAGAGCGCGAGCCGGTGCCCGAGCAGCCGATGAAGGTGGTGGTCGTGCAGCTGCCGCCCGTCGAAGCGCCCGTTCCGATCGCGGCGCCCACTCCCGCGCCGGTAGTCCCGGTTCCCGTGGCGCCTGCGCCCGTGGCTCCGCTTCTGCCCCGGGTTCCCGGCCCCGACGTCTTTCAATGGACCGACGATGAAGGAGTCGTGAATTACTCGACCCGCGTTCCCGCCAACGCGCGGCTCAAAGCGCGGAAGCTGCCGACGCTCGCGAAGTGAACACCGCTCCTGTCCTCCAGACGCCGCGCTTGAGCCTGCGCGCGCACCGCGCCGACGACCTGCCGGCCTGCGCGGCAATGTGGTCTCACCCCGACGTGACCCGCCACATCGGGGGGCGGGCCTTCAGTGAAGAGGAAGTGTGGGGCAGGGTGCTGCGCTACATCGGTCACTGGGCCGCAATGGGGTTCGGGTATTGGGCCCTCACCGAAAAATCGTCGGGCCGCTTCGTCGGTGAGTTGGGTTTTGCCGATTTCAAACGAGACATTCAACCGCCCCTGGCGGGAGCCCCCGAGATGGGTTGGGTCCTGTGCCCCTGGGCCCACGGACAGGGTTTGGCCACCGAGGCCGTTGGGGCGGCGCTCGCCTGGGGCGATCACCATCTGCCCGCACCGCGCACGGTGTGCCTGATCAGCGTCCCCAATCGGGCGTCCATTCGCGTGGCCGAAAAATGCGGGTACCAAGAGTACGCGCGCACCCAGTACAAGGGCGAGCCCACGATTCTGTTCCAGCGCTGATTATTCGACCACCGGCGTCGCGCGCCGGGCGAGCCACTGAATCACCCGCGGATACACCTCGAGGTTTGCGTGCGTGCCGAGCAGCAGGTCTCCGTGCCCGTAGTCGGCCTGGTGCCCGTAACCGGTGCCAAACAGCTGCAGCTCTTTATCGGGGGATCCTGCGATCTCGAAGTGCTGCTGGCAGTTGGCGGGAGGCGCGATTCCGTCGGCCGCGCCTCCCACAATCAGGTGCGGAACCTTCAGCGCCCGCACCCGATCGCGATAGTCGGTCTTCCCATCGACCGAACGAAACTTGTCGTCGAAGGTCCAGTCCCTCAGCTGACTCAAGACCCCGTGCCAGATGGGAGCGATCACCGTCGCCATCGCCCGCCGCTGCACCCAGCCCGGCATGTTGCGTTGGTTCGCCATGTTGATTCCCACCGGCACCGCAAACCAACCCGCGAACGGAGCGACCATCGCCGCAAACCAGTCGGTGCGAAATCGGCCCAGCGGCGACAGCCAATACCCGAACTTGAGCAGCCATTGGGTGCGCCAGTGGCGCTGAAAGAAGACCGGCGAGCCGATCGTCACCAAGCCCGTCAGCCTTTCCTGCAGCTCGCCTTCGCAAGCGGCCAACGCCACCAACCCACCCAGCGAGTGCCCGACCCAGAAGGTCTTCAGCGCTCCGGACTGCGAGAGCGCGTGGCTCACCAGCGCCGGCACATCGAACCGCACGTAGTCATCGATGCACCCATCGGCGCGCGTGCCCACCGGGGCCGGGGCGGCATTTCCCGCTCCGCGCAGCTCGACCGTGAAGCACTCGAAGCCCGCCTCGGCGAGCGCCGCGGCCAGGCTGTGCGGAGCCTGAAATTCGATGAACCGATGGTTGTTCGACAACCCGTGGCAGAGCACCACCGGCTCGACGAAGCGTCGCCGCGCAGGGACGCGATGCCACGCGCACAGCTGCCAGCCATCGACCGCGGCGACCACCCTCGCGGTGGGCCGGTTGTCCTCGAGCGCGAAAAACGCCATCACCGCGCGCACCCACAACCCGGTGCACACCAGCGCGAACAGCAGGGCGAGGATGATCAGAAGTGTGGTTTGCAAGGCTGATAAGGTGCTCGGCCCCATGAAGCTGCGCCAGTTGATGTTCGTACTGCCGAACCTCTTCACCGTCTCATCCATCTTTTGCGGCTTCTACGCGCTCACCTTGTGCTCGGGTGAAGCCACGCCTGCCCACCTCTATCAGGCGGCACTGGCAATCTTCTTTGGCATCTTCTTCGACGGCTTCGACGGCCGGGTGGCGCGGCTCACCAAAACGCAAAGTCAGTTCGGAATGGAGCTCGACAGCCTGGCGGACGTCATCAGCTTTGGGGTCGCTCCGGGAATGCTGGTCTGGCGCTGGGCCCTTCAGCCGATGGGCTTTTGGGGGATCTTCATCAGCTTCATGTTCGCGGCCTGCGGAGCGCTGCGGCTGGCGCGGTTCAACGTCCTCGCGCAGAACAGCAGCCACGGTGGCTCTTCGGGCTTCTTCGTCGGTCTGCCCATTCCGCTTGCGGCAGGCGTCGTCATTTCGATGGTCATCGCCCAGTACGCCGCCCAGGGGGGGCCCTTGCCCGAGGTCGCCCGGATTCCGGTCGCGGTCGCGATGGTGTTCCTCTCGCTGCTGATGGTCTCGACCGTGCGCTACCGCACGTTCAAGGACCTCAAGCTGTCGAGGAAATCGGCGGTGATTGCGGCGGCGATCATCGGGGCCGGAATCTTGATCGCGACCCAGTCGCACCCGGCGTGGGTGCTGGTCGCCTATTTTTCGGGGTACCTGGTCTTTGGCCTGGGAGAATCGGCGGTGTTGCTCACCCGCTACGTGAAGCAGCGGCGCGCGACCGCGGCGGCGGACGTGCTCGACGAAGACGAAGACGCCAGCGACGCCAACGACATCGACGACAGCGAAGTCCTGTAGTACCTGCCTCGCCGTGCGCATCGAGACCGTCTGCACCGGTGACGAGCTGCTGACCGGGCTCACCATCGACACCAACAGCCGTTTTTTCCAGACGCGGCTGCTCGAGACGCTGGGGCTCACCGTTGCGCGCAACACCGTCGTCGGCGATGTCCCGGACGAAATTGTCGAAGTGCTCGCGCAGGCGGCCGCGCGCAGTGACGCGGTGCTGGTCTCGGGGGGCCTGGGCCCCACCGCGGACGACTACACCGCCGAGTGTGCGGCTCGATTGGCGAATGTTCCGCTCGAAGAGCACCTGGGCGCCCGCCAACATCTCGAGGAACGGTTCCGATCGCGCGGGTATGCGATGACGCTCAACAACCTGCGACAGGCGTTGGTCCCCCGGGGGGCGCAGGTGGTGATCAATTCGATGGGCTCGGCGCCGATGTTGGTCCTCGTCGTGGGGCGTTGCACGCTGCTGTTCGTGCCCGGGGTACCGAAGGAATATGTCCACCTCGTTCAGACCGAAGTGCTGCCGCGGCTGAAGTCGCTTTCGGGCCACACCGGCTACGCGCTGCTCAAGGTGCTCAAGACCATCGGGCTGGCCGAGTCCCACCTCGACGCGAAGATGCGGCCCCTGTTCGCCCAGCACCCGAAGGTGACGTTCGGCTTTCGCACCCATGCTCCCGAGAATCACCTCAAGCTGCTCGCGGTCGATGCAGACCTTGCCTCCGCCCAGGGGGCGCTCGACGCCGCCGAAGCCGCCAGCCGCCAAGTGTTGGGAGACTGCATCTTTGCCGAAGGGGACCAAAGCCTCGCAGGAGCGATCGGGGTGCTGCTGAAGTCCCGCGGCGAGACGGTGGCGATCGCAGAGTCCTGCACCGGGGGTCGAATTCTCGCGGCGATGACCGCCGAAATCGGAGCCAGCGATTGGTTGATCGGCGGCGCGGTCGCCTACCGCGAGAGCGCAAAGGAACACTGGCTGGGAGTGAAGCCTTCAACGCTCGCCGCGCACACCGCCGTGTCTGCAGAAGTGGCCAGCCAGATGGCGCAAGGCGCTCGCACCGAGCTCAACGCCAATTGGGGTCTGTCGGTCACCGGTTATGCCGGCCCGACGGGCGGCGATGCACGCAACCCGGTCGGGACCATCTACCTGGCTGTGGCGCAGGGCGATCAACCCCCGGCGGTCGAACGCCACCACTACGCCTTCACCGAAGATCGAGACAGAGTCCAACAGTTCGCAGCGTGGACAGCGATGGAATCGCTGCGCCGCGCGCTCAAAGGAGCACCCCGATGAGTGAGGCCGCGCCCCCCGCGTCCCCCGTGGCTGATGCTCAGTCGCACCCCCTGGTGACCGCGCTGAGGTTGTTCACTTCTGCCTACCGGATCGAGCTGCTGTTGTTCGTGATCACTTTTGGAGTGCTCTCGTTCTTCTCGTCGCAGCGGTTCTTGCGGCAGAGCGCCGCGCCGCACTTCGTGTACCAGGCGCAGGCCTTTCTCGAAGGGCGGCTCGACATCGACCCCCAGGTGTTGCCGAACATCGAAGACTGGGCCTGCGTGCGCCAGGTGGACGCAGTGCCGACGCGCTGCACCCGCCCGCTGCTGCCCACCGACAAATGGTATTCCAGCTTTCCGGCGTTCCCCGCGGTGGTGATGCTGCCGTTCGTCGCCGTGAATGGCTACCAGTTCAACGACACTTCTTTCGGAGTGCTGTGGGCGGCGCTCGCAGTCGCGCTCTTCTATTCGTTGGTGCGGCTGGTCGCGACCCAGGAAGCGATGGACGAGGATCCCCGGGAGCATGTGGCCCTCGCGCTGCTGCTCGCTTTCGGAACGGTGTTTTTCTACTGCGCGATTCGCGGTGAGGTGTGGTTCTCGGCCGAAGTGATGGGGGTCGCGTTTACCTGTCTGTACGCGCGAAACGCGCTGCGGGCGCGACGACCGCTGCTGGCCGGTTTGTTTTTCTCAATGGCGGTGATGACGCGGACCCCGCTGCTGTTCACCGGGATTTTTTTCGTGTTCGAAGTCGTCGCTCCGACGCGTGGAAAACGAATCGAGGAGCTGAAGCAGCTTTCGAAGAACTTCTCTGGGGTCGGCCGCAAGCTGGGGCTGTTTGCCGCCGGGGCGGCTCCGTTGGGGCTGTTGGCGGCGATGTTCAACAAGGTGCGCTTTGGCAGCTTCGGCGAATTCGGCCATCGGTTCTTCTATGAGAACCGCGTCAACCAGGACATCGACACCCTCGGGCTGTTCAACTTCGCCTACCTGGGCCGCAACCTCGAAGCGGCGTTCCTCAAGCTGCCCCGACTGACGGCCTCGCCGTGGACCCTCTCGTACGACCCGTGGGGGCTGTCGCTGTTGCTGACGTTGCCCTTGTTGGCGCTGGTTTTTGCCGGGGCCCACAAGCCGCGCTCGTACGCGCTGGCGGTGGGATCCGCGATCTTGCCGCTCGTGGTGTCCGCGATGTTTCCCGCTGAAGCAGGCGCCGCGCTCGGCGCCCGCTCGAGCCTCGTCTGGTTTGCGTTCGCAGCCGCGCTCTTCATTCAAGCCTCATTGTGGATGGATGACGACCAGCCTTCGCGGCTCAAAGTTCCGCTCGCCCTCACCGTCGCGGCCTGCGCGCTTCCCGGTCTGTTTTATCAAAACACCGGTTATGCCCAGTTCGGGTTCCGCTTCAGCCTCGACTACACCGTGTACATCTTGTTGCTGTTCGCAGTCAGCGCGTGGAGCCTGAAGCAACCGAAGGTCGCTGTGCTGGCCGGCCTGGGAGTGCTGATCAATTTCTGGGGCGCAGTCGGGTTCCGCGGTTACACAGAGCTGGTGCGAGGCTGGTAGGCAGCGTGGTTGAAACGAAAAAAATGCATACGCGCGAAGAGAGCGGAATTCGGCTCGATCGCCGAATGCGCTGGTTTCACGACGACCAGTTGGTAGAGCACCCGCGGATCATCGAGGCCTTCAACCAGGGCTTGCGGCTCACTGAAGACGGGCGCTTCAAGCTCGAAATCGGCAGCGACTGGTGCTTCGTCGCGGTCGAAGACGCTGCGTTCGAAGTTCTGGCGGTCGATGTATCAGCCGAGGCTCGGATTTCTGTTCGCCTGTCCGATCGCACTGCCGAGTGGCTCGAGCCGACCAGCCTGGCACTCGATGGGGAAGGAGTGCTGACCGTCAGAGTGAAGCGCGGCCTTGCCAAAGCCCGGTTCTCACGCGACGCCCAGTTCGCCCTCGGCACGATGCTCGAGCTGGAAGGCGAAAGCCTGGTGCTGCGCGCCGGTGAGAAACGCTGGCCGACTCCGCTTCTCGCGTCGCCTCAGTCCTGACGGGCCAGCCTGGTAACAGGTGCCGGACGGGGTGCGGACAGTCGTCGGAGCTCGCGGGCCACCGGAGCCCGAGCTGCTCGCTCGACTTGGGGGGCCAACAGCTGGGCGCACAACAGGGCACCCACCGCCCAGAGCCAGCGGGTGGTCACGCCGCTTCCTGCGCGGCCACCACCACCAGTGCCGCTTTGGGCGCTTGAATGATCCGGGCAGCCAGTTCCTCGAGCAGGGCCGGATTCGCCTTGAGGTATTCGATCGCCTGAGCGCGGCCCTGAATGCTCTGCTCGCCGAGGGTGAAGTACGACCCCGATTTTTCGATCATCCCCAGGGTCGAACCGAGGTCGATCACTTCACCGGCGCGACTGATGCCCTGGTTGTAGATGATGTCGAACTCGGCCTCCTGGAACGGGGGCGCGCACTTGTTCTTCACCACTTTCACGCGGGTCCGGCTGCCGACGATGACATCGCCCTCCTTGATGTTGCCAGTGCGGCGGATTTCGCAGCGCACCGAGGAGTAGAATTTGAGCGCGTTTCCTCCGGTGGTGGTTTCAGGGTTGCCGAAGACGACTCCAATCTTCATCCGGATCTGATTGATGAAGATGATGCAGGTCCCGGATCGACTCACCGCTCCCGTGAGCTTTCGCAGCGCCTGGCTCATCAACCGTGCTTGCAGGCCCATATGCGCATCGCCCATTTCGCCTTCGATCTCGGCGCGCGGAACGAGGGCTGCGACCGAATCGATGACGATCAAGTCGACTGCGCCCGAACGCACCAACTGCTCGGTAATCTCGAGCGCTTGTTCGCCCGTGTCCGGCTGTGAAATGAGCAACTCTTCGATTCGGACCCCGAGCTTGCGCGCGTAGGTGATGTCCAGGGCGTGCTCGGCATCGATGAAGGCCGCGACGCCTCCCTGCGCCTGGACCTGAGCAATCGCGTGCAGCGCGAGCGTCGTCTTCCCCGACGATTCGTTTCCGAATATCTCGACGACGCGTCCGCGCGGAAAACCGCCGACTCCAAATGCGCGATCAAGTGCCACCGAGCCTGACGGAATGACGGCGATCGCCTGGGGCTCTGCATCGCCCAGCTGCATCACCGCCCCGCGTCCGAACTGCTTCTCGATTGCCGCCACTGCCGCCGCGACCGCCTTCAACTTATCGCTCATCTTGCTCATGCGCCCCCCGATGAAACGCGTGGGAAATTCCACGCTCACGCCGGGTTGAGCAATCGATGTGCCCGCACCCTTTCAGAGGAGAACCTCGCGTCCCCCGTCTCGATCGTCCACGGTTGTGGATGCGCGCAGATGCTCCAGTTTCTGGATTTGTTCCTCGGAGTGGGTCACCGCCGGGTCGGCGCGCACCCGGCGGCCCAGTGCTCCGGCCGTGCTTAAGGTCGGCGGGCCTGCGCGACTTTTTGCCACAAGGACGCGCCTTGAAGAACCGCTCCAAGCGGCGCGCGGTCGACGGCGCTCTGAAGCAGGGCCGCAGCAAGGT
Source organism: Archangiaceae bacterium (assembly GCA_043750125.1). Lineage (GTDB taxonomy): Bacteria > Myxococcota > Myxococcia > Myxococcales > Myxococcaceae > JAGSPQ01. The sequence continues at coordinate 10,296 of JAYVCD010000334.1, read as the reverse complement.
CCTCGAGAGCGATCGGCTCGAAGGACTTGAGCCCGAGCAGACGCAACAAACTCTTCGCTCCAGGTATGGGCTTTCGTTCGCCCCCTTCCAGCGCAGAGGGCCGGAAAATCGTCCACGGAATTCCGCTGTCACGAACCAACGACTCCGCTTTGGCCTTTGCATTGAGATAGGCGCCGACCGGGCGACCGGCTCCAACCGAGCTCAACAGCACCAGATGATCCACGCCCGCCTGCTGGGCCGCGGCGATCAACTGCACGGTCGTCCCGATGTCGCTGGTCTCGTACGTGTCGCCCCGCTCGAAGCGATCTCGCATCGTGCCGATCAACTGCACCACGGTGGTGCAGCCGCGCAGGGCTGCAATCAGCTTCGGTGTGTCCGCCAAATCGAAGATCGCCGCCGACGGTTGAACACCCGACCTCGCGCTCGCTGGGCGCACGTGAGGTACAGCTGCGATCTGCAGCCGTTCGGCCATGGAAACCAGGACCTTTCCGGTGGCTCCGGTACTGCCGGCAACAAATAATCTTCGCGTCGCTTCGGTCATCGGCCCTCGTCTTTTCCCTTCCGGCGCCTACTGCAGTCGTATAGTCGCTGGTCGCTTGCACCTCACCGGAAAGAATAGGGGCTCAGCCATGCGTCGGAACCTCAACGGTCTTTTGCTTTTCGTCTTTCTCACCACGGCGTTGACTGCCATTGCCTCCGAAAGTCCGCCGCCCCCGCCGCCTCCCCCGCCGCCTCTTGAAGAGACGGGCTCGATCGACAGCCCCACCAGCGGCGAGTGGTCGATCAAAGGTCAGAACTCGTTGCTCGACAAAAGCACCGGCCACGTTCGTCACCCGATGGTCAGCTTCTTCGTCGGAGTGCCCTTCGGCGTCAGCTACGGCTACGGCTATGGCTACACCGGTTACTACGGCGTCTTCAATTTCGGGCTCGGCGCGCGCTTCTACCTTCCCATCGTCGCGGAAGGATTCTTGCCGATGCTCAACGATTCGTTCGGGATCGAGTTCGGCGCCGACACCATCTTCGTCGTCGGTGGGTACGGGTATGGGCTCGGTTTTGCCCTCACCATTCCTGCGGCCGAAGCGCGCTGGAATTTCCACGTCTTCCCGAAGCTTGAGGCGTACGCAAAGCTCGGACTCGGACTCGGCTTATTCTTCAACAGCGGCTACGTGAACCCCTACCCGGTGATCATCGCCAACGTCGGGGTGCTCTTCAAGATCAACAACGTTCTCTCGTTGCGGGCGGAAATCGGTTCACCTGCGGTAAAGATCGGCCTCGGACTCGCGTTCTGAAAAACCATGAAGACTGACATCCTGATCATCGGAGCTGGCCCCGCAGGCTCCACTGCCTGCGCCATGCTCGCCCGCCTCGGGCGGCAGGTCTTGTGCCTCGAAGCAGGTGTGTTTCCCCGCTTTCAAATCGGTGAATCGCTGCTGCCCCGATGCAACGACATTCTGGAAGAGGCGGGTCTGCTCGCTGCCGTGCACGCGCGCAACTACATGCCGAAGCCGGCGGCGCTGTTCCTTCAGGGCCCGATGCGTGAGCGCTTTTCGTTCGCTGACATGTTTCCCGGCCAGCGTCCTGCGGCGATGCAGGTTCCCCGCTCAGACTTCGATCAGACCCTGGCCACGCAGGCGCGGCGGTATGGCGCCGACATTCGTTTTCAGCAGCGCGTCGACACCATCGAGTTCAACGGCACCCAGAGCCTCGTCCAGGTGACCGACGTAGAGACCGGTGCGAAGTGGACGGTGGAAGCGAAGTTCGTCATCGACTGCTCGGGCTACGGCAGAGTCCTTCCCAAGCTGCTCAAGCTCGAGAAGGAGCCTTCGCTTGGGCCCCGCGTCGCCATCTTCAACCACTTCGAAGGCGACGTTCGTCCAGTGGGTCCCGAAGAAGGGGACATCTGGGCGTGCATTCACCCCCGCGGACCCTGGACGTGGATCATTCCGTTCAGCAACGGGCGCACCTCGGTCGGAATGGTCGCCGAGCGCGCGATGCTCGAGTCCGCCGGAAGCACCGACCGCGAGCGGTTGATCAACCTGCTGGCCGAAGATCCCAACACCCACGGGCGGCTGAGCAAGGCGATTCCGGTGCTGAAGACCGCGCGGCTGGAAGGCTGGTCGGCTTCGGTGACTCAGTTCCATGGTCCGGGCTGGGCGCTGACCGGAAATGCGAGCGAATTTCTCGACCCCATTTTCTCTTCGGGCGTCACCCTCGCGCTCGAGTCTTCCTCCCGCGCCGCGAAGCTCGCCCATCGTCAGCTCTCCGGCGAGACGGTCGATTGGAACACCGACTACACCGCGGTGATGGACCGCGCGGTCAACGTCTTCAAGGTCTTCGTCCACGCCTGGTACACCGGCGAGCTGCAGAAGGTCCTGATGCACAAGAACAAGCCCGAATCGATCAAGCGCGCGATCACTGCGGTGCTCGGTGGGTACGTTCTCGACGAGCAAAATCCGTTCGTCCGCGACACCAAGCGTGTCCTGACTGCGGTGGTCAAGCTGGCTTGAAGAGGGCCCTTACGTGCCCTTGCAGACCTGAGCCTGGTTGCACTTGTTGAACACGGTGTTCAGCAGGTCGAGCCCATTGCCACAGACCGTCGAGTCGATCGCCTTGAGGCAGACGTCGAGATCCGATGCGATCACTTTTCCGTCGCACTTCGCGAGCGGAAACTGACTGTCCCAGTTGCTGCGCTCCTTCACGTCGCACGCATCGCGCGTCGCGTACGTCTTGCCTGACCCCACCTCGCCACACTTCTGGTACCAGTCGCACATGTGCCTGGCCGCGGCGTCCCGCGCGGCCGCCTGACTCAACGGACCTCCGCAGCCTGCCAGCACCCACAGCACTCCCAGCAGGTTGGGCTTGGTCATTAGTTCTTCAGCTGGGGCATCAGGAAAGCCGCCAGCGTGCTCACGCTCTTGAAGTGCTGCTTCGCGGTGCCATCGCTGTCGAAGCGCACTCCGAACTTGAACTCGATGGCCGAGAGAAGCTCGAGCGCCGACAGCGAGTCCAGCCCCAACCCCTCGGTGGGAGAAAACAGCGGCTCTTCGTCCTGAATGCCTTCGGGCTTCACTTCTTCGAGGCGAAGGGTTTCGACAATCAGGTGCTTCAATGCGGTCTTGAGGTCAGTTTCGGTCATCACGTTTCGGTCGATATCACGCCTCGCGCAAATAGCGTGACGACGGCCTGATCAGAAGACGGGCGACATTTTGGCAGCTTCCGACGAAATTGACCGCGGGCCAACCTGTTTACAGGCCGCAACGCACCGCGTGATCGCTCTGCTGCTGTTCCGGGCCCCTCGAAGCGTTATATCGACGCCGAAATGAGTCCCCCGATCCGCAAGCCGATGACGCTGACGCAGAAGATCCTCGCCCACCACGCTCGAGGGTTGAGCCGGCCGTGGGTCGAGGCCGGTGACATTCTGCAGATCGCCGTCGACTGGACCATTGCCAGCGAGCTGGCCTGGAACGGCATGGATCGCACTTATTCCCTGCTCGGGCGACCCGCGATCCACGACAAGAACCGCTTCTTTCTCGCCGTCGATCACACCGTCGACCCCGTCACCCTGGCCACGGATCCCCGGGCGCAGAAGTTGACCCAGCTGTCGCGCGACTTCGCCAAAGAACAGGCGATTCGCCACTTCTACGATGCCAACGTCACCATTTTGCACACCAAGTTCTACCGGGACCTCGTGCAGCCGGGGCAGGTCGTCCTCGGCGCCGATTCTCACACCAGCTCGCACGGAGGCCTGGGCGCCGTCAGCATCGGCCTGGGCGGAGCCGACATCACCGCCGCGATGGTGCTGGGCCAATCGTGGATCGAAGTGCCCGAAGCGATTTGTGTCGATTACGTCGGCAAGCTTCCGTTTGGCATTGGCGGGAAAGACGTGATCTTGAAGACCCTGGGAGACCTGGGCCGCAACACCGTGGCGATGGAACGCACCGTCGAGTACCGCGGCGAGGTCACCCGGGGCTGGTCGACCGACCTGCGCTTCACCATCGCCAACATGACCGCCGAATTCGGAGGGCTCAACGGAATCTTCGAAGCCGACCCCACCGTGGCCCGCTGGCTGGCCGACCGCAAAGACGAGAACAAAGACGCGCTGTACTTTCGCGCCGACGATGACGCCCCCTATGCGCATCGCTACCGAATCGATCTTGAAAAGCTGGGCCCCCTGGTCGCCAAGCCCTTCAGCCCCGACAACGTGATGCCCGTCGAGCAGGCGATCGGCACCGCGCTGCAGGGCTGCTTCATCGGAGCCTGCACCACCACCGAAGAAGAGCTGGTGCTCGCCGCCCTCGTCCTCGAGCAGGCGTTCAAAGACCGTCCGGCGCGACCGGCGAATTCCAAGCTGCTCGTCGTCCCCGGGGACCAGAACATTCAGGCCCGGATGAAACAGGGCGACTTGTGGAAACACTACGAGAAGGCCGGCTTTCGCATCGGGCTCCCCGGTTGCTCGATGTGCCTGGGGGTCGCCTCGGAAAAAGCGCTGCCCGGTGAGACCTGGCTGTCGAGTCAGAACCGCAACTTCGAGAACCGAATGGGACAGGGCTCGTTCGCGTGGCTTTCGAGCGCTGCGACCGTGGCGGCTTCCTCGGTCGAGATGAAGTTGGCCGACCCCCGGGGGTACCTGGCGATGATTGATCAACAGCGGTACGACCGCCTGCTCTTCCGCGACTCGAGCAAGCGACTGCCTGAAGTGCGCAACGTCGAGCCCACCGTCGCCGTGACGACGGGCTCCGCCAGCCCGGCCCGGGCGGGCGCGGTGCAAGGGCAGCAAGTCGAAGGGCGCGTCCAGCGGTTCGGCGATGCGGTCGACACCGACGCGATCATCCCCGGAGCTTTTTGCCACCTCACCGGGCTCGATGAGCTCGGGCAGAAGGCGTTTCACTACGTGCGGCCCGAATTTTATGCGCGGGCAAAAAACGGCCAGAGCGTGATCGTGGCCGGCGAAGGCTGGGGCTCAGGCAGCTCGCGCGAACAAGCGGTGTGGGCGCTGATCGGAGCGGGAATCAACGCGGTCATCGCGCGAAGCTATGCCTTCATTCACAAGCGCAACCTCGTCAACGAAGCGCTCAGCTACCTGGTGGTCAAAGATCCTGTCTTCTACGAACTCGCCCAGGAAGACGCTCTGGTGAGCATCGATTTCAAGGCCGGCACGGTCAGCGTCAAAGGTCAGAGCTTCAGCGCTGAAGTGCCTTCTGCGATCATCCAGGCGCTGGCGCGCGAAGGGGGCCTGGTCCCGGCGATCAAACGCCACGGGAAACAGGTCTTCGAGGCGCTGTCGGCCTAAGAGCCACCCGTGGAAATCAACTGGGCAACCCTGATCGTCTGGACGATGGGCGCCGGGGTGATCGCCGTGGTGCTGCGTGGAAATCTCTGGCGCGCCTGGCTGTGCCTCAAGCCCACCTCGATCACCATCGAAGCCGATGCGCCGGCCGGGCAATGCAAGCTTCCCCAGGCGCTCGAACGGGCCGACGCCGAGCTGCGCGCGCTGCGGTTTACGTCCCTGGGCTCGCACCTCGAGCAGCCCCGGTTCGGCCCCCAGATGGTCAGCTACGACTATTCCCACCCTACCGAGCCGTGCTTCGCGACGCTCTACGTCAGCACCAACGGCGGCGCGAAGCTGTACTTCCTCACTCCGACCGAAGGCGCGGGCTTCGTCATCACTGCCAACCACCGGCGCGCGGCGCGGGAAATCAAGGGCCGCTATCTGTCCGGAAGCCTCGAGTCTTTTCCGGCCGCGCGCGTTTTGACCGCCCACCTGCGGCGGGTCGGTGAGGTGGGCGTTCCGGTCGGTGAATTCACCCAGGCAGGTCGCATCGCTGCGGCCAAGGCGTGGTTCGCGGGCCCGGGCAATGTCGAAGTGCGCCAACAGAACGCGCTTGGGTTGTTGTGGACAGTAGGGACAGTTGGCATGGTGGCGGCCGCCATTTTCGGCCGTCGCGGCTGATCATTTCCGGTTGAGGATTTTCACCATGAAGAGCGTTTCGAAGAGCGAAGAGATCTGGTTTCTGGCAGGCAAGCGCACTCCTTTCGGTGCCTTTGGAGGCGCCCTCAAGGATCTCACCGCAACGGATCTCGCCGTCGAGTCCGCCAAGGCTGCGTTGATTGCCGCCAAGGTTTCTGCCGAGGACATCCAGCACGTCGTCTACGGAAATGTGATCCAGACGTCGGCCGATGCGATCTACCTGCCGCGCCATGTCGGGCTCCGCGCGGGGGTTCCGATTCCGGTCGGAGCGCTGGGCGTCAACCGGCTGTGCGGCTCGGGCTTTCAAGCCTTCGTCACTGCCGCCGAGATGATGCTCACCGAGCAGGCAGCGGTGGTTCTCGCCGGCGGCACCGAGTCGATGTCCCAGGCGCCCCACATCATTCGCGGCGCGCGGTGGGGGATTCCGCTGGGCAAGGGGGGGCTCGAAGACTCGCTCTGGAGTGGGCTCACCGATACCTACGCCGGGATTCCGATGGGGATGACGGCCGAGAACCTCGCCGAGCAGTACAAGATTTCGCAGGACGAGGTCGACGCGTTCTCCTTGCTTTCCCAGAAGCGGTTCGCCGCTGCGCAGGAAGGGGGTCGCCTGGCCGCCGAGCTGTGTCCGGTCGAGCTCAAGACCCGCAAGGGCACCACCCTCTTCGAGAAGGACGAGCACAACCGTCCTGACGCCAGCCTGGAAGGAATGAAGAAACTTCCCAAGGCCTTCAAGAAAGACGGAGTGGTTCACGCCGGTGCGGCCAGTGGCATCTGTGATGGCGCTGCCAGCATGGTGATGGCGACCCGGACCTGGGCTGACAAGAAGGGGTTGAAGCCGATGGGCAAGCTGCTCAATTGGGCGTCGGCCGGGTGTGATCCGAAGACGATGGGCATCGGCCCGGCTCCAGCAATTCGTCGGTTGCTCGAGCGCGCGGAAATCAAGCTGGGCGACGTGCACCTCTTCGAAGTCAATGAGGCCTTCGCGCCCCAGTACCTGGCGGTCGAGAAAGAGCTGGGCCTGGACCGCGAAAAGACGAATGTCGACGGCGGTGCGATTGCCGTCGGGCACCCGCTGGGTGCGTCGGGCGCGCGAATCACCCTCCATCTGCTGCACGAGCTCAAGCGCCGGGGCCTGAAATACGGCATCGGCAGCGCGTGCATCGGCGGAGGCCAGGGTATCGCAGTGCTGGTCGAAGCGGTCTAAGCCGGGCTAAGGACACGCACGATGAGCGAAATTCCAGACGCGAAGACGTTGCGCGAGCGGGCGAAGCAGATCGCCGAGTTGCGCAGACAGGAAAAGAAAAACAAGAAGCGCAAGTGTTCGCTGTGCGGCACGGAGGAGTCTGAGAAGACCCCGTTCTTTGCGCACGCCGACGGCATTGGCCCGACGTGCAAAGAGCCGAGCCTCTGCGAGCACTTCCGTGCAGGTCCCAAACGCACGTTCTGACCCCCATGCGCGAGGGGATCATCTTTGACTGGAATGAGATCGACGCGCGGCGAAAGCCACAACACGCCTTCGACCTCAACGACGAGACGCTGCGCGACGGAGTGCAGTCTCCTTCGGTCGTAGATCCGTCCATCGAGGACAAGTTCGAGCTGCTGTCACTGATGGACAGCATTGGCGTTCGGTCGGTCAACATCGGACTTCCTGGCGCGGGGAAGCGGGCGTTCGACGACGTGGTGCTGCAGGCCAGATACATTCAGAAGCACAAGCTGAAGCTCGCGCCCAACTGCGCGGCGCGAACGGTGGCGGCGGACATCGCTCCGGTAGCCGAGGCCTCGCAGCGGTCGGGCCAGAAGATCACCCTCTACACGTTCATTGGCTCGAGTCCGATTCGACAGTGGGCCGAGAATTGGACCCTCGACTTCATTCAGCAGACGTCGGCTGCGGCGATCGACTTTGCGGTGAAGGAAGGGCTCGAAGTGGCCTACGTCACTGAGGACACCACCCGCTCTTCGCCCCAGAACCTGGAAGTCCTCTTTCGCAGCGCGATTGATCACGGCGCCAAGCGGTTGGTGCTCTGTGACACCGTCGGCCACGCCACTCCGGTGGGGACCCGGGCGCTGGTCGAATGGACCCGCGAATTGATTTCTGAGACCGGCACCGAGATTGCGATCGATTGGCACGGCCACAATGACCGCGGGCTGGCGGTGGTCAATGCGATCGCGGCGCTCGACGCAGGGGCGCACCGGCTCCACGCGTGTGGCCTTGGGGTGGGCGAGCGGGTGGGAAACACCTCGATGGACCTGCTGCTGCTGAACCTCAAGCTGCTGGGGTGGATCGATCACGACCTGACCGACCTGGTCCGGTACGTCGAGAAGGTTTCGGCGGCGACGAAAGTTGCGATTCCGGTCAACTACCCGCTGTCTGGCGCGGACGCCTTTCGCACCGCGACGGGCGTTCATGCGGCGGCGATCATCAAGGCCAAGGCGAAGGGTGACGATTGGCTTGCAGACCGGGTGTATTCTGGAGTGCCGGCTGGCGATTTCGGGCGTCAGCAGGTGATCGAAATCGGTCACATGAGCGGGATGAGCAACGTGCGCTTCTGGCTGGCCCAGCGGCACATCGCGGCGACCGATGAGCTGTGCCAGAAGATCTTGCGCACCGCCAAGTCGACCGGGTGGACGTTGTCCGAGAAGGAAATCTTGAAGTTGATCAAAGCCCCCGCGGCAGGGAAGCGGCAGGCGAAGGACAAGCCGGTTAAGAAACCCATCAGGAGAGCAAGGGCCTAATCATGTCGACACCCCAATTCACCTACGTGAAGGTCTTCTCGACGACGCTCGCGCGGGATCGCGAGGTGATGGGCGAGAACATCACCAAGTGGCTGAAGGAGCATGGCCAGAACCTTCAGATCGTCGACAAGATCGTGACCCAGAGCTCGGACAAAGAATTTCACTGCCTCTCGATCACCCTTTTCTTTCAAGGCAAGTGAGCCGCCGCGCCTCATTCGGCCTCCCGCCGATTCGCACTGTGCCCGCGAAGCTGGCGGTGGCGCTGGTGGTCGGCTCGTTGCTGTATGCGACAGTGCTTCCGATGCTGGCGCTGCATCCGGGCGACGTGCTGTCCCGGCTGATGGTGTGGCAGGTGTTTACCTACGCCTTCGTCGAGACCACCGCGATGGGGGTGATCTTCGGTGCGCTGATTCTCTGGAGCATCGGAGGCTCGCTCGAGCAGACCTGGGGCACCCGAAAGCTGCTCACGTTCTCATTTGGCGTCACGATTATTTCGGCGCTGCTCACCGTGGCTCTGGCTCCATTCGTCCCCTTGGTTTCGATGATGACCTTCGGGGGCGGGACAGTGATGACCAGCGCGCTCTGGGTCGCCTATGGGCTGTCCTGGGGCACCCGTCAGACGGGCTTCTGGGGCATGCCGGTCACCGGCAATGTGCTGGCGTTGATCGGCGTGGGCTTCGTCGTCCTAAACGCCGCTTTCAGCAGCATCTGGGTGGTCATTCCATCTGCGTTCGGGATCGCGATGGCGTTCCTCTTCGTGAAGCTCAACTTCCCTGGCGGCACCTGGGAACGCTTCAATTCATGGCGATTGCGCAGGCAGCTCGACAAGCGCCGCAATCATCTCAATGTTGTCTCGGGCGACAAACGCAATATGCCCAACGACTCGGATCGCTTCCTTCACTGAACCGCCCTCCCGGCAGGCCAGTCGGCACCCTAAGTGATGCCAGCACCGGGTGATGCCGGCACCGGGTGATGCCGGCACCGGGTGATGCCAGCACCGGAAGGTCGAGCAGAGAGCCCCTGAAATTCGTGACGCGCCGTGCCATGTAACCAGAACAAGTCACCTGGGATCTGCCGTTGACACGACGTAGGCAAATGCCCGACCTTCGTGCTCCAGCGTTGATGAGTTGTTCACCAGGGTTTGGCCGGAGGCAGCAAATGCAGGAGCAGGAGAAGCGGGTTTTCGTACGCGTCCCCGTGGTGCTCACCGCCCATTGCCGAATCGGAAATCGATTCATTCGCGACGCAGTGGCGGACCTGTCGGAAGGAGGGCTGTACCTGAAGACCCGTGAACCGGCCCGGGAAGGAACTCCAGTTCGAGTGGCGCTCGCTCTTCCGCACAGCGAAGGACCGCGGTTTTGCACCCTGGTTGGAAATGTTGCCCGCGTCGATCGTGACAAGCGCGGGATTCTGCAAGGGCTTGGGGTGAGCTTCTCCTCCGAAGAGATCGGCTCGAGCGATTACACGACGCTGCAGGCGTTCATCAACGGCGTTGCTGCCGCCGCTTAGTCGACCGCGACTTTTTCCACGCTCGAGCGGTAGATGAAGATCCGCTCGGTGTTGGTGCGGTTGTCCGCGGGCACCACGAAGAATCC
>JAYVCD010000333.1:0-5719 GCA_043750125.1 Archangiaceae bacterium | reverse complement strand
GCCTGCCGCCCAAAGACGCTCCCACTCCGGCAGCGCCGGTGGCAGAACCGAAGAAGGCCCCCGAAGAGAAGCCCGCCGTCGTCGAGGCCCCTGCCCCCGAAGCGGAAGAAAAGCCGGCCCCGATCGAGAAGCCGCGTAAGGAAGAGAAGAAAATCTCCACGCCTCCTCCCCCGCCCAAGAACGATGAGCATCTGACCGAGCCCGAACCGGGGGTGGCCGAAGGCAAGCCCTTGGGAAAACGGCCGATCATCGCGGTGGAAGTCGGCTTAGACGTTTCGAGCAAGAGCTTCAGCTATTCGCAGCTGACGACGCCCAACCTTCGCTCGTACCGTGCCCCGTTCATCGTCGGGCCAAACCTGAAGGCCGAGCTCTACCCGCTGGCGATCGTCCAGCAGGGCTTGATCGCCGGGCTGGGGGTAGAGGCGGGCTTCTTCGTCGCGGTGGGCCTCAAGTCCCGGCGCACGGGCACCGACGTGAGCTACCCCACCTCGATCTCGCGCCTAGACCTGGCGCTGAAGTTTCAAATCCGTCCGTCCGCGAAGTCCGAGGCGCACGTGGCGCCGTTCATCGGCTACCGGGTGCACAGCTTCTCAGTCGGTGCAGGAAGTGACGCCACCGTGCTCGACGGGCTGCCGGCCATTTCCTATAGCGCCCTGAAGTTCGGCCTCAGCGGGGAGCTGCCCTTTGGGGACACCGGGCTGCTGGTGTTCGGAAGGTTCGCGGTGTTGCCGGTGCTGTCGGCGTCGGAAATCATCGGCACCAGGTACTTCCCCAACGGCTCGGCTCTGGGCATCGATGGCGGCCTGGGGCTGGGCTTCAAGCTGCCGTTCTTGAGCCAGCTTCAGGTTCGTTTGAGCTTCGACTTCGCGCGGTACGGGCTGACGTTCCGAAGCCAGGCGACGGACATGTACGTCGCCGAGGGCGGCGTGGATCAGTACCTGGGCGGAAACGTCGGCGTGCGCTTCACCTACTGAAAGCGGCCGACTTTCAGCCCTGAACGCGGTTGCGGCCGGTCTTCTTCGCCTTGTACAGGTTGGCGTCGGCGCCCTTGATGAACTGCAGCGGCTCGGTCATGTCGCCGGTCATGTCGGAAACGCCCAGTGAGATGGTCACCGGAATGTCTTTCTGCTCGAAGTTGAAGTGGTGGTCTTCGGTCAGCTTCCGGACCTTCTCGGCGAAGCGCCGCACGTTCTCGGGGCCGGCTTCGGGCATCACGACTGCGAATTCCTCGCCCCCGTAGCGGGCGAAGCACTCTTCTTTTCGGATGCGGGTCTTGATCAGGTGCGCCAGCTCGCGAAGCACGTAGTCCCCGGCGAGGTGGCCGTTGGTGTCGTTGATCTTCTTGAAGTGGTCGATGTCGAACATCACCAGGCTCAGCGCGCGGTTGTAGCGGTGGCAGCGGCCCATCTCTCGCTCGAGGAACTCGAGGAAGTAACGCTTGTTGTGAATCTGGGTGAGGCCGTCGACGATCGTCAGCTGGTAGATTTCTTCGTAGTACAGCGTCTCGATGTTCCCGCCCTGCAGGTACTTGAAGATCGAGCCGCCGACCTTGACCAGGTCTCCGGTGCGCAGGGGCTGCTCGGTCAGGACCTCCTCGTCGTTGAGGTAGGTGCCGTTGGTCGAGCCCAGGTCGGACACGTAGCTCTTGCCGCCGCGGGTCGCGATCTTCGCGTGCCGCCGCGAGACGTTGTCCAGGTCGACCACGATGTTGTTCTTCACATCGCGGCCGATGGTGAACTCGTCGTCATCGAGGACGTATTTCTTGCCGATCTCTGGGCCGTGAATCGTGACGAGGCAGCTCTCGGTGCTGACGCTGATCCGATCCTGAAGCTTGCTGATTTTGGTGACGCGTGTTTCTTGCCCCGCCATGCGGCTCCTTTCGTACCACACGCAATGTGACCCAATGGTACCGTTGATGGCCTCCCAACCATGAACACTTCTCTTCGAGTTTTCCTCGCGGCCGCGGTTCTCCTTGTCGTTGGATGTGGGAAGAAATCCGTCGCCCCCACTTCCGAGAAAAAGGTCACCCTGGCCGCAAAGACGGCCACCACCCACGACTGGTCGAAGTCCAGCCCCTGCCAGGCCGAGCCGAAGCTGGTCCTGGGCGACCTCGATTCCACGTCCGCACTGCTCAACGACTACCTGGGCCAGACCTCGGCCGGAATCGAGGGAATGTGGTCGAGCGAGCAGATCACGCTGTTGGAAGAGGGGGTGGTGGTCCTGCCGCCCCTGCTCGACGCGACGGAAAAAACGACGGCCGCGATCTCGCGCAACGGCTGTCGGTTCCTCAAAGAGACCGGGTTTTCAGAGCCGGTGAAGAAAGTGATCGAGCTGGGCGAGCAGACCCGCCGCCGAATTGCCGACGCCCCCGCGCTGGCCGAAGGGCTGGCGCTGAAGGCGTCGCTCAAGGCGTGGAAGGACAAGCAGCCTGAAGCCCGCGCGGGAGCGAAGACCGAGTGGTGCCCCGCCAAGCTCAAGCCGGGCGCGCCGATCGACATCTACTTCGCGGCGGAAGACGAAAAAGGCCTGACCGAGTGGCTCTTCTGCGACGACTCGCGGGTGGTCGCAAGCCCGGGGGGCGCTCCTGTTTTCGAGGCCGCGGCGGCGATGAAGAAGAAGCCGAAGGACAAGCCGTACCTGTTGACCGCGGCCAGCTACCCGGCGTCCGACGTGCAGCGCGCTCCCCGGGCGGCGAAGAAACCCGGCGTCCCCGATGACGGCCTGTTTCCGCCCGATGGCGGCTCGGCCTGGCCGACCGATGCCGGGGTGTCCGCCGACGGCGGGACGCTGTAGCAAGACGGCGGACTTTCGTGGCGCCTGGGTGATGTTGCGGAAGGCCGGTCAGCTGCCGCGCACTCACGCGCTCGCGACGATGGAGCCAAAAGCGATGTGGCGAGGGGAATTAAGGCACCAGATCGAGCAACACGACTCCGCCGTCGGTTGGCAGATCGAAGTTTCGAATGGCGGTCCTCGGTGATCCGCCGTCGAGGGATGTGTACGTTCTTCGTGCCTGGTACTGACCGGGCGGGATCGTGAGCAGGCGTCGGGAGCTGTAGGGCGAGGTCACCACCGACCTCCAATCTTGCCGGATGGAAGTTCCAGCATCGATCGTCACTCGCATCACCCCGCAGGGATCGCAGTGGTTGGTCCCACCCTCAGGTGCCGAGCAGAACCCCGTGCTCGAGAGTGCCACTCCCGCGCAGGTGTAGACGCTCGGCCGAAAATCACAGGACCAGTCGCCTCCCTCAATCACCACCGGCTCGGTGCCCGTGTTGCGGAACTCGAAGGTGGCCCAATAGGGAGCTCCGGCATCCGCCCTGCGACAGGGGGTCGCCGAGTCGAGCCACGCGAGATCCGCAGGAGTGGGCGTAGAGGAGGACCCGCCGCCGCCGCCACCGCCTCCGCCACCGCCGCCCATCCCTGCGTCGAGGTCAACGGGTCGCAGCGGCGCACACCCAATCGGCCCGACGACGAGGGCTGCGACGATTGCCGCAAGCAGTCGGCCGGAACGGGGTCGCACCACACCAGTCGTATCAAGAAGGTCCAAAGTTCCTCTCCGTTCGTCCATACGCGTTGCTCTCCATTCGACCATACGCGAGAGGGAGGAGGCACGAAGCGCTGCTTCGTTGCCGGCCGATGATGGCCTTTGTCAGGCACCGTTCCACCGCGCGCAACAGCTTCAAGCCTTCCTTCCGCAGGCCAGACAGTCCGCACATCCTGATGACGGAGACGGGGACGCGTCGTGATTCCTGCTCGACCTTCTATCGGCGCACGTCGGGCACGCGGACCCACTCGATTCGACGGGCCACCTGCGACGAAAGGCTAAACTGCAGCCGCGACGTGCTGGCTGGCCCAGCGCGAGATCCCCATGATGCTTTCCTGGGGGTTCACGCCCAATGAAGTCGGGAACACCGAGCCATCGACCACAAACAAGTTGTCCATGTCGTGGAACTTGAGCGTCGAGTCGACCACCGAAGTCTTCGGATCCTTCCCCATCGGACAACCGCCCATCTGGTGCGCGGTGACGATGCGCAGTTTCATTTTTTCCCAGCTGGCGCCATCGAGCTTGTCGATGTCGTTGACCGAGTTCATCACCACCGGCTCCGAATGGAGCGAAACCACTTTCTTCGCGCCCGCGGCGAACTGAACTTTCGCCATCTCTTTGCAGGCGACGGCAAAGACTTCCCAGTTGGCCGGCCCGAGCGCGTAGTCGAACGACAGCCGCGAGTAGGCGCCGTCTTTGAGCTTCACCGTCCCGCCCTGCTCGTCAGGCAACAGCCCATCGACGGTGATCGCCAGGCAGACCTGAAGGAAGGGAAGCTGTTTCATCAGTTCCATCAGCTCGGGGCCGGCGCGGGTGCCGACGGTCGCAGCGAGCATCGGGTGAACGGGAGGGACCTCGAGCAGAAAGCCCATCTTCGAAGGCCCGCGATCGACGAAGTGGTGGGAATAGACGGACTGGGGGGCTCCGCTGAAGGCTTCGACCTTCTCGTCGAACAGCGCCATCGTCATCACCACCGGGTGGAGCCAGGTTCGCTTCCCGACCTTGCCGCCGGCATCCAACCCCGAGCGCAGCAGCAGCGCCGGTGAGTTCAGCGCCCCCCCGCAGACCGCGGTGACCCTGGCCTTGACGACGAGCTTCGGCCCCTTCGGACGCTGGGTTTTCGGGTCGAGGATGTCGGCGTGAACGGCGACGATTTTTCGGCCGCTGGTCTGCAGCGACCGCACCGACGCATTCGCGTAGAGGGTGAGCCCCTTCTCGACCGCGTCGGGGATGACCGTCACGAGCATCGACTGCTTGGCGTCGATCGGGCAGCCCATGCCGCAGTAGCCGATGTTCGCGCAGCCGTTGACGTTGCGCTTGATCAGCCCGCGCTCGTAGTTGAGCTTGCCCAGACCGTCCCAGAGCACCTTGTTGTTCTTGTTGATCAGCTCGACCGGCCAGGGCGCGATGTGGAGCCGCTTTTCGATCTGTTCCCAGTGCGGGGTCAGCGCCTGGGTGGTCAGGCCGGTGACCCCGTGCACCTCGGCCCAGTTCTTCAAGATCCGTTCGGGGGTGCGAAAGCTGGTGCACCAGTTGACGGTGGTGCCGCCGCCGACGCTTCTTCCCTGCAGCAGGCTGATCGACAGGTCATCGGTCGTGCGGTTGCCTAAGTCCTGGTAGAGGTTGGCGAAGGCGGTGGCCTCGGTGAGGTCGAACTCGCGGCGGGTGAAGTAGCCGCCTTCTTCCAGCATCACCACCGACTTGCCCTGCGCGACCAGCTCGTGCGCCAGCCAGCTTCCACCTGGGCCAGAACCGACGATGCAGACGTCGCAGTCGATCGCCACGTCGGCGGTTACATCGTCTGCGGTGAGGATGCGGCCGACGTTGGGCATTTAGGGCTCCACCCAGATTCCCGGGCTCGGGGGGCGCGGCTGGCCGTTGCCTTTCCACACCGGCGCGTTGGGATCATGAAACTTCGGAGGGCCCCCGTACCCGACCGCGGCCCAGGTCTCGGGCCGAACGAAGTAGGCGGCCAGCAGCAAAGAGCGCAGCGCGGTGTAGCCGGTGCGGCGAACCGAGAGCCGGCTGTTCATCCATTCGGCGAGCACCGCGTCCTGCTCGGCGGGCCCCATCTGGGTGAAGGGTGAAAGCCGCAGTCCGAACAAAAAGTTGGGCAGCGCATTTTCGAACAGGTTGAGCAGCTGCTTCATTTCTTTGAGCGCGGTGTCGTCGACC
>JAYVCD010000332.1:0-2460 GCA_043750125.1 Archangiaceae bacterium | reverse complement strand
CGCAACAATTTTCATGGGCGGTGTCACAGGAGCCGCAAGCGGGCCTATACGTTTGATTCTGTACCTCTTTAAATGGTCGCCTTCTCACAGGACGGTGTGGCCATGAGTTTCAATCCCTATGCGGGAAAGCGCCTGCTGCTGGTCGGCACGGGCGGCGTCAAGCGGCTCCACGTGATGCAGGCGCTTCGCGCACTGGGCCTGGCGGAAATCATCTGCCTCAACGACACGACCAACTGGGCAGCGCCGCTCGTCGACCGCTGGATTGAAGCGGATCCGGTGCGACCCTCGGCGGCCACGCTGGCTCGCCTGAAGCGGGAGGCGCGAGGCATCGACGGCGTGCTCACCTGGGACGACTACAGCGTCGAGCTCGCTGCCACGATCGCCAGCGAGCTCGGGTTCGTGGGAATCGCTCCCGAAGCAGCTGCCGCCGCGAAGAACAAGGCGGAGTTTCGCCGCGTGTGCACGGAACGCGGGCTGCCCGCTCCGCGCTTCATCCACGTCGATCCGGGGTCGCCTTCCGAGGCGCTGGAAGATCTGCGCTTTCCCGTCGTGGTGAAGCCGACCCACGGAGGAGGCAGCGTCCTCGTCCGCCGCGCCGACGATACAGCGCAGCTGGTCAGCGTGCTCGCCGCCCACGTGGCCGCGCTCGAGACGGAGCCTGCCGCCGCGCTGTGGCCTGACCATCGGGTGCTGATCGAGGAGTACATCGCCGGCGCGGAAGTCGACATCGACCTCGTCCTACAAGGCGGGCAGCTGCGCTACGCGGCGGTCACCGACAACTTCCCACCCGTCGAGCCCTGGTTCATGGAGCTCGGGGGCCAGCTGCCTTCGTTGCTCCCCGAGCCGGCCCAGATCCAGCTGGTCGAGATGGCTCGGCAGGTGCTCGCGGCGCTCGGGGTGCGCGAGGGTTGCATTCATTTCGAAGCGCGGTGGACCCCGAATGGCCCGATGCCGATCGAGGCGAACCTGCGTCTGGGCGGCGCCGAGGTCTTCGAGTTCAACCGCCTGGCGTGCGGGGTGAACCTCGTCGAGCAGGCGGTGCGCGTCGCCCTCGGGCTGCCGGTGCCAGCGTTCGGGGTGAATCCGATCGAGCGCTGCGTCAAGAGCCTCAACTTCATTCCGCCGCACTCGGGCCTGCTCGGATCCATTCGCGTTGATCCGGGTCTGGAGACCGACGGGGGCTTTGGAGAGCTGGTGCTCTTTCGCGCCCCCGGAGACGCGATCCGGATTCCCCCTGACGGCTTCGACTATCTGGGGTGGCTGGTGTCGCAGGGCTCGACGCCTACGAAAGCTTCAGCAGCGCTCGACGCATTGTGCAGACGGATTCACTTCGAGGTGGGCGGCACCGCCTTCGACCTCGCACCTGTAGGGACCTCGAGATGAGCGACACCATCACCCGCAATCCGAACCTCGAGCTGCGCCCGCACCACAAGCTCCTTGCCGAGGAACCGCCGCGACCGTGGACGGGCCGAGCGCCGGCCGAGTGCCGGGGGTTCGTCGCCGACGGAGTCCTTCATTCGTTGCGCACGCCGAACCTGAAGAGCTGCTCGCGGCAGCAGGTGCTGGACTACTTCGACAACAGCTGGACGCTCACCGAGCTGCTCTTCTCAGGGCTTCATGACCGTCAGGCTTTCGTCGCGCCGCCGTGGCACCGGCTTCGGCACCCGCTGATCTTCTACTTCTGCCACCCGGCCACGCTCTACGTGAACAAGCTGCGCCTGGCCGGGTTGCTCGAGCCCGTGAACCCCGACTTCGAGACGCTCTTTCAGGCCGGCGTCGACGAGATGTCCTGGGATGACCTCTCGCACTGCGAGATCGCGTGGCCCGCGGTCGACGCGGTGGTCGCCTACCGGCGCGAAGTCTACGGGCGGGTCAAAGCGCTGATCTCGAGCCACCCTGCCCTTGCAGACGGCCATCCGCAGCTCACCTCGGCGGATCCATTGTGGGCGCTGTTCATGGCCTTCGAGCATGAGCGGATCCACCTCGAGACCTCATCGGTGCTGATCCGGGAGCTCCCGGTCGAATGGGTGAGACGACCGCCGCAGTGGCCACCGATTCACTCTTCTGCCGAGCGCCCGTCCCCCAGTCGGCCGCGCGAAGGCGTCGATTTTCCGCCCAACGACTTCGTCTCGATTCCGGCGGGACGCGCCGAGCTCGGAAAGCCAACCGACTGGCCCTCGTATGGGTGGGACAACGAGTACGGACACCGTGAGGCGGACGTCGCACCGTTCCACGTTCAGCGGTACCTGATCTCGAACGGACAGTTCCTGGAGTTCGTTCGGGACGAGGGCTACCTCGAGCGCTCGGTCTGGAGCGCCGACGGGTGGGGTTGGCGGCAGTTTCGAAACGCAAAGTGGCCCGCGTTCTGGGTCGCCAACGGCCCCGACGGCTTGCACGACTACCGGCTGCGCACGGTCTTCGAGACGGTTCCGATGCCCTGGCGGTGGCCCGTCGAGGTGA
>JAYVCD010000331.1:0-6207 GCA_043750125.1 Archangiaceae bacterium | reverse complement strand
GACTGCGACGGAAAGATCGACAACAAGGTCGACGGGTACGACGGGGACAAGGACGGTTTTCCGTACCAGGCCGATGGCGGCGGCGACTGCAACGATGCGGAGCCGTTGATTGGGCCCAACGCGATTGAAGATCCGCTCAACAAGGTGGACGACAACTGCGATGGGGTGATCGACGAGGTGACTGCGCTGTGTGACGACGCGGCGACGACCGCGACGGCGGACTCGTTTGCGAAGGCGATTGGCCTGTGCTCGACGGTGAAGTTCCCGATGGTCACGTCGGCGACCTTCCCGGTGGGGACTGCCGGGTCACGCGCCGTGCGGGCGAAGTTCGGAGACAGCTTCACCCCGCGCAGCGGCTCGAAGATGATCATGTTGTCGACGGGGGCCGCCAAAGACCTCTACGACGACCCCAACTACCACCCGCAACCCGGCGTCGTTCACGGCAGCATCAGTGCCCACCCGCTCTACTCGCCGCCCCGGTGCGCGGCTGCGGCGGGGGTCCCCGATGCCAATGACATGAGCGAGCTGACGCTGAAGCTCAAAGTTCCCCAGAACGCGAACAGCTTCTCGTTCAACTTCAGCTTCTTCTCGGCCGAGTATCCTGAGTGGGTGTGCACCCAGTTCAACGATCGGTTCCTGGCGATTCTCGAGTCGTCTGCGCTCGATCCGACCAAGCTTCCGGCGATGCAGTGCAAGACGGGGACGACGATTCCCACCTGCAACATCAGCTTCGATGACAAAGGGCAGCCGGTGTCGATCAACAACGGCTTCTTCGACATCTGCGTCAGCGCCACCGGAGGATCGGGCCCGAGCGCGTTCACCAAC
Source organism: Archangiaceae bacterium (assembly GCA_043750125.1). Lineage (GTDB taxonomy): Bacteria > Myxococcota > Myxococcia > Myxococcales > Myxococcaceae > JAGSPQ01. Next base: position 5,382 of record JAYVCD010000331.1, on the reverse strand, counting down.
ACCTGCACCAAGTCGCCCACGCTGCTGAACAAGACCGGCTACGAAGAGCTGGTCACGAGCACCGCGGACAGCCAGTTTCCGGGCCAGACGAAGATGGCCGGCGGAGCGACCGGCTGGCTGACGACCAAGGCCCCGGTCAAGCCGGGCGAGACGATCACCTTGCGATTTCTGGTGCTGGACGAGGGCGATGCCAAGCTCGACTCGGCAGTGCTGATTGACAACTTCAAGTGGGACACGACCTCGGTCGCCGCGCCGGTGACTGTTGACCCGGGAATCAACTAAACGTTCGATGCTGCAAAAGGGCTACTCTGTGGGTCTCCTATGACGAAAAAGCTTCTGTTGGCGTTCATCGTTGGCGGTGCGGCAGGCGTGGCTGCCGGGTGTCAGACCTACGACTTCGAGCCGATCGAGCCGTTGGCCGTTGCCCAGACGACGCAGACGAAGTCGGTGGCCGGCCGGCAGATGAAGCCGGATCTGATGTTCCTGATCGACAAGTCAGGTTCGATGAACTTCGCGGCCGACGACAACAAGGCTCCCTGTACGCCCTTGTGCAACCAGGCGGGCAAGCCACTTTGCGTGGCCGGCTGTCCGACGCGCCTGGAGTCGTTGAAGACGGCGATGCAGGCGTTTCTCGCCTCGAACGGAACGGTCGCCTGGATGGGAATGGCAGTCTTTCCAACCGCAGTGGCCGCTTCAGGCGGGTTGCCCGACGCGTGCGGAGCGACGAGCTCGGCGGACATCCGGGTGCAGCTGGATCCCAAGCCCACGGACCTGGACGCAGATTTGTCCGCTTCGGCCGTCGCGGTGTCCAATGCGATCAAAGTCCTGACTGTCGGCGGGGGCACTCCGACGGGCGACTCGCTGAAATTCCTGGGCACCTACCCTGCCCTGCTGGACCCCGACCCGAAGCTCGCGCGCGAAGACTTCGTGCTGTTGCTCACCGACGGGTTGCCCAATTGCAACAGCAGCAACCCGAACAACTGCAACAATGTCGCGGCTTGCAGGTGCACCCTCACCCCTGCGACCTCGTGCATGCCCACCAGTTACTGCACCCAGGGCTGTCTGGATAAAGACAACTCGTCCGCACAAGTGACGGCGCTTCGAGGACCCGGGAAGAACATCAAGACGATCGTCATCGGGTTCGGTGCTGAGACGGCCTCCGGAGACGGGCCGGACACGCTCAACGCGATGGCAGAGGCGGGAGGCTTCGCGCGCTCTTGCAGCCTGGGAACTGACGCAGAATGCGGAGCAAACAACACCTGCAACCAAGCCACGAAGCTGTGCAACCGGAAGTTCTACCAGGCTACGAATGCGGACGACCTGGGGAAGGTTCTCGCGGACATCAGCAAGGCGCTGAGCGTCACGGAGATCTGCAATTACAAGCTCGATGAGGTCCCCACCGACCCGAAGTTCCTCACGGTGATCATCAATGGGATTCATGAGCCGGGTGGGACCCCCGATACCTGGAACTACTCCCAGGGAAAGGTCAACTTCACCGGTGCCCTCTGCGAGAAGGTGAAGGCCTCGACGACGAACAACCCGGTGCTGGTCGAGTTCCGAATCGTCAACGCGCTCTAGAAGGTCAAGACCCGGGCGTTGTCGGTCAGACGCCAGATCGACGCGAGGCCCATCACTTCATCGATGCGCTTGCCCAGATCGGCGGGCGACAGTCCGCACAGCTTGAGCATCGTGTCGCAGGCGATGAAGCGCGCTCCCATCTCGCGTGCTTCAGAGAGCATGCGGGCAGGCGTGGGCGCTCCCAGACCGTCGGCGCGGGCGCTCTCGACGGCCTCGCGTTCGCTGAGCGGTTTGCCGAAGTGGTCGCGGGCCAGGGCGCGCAGGGCGTCGAACGAAAAGACAAAGAAGACATCATCGCCCATCGCGGCTGAGGTGATGCCCAGTGAGCCCGTCATCCACGCGGCTTCGAAGCTGGGAGATTGGACGAAGAAGACCACCCGGCCGGCCATGATCAGCGCGCCCGCGAAGCCGTGAGTGAATCGTTGAGTTCCATCAGACCCGAACCATACCGCCGGGGGGAGGAACGATGAAATCGCTTGAGGCCGCGGGCGCGAAAGAGGAAGAGAGTTCCGGTAGACTCCGCACTCTTTTGGCCGGCAAGTGCCCCGGAGTTTGACCCCGATGAAACAGGTGAGCCGCTGGGCGACCGTGGTCGCAGTCGCAATGATCCCGTCGGCAGGCTTCGCGACGATTGTGATTTCCGAGACGATCGAAGAAATGGCGCGGGCCTCGACGGCGGTTGTTCGGGGGCGAATCGTGCAGGTGCAGGCGCAGCTCGAAGAATCGTCGGGGCGGATCAACACCTACGCGGACATTCAGGTGATCGAGGTCCTCAAAGGGGGGCCGGTCGGCGCGATTCTGGTGAAGCAGCCAGGGGGAGAAATCGGCGACCGGGGGACCCACGTCGCCGGGGCGGGCCGCTTCGTCACCGGACAGGACTCGGTGCTCTTTCTGGAGCGAGCCCCCGACGAACCGGGGGTCTTCATTCTGCGGGCCCTGGCGGCGGGCAAAGTGGATTTCGAGAAGTCCGTCACCGGGGAGCTCAAAGCCGTCCGTCACCTGGGGGGTTTAGGCTTCTACGACCGGCGGCCGAGGGTGGACCCGATTCGGTCGGTGAAGGCGGAAGAGGACCTGGGGCGGTTTGAAGTCTTCCTCGCGCGGCTGCGGGCTGCGCTGAAAGGCGGTGCGCAATGAGGCTGCCGCGCGGGGTGGCCTTGTTGCTGCTGGCCTCTTCGATCGCCGCAGCAGATCCCAGCGGGAAGAAGTGGTTCAAGCTTCCGGTCCCCTTTCGAATCGCCGCGTCGGTCGACAACACCGGGGCTTCGTCGATCAACGGGGGCATCGCCTACTCGACGGTCGTGGGGCGTACCCAGGCGGCGTTCACCAACTGGGGCAAGAGCAAGGTCACCAACTGCCCCGGCCCGACGACCTGGGACACCACCTACAGCGGGACGTTCGCCAGTCCGTCTGGGTTGGCGATGATCAGCTCGACCGACAAGCTCAACACCGTGGCCTGGCTGACCGGAAGCAGCTTCTCGTGGGGAACATCGACGCTGGGCATCACGTTCACCCAATATTTCCCTTCGACCGGTGAGCTGGACGAAGCGGACATGGCGATGAACAACAACGTCCCGTGGTCCGATTTGTGTGGCGGGGCGTTCAATTCTTACGACTACGAGAGCGTGCTGATCCACGAGGCGGGGCACTTTCTGGGGCTCGATCATTCTGCGGCGTCGGTCGCGGTGATGTACGCGTCGGTAGCGAACGGACAATGCAAGCGCGCGCTGCAGACGGGCGACACCGGCGATGTCTGCACGGTGTATCCGGGGGCGGTCGGCTCTCAGGGCAGCCCGTGCTCAGTGGCCGCCAACTGCACCAGCACGGGCGCTCCGGTGTGCAGGAGTCAGCTGGGAACCACTTCGGGAATCTGCACCAGCGTCTGCACGACCAGCGCAACCTGCACCACCGGGTACACCTGCCAGAACGCGCAGGGCGGAGGAATGGCGTGCCTGCCGCAGTTGGGCGCCCCTGACCTTTGTCGGTTCTGCAGCAGCGGGACCAACTGCAGCACCGGGCAGTGCGTCACGGCCGACAACATCCACACCTTCTGCTCAGCGACCTGCAGCGGAGCCTCGTGCGGGGCCGGCTACACCTGCATGGCGACGATGGTTGGAGGCCTGTGCGCGCCAACCTCGCCCTGCAGCAATCAGTGCACCGGCACGGGCCAGCAGAACTGTCCGGTCGGATACACCTGCTTGAACGGGCTGTGCGACCCGGTAGGAAACATCGGCGACCGCTGCGAGATTTCGGGGTTCTGCAAGCCGTGCGCGCGCTGCATCGGGACGGACGCCGAGGCGTACTGCCGCGCCTGCTGTGGCGGTACCGAGAAGTGCAACAACTGTCCGAACGCGGCGTGCTCGGCGGGCAACAGCTGCGTGATGCTCAATGCCTCGACCGACAAAGTCTGTATCTCGAGCACGGGCGCGGCGCTCTGCACGAGCTGCGATGCGGCGACGCCGTGTCTGAACGGAGCGACCTGCCTTGCCGGTCGATGCCACCTCGCATGCAACCCCTCGAGCCCGGGCTCGTGCGGGGCCTGTCTGGACCAGGGGGGGACCAATGGGGCCTGCGCGTGCTCGGATGAAGTGGCGACTGTGAACGGAGTCTGCGGGGTGCAGCCCAACGGGGGGTTCTTCGCGTGTCAGTCCGGGTTGGCGTGCGCGGGAGCTCCAGCCACGTGCAAACGACCCTGCACCCTGGGCAACAATGCGACCTGCAGCCAGGGCGAGCAGTGCCAGGCGGCGGGAGCCCAGGCGGTCTGCGTTCCTGCTCCCGCGGGTCTGCAGTGCTCGGCCTGTTCCCTCAACGGAACGGCGTGCGCCCCTGGCCTGACCTGCTCTTCGGGCCGGTGCTACCTGCCGTGCAACACCAACGCGACGACGACCTGCGGTCAGCCGGGGACGCAAGACTGCGTGCAGTTGATGGGCGACGGCACGGGGGTGTGCACCTGCAGTGATCAGAAAGCAGGAGTCGACCAGCCGTGCGGGACGAACCCGATCAAGTCTTGCCAGTTGGGGCTCAAGTGCATCGGAAGTTTCTGTCGGTCGGAGTGCCAGGTGACCAACGCGAACGGCTGCTCAGTTGGCCTCGAGTGCCGGGTCTACCTGGCCGGGGCGACGTATTGCCAGGCAGGCGTGGCAGGGACGGGGGGCGGAGGCGGAGCGTCGTGTGTTCCCCTGAGCCAGGCGTGCTCCACGTCGGCGTCCTGCTGTTCGGGGAATTGCGCTTCGGGCCCGGGCGGAACAATGGTCTGTCAGCCGGCCCCGGGAGGCAGCGCGGGGGGCGGTGACGGTTCGGGGGGAGGAGGCACGAGCACCAACTCCGGCTGTGGGTGTGGGGCGGGCTTCGGAGGCTTTGCGGTGTGGCCGCTGCTGACGATGGTCGGTCTGGGTCTGCGCCGAAGGAAGCAGCTTTGAAGCGCTCGAGCTGGGCGGCGGCGCTGGCGCTGGTCCTCGCGGCGACGACGGTTCGGGCGGATCCCGATCCCTGGTTCGGGTCGGACAAGGCGCTTCACTTTGGATTCAGCAGTGGCCTGGCGATCGCCGGCTATGGGGCTGCGACCACCTTTTCGGATTCGCCCGTGGTGCGGGTGGCGTACGGAGCGTCGGTGGCGCTGCTGGCGGGCATCGGCAAAGAGCTGTGGGACGCGAGCGGAAATGGAAACGCTTCGCTGAAGGACTTCACCTGGGACGTGCTGGGCACGGCGGTGGGGGTGACAATCTGCTGGGCGATCGACCGGCTGTTCTTCCACAAGGCCGACGCCCTTCCCGTTCAGACGAACTGAAGGTGCTTGCGAATCGAGTC
>JAYVCD010000330.1:0-4012 GCA_043750125.1 Archangiaceae bacterium | reverse complement strand
AGCTCTTCGTCTTTGTGCGACAGCTCGCGGCGAAGGACGTTGATGTCCTTTTCCTTGGCCGAGACGACCTCGATGACTTCCTTCTCGCCGATGAACTTCTGCAGCAGCAGGTCTTCGATCTGCCGGCCGTGGTCGCGCTCTTTCTCGACCATCGTGGCCTGCGCGTCGTTGAGCCGACGGGTCAGGTCATCCAGCTGCATCTTGGTGCCCTGGATCTCTACGTCTTTCTCGTTGACGCGATCTTCGACCGAGAGCAGCTCGCGCTCGCGCACGCTCCAGATTTCAGAGATCCGGGCGATCTGCGCTTCACGGATTTTCAGCTCGTCCCGCAGCAGCTGAATCTTGCCTTCCGGAGTGCCCATCAGATCGCGGCGGGCCCCGGTGCTGCGACGGACTTCCTTCGATTCGGCGAGCAGCTCGGCTTTGCGATCGGCGATCGACGCGAAGGCACGATCCAAAAAGGTGCGATCTTCGTCGTTCAGCGCGCTGCGCCGCTCGCGCTTGGGCAACCGGGGCGGGCCGGACGCCGCGCGCTGAATCGGCGGCGGGCCGGCGGGCGGGGGAGCCTCAGGCCGGACGAGGATCTTGCCGGTCAGCGCGGCATCGAGAGCGAGATCCTCATCGTCGCCTTCCTGGGTGTGCTCGGAGGCATTCATGTCTGGCACGCTTTGAGTCTCCGGAGTTCCGGGCGGCATGATGTGAACGGTGAGGCGGGTGAGCTCACCCATCTCGAAGGGAATCGGCAGGTAGCCGTGGGCGGCGTTCGAGCTGGTGCTGTGTTGCTGCAGCGCCTCGGGGGCCACATCGCTCGACAGCAGGATCACCGGCAGGTTCGCGCCGAACTTGCCCTTGCGAATGGTGCCGCAGAGGACGAAGCCGCTTTGGTCGGGCAACTCGGCCCGTAAGATCACCAGGTCGGGGCGGCGTTTTTCGAGCTCGCGAGACGCGTCTGCGGCAGTGGCCGCCAGAGAGGTGGTGTAGCCCGCGTCGTGCAGCACGGAGGCCATGGTGAGAGCAAAATCAGTCTGACTTTCGACGATGAGGACGCGGCGTTCCATTTTGGGCGGGCGAAGCTTCCCACCAAAGTTCAAGGCCGGTAAACAGCCTTCGCGTGAGTTCCTAAAACCGCAAAAAGCGCGACCTGTTCCTGGTTGACAGGCCCAAACGACGGGCCCTCGCAAACGCGGCTTCAAAGTTTCAGTCGCGACCGGGAAAGTTGGTCGGAGGGGTGTGGCGGTTGAACGCCGGCGCATCGGGCGGGCAGTAGCCGTGGACCAGCTGCGCCAGCCAGGGGTCGAGCTTCGAGGGCAGGGGAGTCTGCACGCTGTCGATCGCCTGGGCCTCGAGCTCGTCTGCTTCCAGCACTTCCTGGCTTTCGTCCCCCGACTCGTCGAACTCACCGGTTTGAGCCGCGGGGTCGGCGAGGACTTCGCTGTCGGCGATTTCCTGTACCTCTTCTTCGTCAGCCACCTCATCCAGAAGTCGCTTCGGCCGGGCGCGGGCCAGCGGCGGCGGTCTGCTGTGGGCGGGCGCTGGAGCCCTGGGCTGGCCGGGGGCCCCGGGCAGACCGGGAGGGCGGCGAATCGGAGTCGGCTCGGCGAGGGGATCGCGCGACACGCTGGGCTGAGGAGGATCCGCGCGTCGGGGGACGGGAGGCGCGTTGCCCCGGGCGGGGGCAGTGTCGAGGGGTGTTCCCATCACCACTTCAGATTCGAGATTCGCCACCCGCTCGGTGACGGCGTTGCGCGGCGGGTCGGCCGGGTCTTCGGGTAGAGCCGTCCCCAGAATGGGGGCACTGGCCTGGCCCCGCAGGGCGATGTCGGTGCGGGAGGAGCGGCGCTTGCCGGGCTCTGTCCTGGGAGCAGGGGCTTTGGCGGCCCGGGTGACCTCAGAGGGAGCCTGATCGCCCAGGGCCCCGGTGCGAATCCGGCCGGCAATCTCGACATAGAGATCGAGCAGCTGGCCGCGGATCCACGAGGCGTCGACCTTCTCGGTGGCCAGGCGCGCCAGAGCGGCCATCTGAACGCGGCGGGCCGGATTGCGTGCGAGGTCGACCAACTGCTCGGCGAGCTTCTTGAAATCTCCGCAGGGGAAGAAAGCTCCGGCGCCTTCTGGAATCAGCTCGCGGGTGATCGGAAGATCTGCGGCGATCACCGGGCGACCGCCGGCGAAGTATTCGCCCAGCTTTGCCATCGGCCCGCCCTGGCTGCGGTTGCGCTCGTTGTCGTCGAGGGGCAAAGCGCCCAGATCGCAGGTCGCGATGATCTTGTGGAGGTCGTCGTGCGCCGCCGGCAACTGGAACTCGACGTTTGCTGCGAGCTTGAGCTCTTTGACCAGATCTTCGAGGTGCGCCTGCCATTCGGAATGGCGGGGGCCGACGATCTTCAGCCGCACGTCGGCCTGGCGCACCGCCAGCTGCAGCGCCCGCAACAAAGTCGGAAGCCCCTGGTAGCCGAGCTGACTGCCCAGGTAGAGCACCTTCATCGGCGAGCCGTCGGGCCGCCCGAGGGCTTCGGGGGCATAGAGGCCGACCTCGACGGGACTGCGCAGCACGCGCACCTGGGACTCGGGGACACCTTGATCGAGGATGAACCTTCGGGTCACTTCTGAGCCGGTGATCACCGCGTCCGAGTTCATCAGGCAGAACAATTCCTGACGGCGAACCTTGGACAGAAAGCGGCGGTCGGTCTCGGTCTGGGGGTGGGTGTAGCGCAGCTCCTGGCTGGGGAAAGTCTGGGCGTCGTACACCAGCCGGTATTGGGCGGCCTCGCGGGCCTCGCAGAGCGCGTAGCCGCCGAAAGGGTCGAAGAAGTGAACGATCTGGTATTCCTCACTTTCGAGCTGCCGGCGCACCGCGCGGTCGAACGCCTGAATTCGCGACTGCAGATCTCCTGAGCCGACCGGAACCCGAAGCAGCCGGGCGCCCTGGTACCGCTCGATGTGCGAGTGATCCGGCGTCTTGATCGACAGCACCACCACCTGAAACTTCGCGCCGATGCCTTTGAGGTACTCGGTCACTCGACGTGAGAGCCCGGTGTGACTGGGCAATACGTCAAAACAGCAGATCAGCAGTGACGGCGGCTGGTCGGACACGGGGGCTCGCCCAGAGCGTCGGGGTTGAGGTGCAGGCAGGGTACACCCGGGCCGGGACGACGCTGCGAACAATCTGTCGGGTCGATCGCGGCGCGGGTTACGGTCGCGCCCCGTGGCCCCCACGTTGAAACCCCGCCGCGCCCGCGCGCTGCTCGAGCAGGCTGAGCTTCATCGGCAGCGGGGCGAATGGGACCAGGCGACCACCCTCGCGCGCCAGGTCGCAGAAGAATCGACTTTGGTCGAGCCGGCCGCGTTTTCGATTCTCGCCGAAGGCTATGAGCAGCTGGGCCGGGTGGAAGACGCCGAAGCCGCGCTTCGAAATGGGCTGCTGCGCAAGCCGAGCCCCGAGCTGATGGCGGCGCTGGGCAGCCTGTTGACCCGGGGCGGGAAGATTACCGAAGGGCTCGCGCTGCTCGAGAAGGTGAAGGCGCGGCTGGGAAGAAACCCGGGCTACCTCTCGCAGTTCGGCCTGGCGCTGATGCAGGCGGGCCGCGAGGACGACGCCGAAGCGGTGCTCACCAACGCGCTGACCCTGGGCGGCGGCAACGACGCGCGGCTGGTGATGGCGGTGCTGAAGGGCAAGCGCGGCGATTACCAGGCGGCCGAGGCGCTCGCAGCGACGGTCGAGGGCTCCGAAACCGAAGGGCCGCTGCTTCGAGGCGCCCGCGCGGTGCGCGCCGACTGTCGGCTGTTTCTGGGCGACGGGGCCGGAGCGCTCGAGCTGTGGAAGAGGCTGCAGGCCGACGGCGAGCTGGATCCCGGGCAGCTGGGACACATGGCGTATGCCGCGCAGCTGGGCGGGGAGCCCGACCTGGCCGATGCGCTGATGACCCAGCGGCTGGCCCAGGGCCCGACGGCCGAAGACCGGCTGCTGTTCGCCCAGGTGCGGGTGTTGCGCAATCAGCCCGAAGAGGCGCTC
>JAYVCD010000329.1:0-13183 GCA_043750125.1 Archangiaceae bacterium | reverse complement strand
TGCCCGTCAGCTTTCGTTCGGCCAGCTCGCCAATCATTGCGGCCACATTCAGCGCCAGGCTGGGGCTGACGAACTGATCGGTGAACAGCTTGACGCCCTTTTTCTCGGACAGCGAAGAGACCAGCCATGAGCCGAAGTTGTTCCGACCTGCAGCCGGCCAGCCATACACTACCGCCGTACGGGCAATCGCCCAGGACCCGCCGAACGAACGCACTGCCTGCTCACCCATCATCTTGGTGACGGCGTAGACCCCGCGCGGGTTGGGGACATCGTCCACGCCATAGGGGCCGTTGGCACCGTCGAAGACGTAGTCGGTCGAGACGTGCACGAGATGAAAGCCCATCGACTTCGAGAGCACTGCCAGTTGCGCCGGAAAGGCGGCATTGGCCAGGTAGGCTTCCCACGGCGCCTTCTCGCAACCGTCTACGTCGGTCATCGAGGCGGGGTTCACCACTGCGTCAGGCTGGTGCACCGCGAGCAGGGCGGTGACCTGCTCGGTCAGCGTGAAGTCGATCGCGATGTAGCGCACCCCCTCGCATTCGAAGCGCGCGGGGCCGCGGCCGGCGGCGATGACCTCGACGCCATGGCTTGCCAGAAGGCGGCACAACCGTTGGCCGACCAGGCCGTTGGCGCCGGTGACGAGGATCTTCAAGACAATCGGGCCCGGTACTGGGTCTCGAAGTACGCCCGGTAGGCACCGGTGGTGACCCGGTCGACCCAGCCGCGGTTGTCGAGGTACCACTTCACCGTCGACTCGAGCCCGGCTTCGAAAGTGTGCTTCGGCGTCCAGCCCAGCTCGGTGCGAATCTTGGTCGGGTCGATCGCATAGCGGCGATCGTGGCCGGGGCGATCTTTGACGTATTTGATCAGCGCTTCGGTCTTCCCGGTGAGCTGGAGGATCCGCTTCACGATCTGAATGTTCTGCCGCTCTGAGTTGCCACCGATGTTGTAGACCTCGCCGGCCTTTCCTTTCTCGAGCGCCACCAGCAGGGCCGAGCAGTGGTCCTCGACGTGAAGCCAATCGCGCACGTTCGCCCCGTCGCCGTAGACGGGCAGCGGCTTGTCCTTGAAGGCGTTGTCGACCATCAGCGGGATGAGCTTTTCGGGAAACTGAAAGCTGCCGTAGTTGTTCGAACAGCGGGTGACGACTACGTCCATTCCGAACGTGTGGTGCCACGCCAGCGCGATCAAATCGGCCGAGGTCTTCGAGGCCGAATAGGGGCTGGAAGGCTGCAACGGGCTCGTCTCGCTGAACGCGCCGGTGGGTCCGAGCGAGCCGTACACCTCGTCCGTGGAGACCTGCAGGAATCGCTTCACCTTCGCGGCCCGCGCGGCCTCGAGCAGAATCTGGGTGCCCAGCACGTTGGCGACGATGAACTCTTCAGGCCCGAGAATCGAACGGTCGACGTGGCTCTCGGCCGCCAGGTGCATCACAGAGTCGATCGCGTGAGTGGCAAACAACTGGGCGAGCATCTGCTTGTCATTGATGTCACCGCGGATGAAGACGTGCTTGTCGTCCCCTTCGAGCTCTTTGAGGTTCTCGAGGTTTCCCGCGTACGTCAGCTTGTCGAGATTAATCAGTTTCCAACTGGGTCGGACCTGTCGCAGGTACCGCACCAGGTTCGAGCCGATGAAGCCGCAACCGCCAGTGACCAGCACGTTCATGGTCAGCGCCTCTATCGCGAAGAGCCTGCGGACTCAACGATGGCCGGGCAGCGTTGACGCCCTCGCTCCAAGGGAGATACGAGCCTGCGGGATGAACGACTTCGGCTCGACCGAGATCTCAGCCGCGGATCTCGAAGGGACGCCCTCTGCGGCGACCTTGACCGAGATGATTATCGCCCAACATGAGGCGCTCTCGAGCGCGCGCGCTCAGTACGGTCGATTCAGCCGGACGGTCGCCGCGCACGAGGCCACGTTTCGCAAGCTGCTCGAAGGTGCAAGCGCTGCCGGCAGCCCCACAGCTCCTTCAGAACTCGACCGTGCGCTGCGGCTGTCGAACCTGTTCCACGATACGGCGGCGCTCAATTCTCCTGGGGGGTGGGTGAAGCGCGGGCTCAAAGGCTTTCATCTCGAGGCGCTGAGGCCTCAAGTCGAATTCAACCGCGCGTTGGTCGAAGTGTTGAAGTCGGTGCTCGGCTCGCCGCCTTCGGACCGCGGTTGGGTTCGGCGAAGGTTGGGCTCGTTGGCAGACCCCACCGCCTGGCGGGTGAAGAGCCACCGCGCTGGACTCAAAGGCCCGCTGGTCGAGCTGTCCAAAAGGGCCTACCTCAAAGCCGTGGGTCCTCTTCTCGAGGTCGCCCTCGCTCGCCAACGCGAATGGAATCAAGCAGTCATCGCAGTCCTCGAGAAAGTAGGCCACGAGGACATCGCCCCGCGGGTGGCCGAGCTCGAGAGGCTGGGCCGCGACCCCGGTTCGGAATCAGCTTCGGTTTGGCAACAGCTGCTTCGTGGCCAGAGCGCCTTCAATCAACACATCGCCCGCCTTCTCTCGGGTCCGGCCGCACGCGGGGGCCGCAGTTACCCCGACTGGGTCGCCGCGCGAGAGGGCGAACGCCTCGCCCAGCTGCGCCCCGTCCCAGCGGGAACTTTTACGGTGCTGGTCCCGGTTTCCACTGCCCAGGGCGTTGCGGTCACCCTCGCTTCAATTCGGGCTCAATCCATTTTGACGTGGGAAGTACAGCTCGTTGCGGACCCGAATCTCGACACCGCGACTCGAGCCCAGCTTCAAGCGCTGACCAACAGCCAAGTGTCACTCACCCGGAATGCGAGCGCAAAGAAAGAATGGGTGACGCGCGTCGAACCGGGTGACCGACTCGCTCCGCACGCTTTTGCGGAAATCGCTGCTGCAGCCAAACCAGACGTAGCCCTTGTCTACAGCGACGAAGATCGCCTCGACGATCTTGGCCACCGCAGTGATCCCTTTTTCAAGCCCGACCTCGCAATCGAGTTGCTGTCCTCGTGCGACCTGGTCTCGCGGGGTTTGTTCGTTCGCTCCCCGTTGTTTGTCGATCTTCCCGACCTGTACGACCTGGTCTGGCGAGAGGTCGAAAAAGGCGCGGCCCTGGGACACGTCGCGGAAATTCTCTACACCCGGGCCGGCAGAGAAAACCCGCGCAGTCGGGACTTCGTCAGCGCCAGCGGTCAGCGCGCGCTCGAAGCGCACGTTCGGCGGGTCGGGATCAACGCAGTCGTAGCGCGAGATTCAAGTCGCTACCACGTGCGTCCGGTGCGCATCGCGAAGCCGCTGGTTTCGATCATCGTGCCGTTCAAAGACAAGCCCGCCCTGCTCAAGGCGCTGCTTCAGTCTCTTGACAGCGCCACCGCGTACCAGAACTTCGAGGTCATCCTCGTCTCGAACAACAGCGTCGAGCCCCAGACGTTGGCGCTGCTCGCATCACTCGAGAACCCGCGCATCACCGCGATCACGTGGGACGAGCCTTTTCATTACTCAAAGCTGAACAACTTCGGAGCGCAGCACGCCCGGGGCGAATTGCTGTTGTTTCTCAACAACGACATCGAAGCCTTCGACCCGGCGTGGCTCGATGCCCTGCTCGATCGCGCACTCGACCCCGAAGTTGCAGTGGTCGGAGCCAAGCTGTTGTTCCCAGACCGCACCCTTCAGCACGCCGGAGTCGTCGTCGGAATGGGTGGCTTTGCAGGTCACGTCTTCGCTGGACTTCCAGACGACGGCCGTTGGACCGCGTTCGGTCGCGTCGACTGGGGGCGAGACTGCCTCGCGGTCACTTCCGCCTGCTTGATGATGCGACGAGACCTCTTCGAGGCCCTGAAGGGCTTTGACGAAAGGTTCACCGTCTGCGGCGGTGATGTCGACCTGTGTTTGCGCGCAGCCCAGGGCGGGAAGCGCGTCGTCTACACCCCGCACTCGATTCTGATTCATCACGAGTCGGCCAGTCGACGAAACGACCAGATCCCCACCAGTGACTTCTGGGAATCGTTTCGCGCCTACCAACCGTTCTTGAGCCACGACCCCGGCTTCAGCCCGAGGCTCTCGCTCGCCTCGACCGACCCGCGGCTTCGGGCACCCGAAGAGCCTGGCCCGCTCGAATTTGCGCTGCAGGTCCTCGGCTCGAAAGGGGGCCTCTCGGGCGGACGGGTCACCCATACCCGACGGGTGCAGGGCATGGCGCGGACCCTCGATTTCGGCTCGAAGGATCTCGGCTTCCGCGCCGCGGGCTCCCGCGTCCCACGGCGGCTGACCTGGTTTCTGCCGTTTTTCGATCACCCCTTCGGCGGCGTCCACACCCTGCTGCGTTTTGCCGATGAGTGGCGCCGCAACCACGGCGTGGAAAACCAGTTCGTCATCTACGACAACCCCCACGTCACCGCGCGCGAGATGGAAGCGAAGGTTGCGACGATTTTCCCTGTCCTTCCGGGGAAATTCGAAGTCCTGAAGAGCGCGGCTGCCGTTGAAAACCTCGCTGAATGCGATTTCGGAATCGCGACGATGTGGACCGGCGCCTACTTTCTGCTTCGCCACCCCCGGGTGCACCAGCGGGCTTATTTCGTTCAGGACTACGAGCCGATGTTCTATCCGGCAGGAACTTTGAGTGCGCTGGCTTCCAATACTTATGACCTGGGCTTCCTCGGGCTGTTCAACACCCGCGGCCTGCACGACTACGTGACCGCCCAACATCCGATGACTGGCGCGTGGTTCGAGCCCGCGGTCGATCATGCGCTGTTTCACTCTCACGGACGGACGCGGTCGCAGAAGCCGGTACGGGTGTTTTTCTATGGGCGGCCGTCCATTGATCGCAACGGCTTCGAGCTGGGAATCGAAGCACTGCGCCAACTGAAGGCACGGCGAGGTGACGATGTTCAAATCTTCGCCGCGGGCGAGGCGTGGGACCCCGCCACGTTCGAGGTCGAGGGCGTCCTCGAAAATTTCGCAGTCCTACCCTATGAAGAGACGGCTCGGCTCTACCGGACCACCGATGTGGGCCTGTGCTTCATGTTCACCCGTCATCCCTCTTATCTGCCGCTCGAGATGATGGCGTGTGGAGTCACCGTGGTGACGAACGAAAATGCAGCCAATGATTGGCTGTTCAGTCATCGCCGAAACTGCCTGCTCGCGCGCCCGACCGCGTCTTGTGTTGCAGAACAGCTGGTCGAAGCGGTCGAAAACAGTTCGTTGCGCGAAGAGATCAGTGCCGAGGCTTCCCGACGCATGCAAATCACCCGATGGGACGAGCAGGCTGAAAAAATCTGGCGCGCCTTGTCCACCCCGGTCCTGGGCGAGGAGGCTTCATGAGCGCTCCGTCGGTGACGGTGATCGTGCCTTGCTACAACCACGAGAAGTACGTGGTGCAGTGTCTGGAGTCGATCGACCAGCAAACCCACGGCGAGCTGGAAGTTGTGATCCTCGACGACGGGTCGACCGATCGCACCTGGAAGTTGATTCAGGGGTTTCGGTTCGGCCGCGGGCGGGACGTAAAACGCATTCGCTCGACCAACCTGGGGGCCCACGCCCAGTTGAATCGGGGCCTCGCTCTGGCCCGGGGGCAGTGGATTGCGCTGTGCAATTCAGACGACTTCTTCGCACCGACGCGCATTGCGACGATGCTCGAATGGTGCACCCGCGGGAAAGCGCGCTTCGCTTTCTCGGGCGTCCGGTACGTCGATCCCCGGGGCCGCGACGTGAGCCAGACCCTCGCCTATGCGCTCCAGCTCGGGCAAAGACAGACCGAGGTTTCGCAATTCCCTTCGGTGGGCTGGTCGTTGATTCCCACCAACGTCGCGATCTCGACCGGCAACTTCTTCTTCCACCGCTCGCTGATCGAGGACGTGGGCTACTTCCGGCCCTACCGGTTGTGTCACGACTGGGACTTCTTGCTTCGAACGCTTCTGGTGACCGAGCCGGTGATGGTGCCCGCGCCGCTCTACGCTTATCGGGTTCACCCCCAGAACTCTTTCAGCAGCCTGCTGGGGCAGACCGCCGCCCTCGAATGCCCCGAGCTGATGCGGCGCTACTGGAAGGCCGCGATGGGGTCTGCACCGCAGAACCGGCTCGCCCCCTCGCCCCATCATTGGCCGGGCTATTGCGAAGTGTTCATCGAAGAATTTCGTTATCAGCCGTATTTGAGCGGGTGGGAAAACATCGATGCCCCCTTCTATCTTCCCGAGGCCGTTGACCGGCCGGACCAAGTGAAGGTAATTGCCCACACCGATGTTGGTTGACCCTGAAGAGCAAAACACGACCCCTGTTTCCGTAAGCGAATTGCGCGAGTTGATCGACTCGCAGCATCGACTGCTACTTCGTTTCGAAGAGTCAGGCCAGCTGTCTTCCACCGAGCTGACCCTCCAGCGCCGGTTGCTCGTCCTCGCCACCGAAGAACTTTCCCGCCGCACCGCCCAACCGCGCCGGAACCCGATGGAAATGCTGTGGCCGGCGATCGCGTCCTGGTCGCTGGTTCCCGAGGTTCCGCGGTCGCATCGCAACTCCGCTCTGGGCCGGGTCGTCACCACCACCAAGCGGGCGTTCGTCGCTGGGGTTCAGAAGGACGTTCAGACCGAGTTCCTCAACCACCAGCGCGCCTTCAACCAGGCGTTGCTCGATCACCTTCACCCGGTGGTCGAGGTCGACGACCCCAAAAGAAGGAAGACCGTCGCCGGGATGCTTCGTGGAAGTCTCGACCCGCTGAAGAACACCCCCGTTCAGTTGGGAAAGACGCGCAGCCTGTTCGGACGTCAGAGCTACCTCAATCTCATTGGCCAGTGGTTCGAGCCCGCCCTCAAGCGACAGCGTCGCTGGAACCACGAGGTGATCGAAGTCGCAGTCGCGACGTTGTCGAGTGGAAGCATTTCAATTGCGCGGTTGCACGAGATGCTTGGGCAGTTGTCTGAGCACAGCCGCCTGCCCGCTCCTGCCGAGCTGCAGGGCGTGGCGAGGACCATGTTCCCCCTGTGGTACGAGCTGTTCCGCAAGCAGCAGATCTTCAACGAGTCGATCGTGCGAACGCTGGCAGCAGTCAATGACCTGCCGCGGCCCGCCGACGATGGGCGGTATTCGTACCCGCAGGCGCTGGTGACCCACGAGTCGCGTCGCATGGTCGAAGTCGCACGCGAAGTAAACGAGCTGCGCCATCGCCCGCTGATCAGCCTCATCACTCCCACGTATCGAACGCCAATTCAGGCACTGACTTCGTGTCTGGAATCCGTGCTTGGCCAGTCCTACAACAACTGGGAATTGTGCCTGCTGGACGATGGCTCTGCCGATCCGATCTTGCGCAGCGTGCTCGAACAATATGTGCGCAGAGATCCGCGCATTCGAGTGCGCTTCAATTCGAAGAACGGAGGCATCGCGCGGGCGACCAATGATGCGCTGAACGACGCGACCGGCGACTACGTCGCTTTCCTCGACCACGACGATGCGCTCGCGCCCCACGCCCTGGGTGAAGTCGCGCTGCACCTCGAGCGCTTTCCCGGAACCGATTTTCTATACACCGACGAAGATCGTCTCGACATGTCAGGCCGCCGGGTGCTGCCGTTTTTCAAGCCCGAGTGGTCGCCTGATTTGCTGCGCGCCTGCAACTATGTTTGCCATTTCCTCGTTGTTCGCCGAAAGCTGATCGAAGACGTCGGACGCATTCGTGAGGGCTTCGATGGAGCTCAGGACTACGACCTGATCCTTCGGCTGTCGGAAAAAGCCAAGCGGGTCGGGCACATCGCCGAAGTGCTTTATCATTGGCGCGCGAGCCCCCAATCGACCGCGATGAACGTCGCGAACAAGCCCCAGGCCGCCACCTCAGGCATCCGGGCGCTTTCGGATCATCTGCGGCGTTTAGGCGAAAATGCCCAAGTCGTGTCGCCCGAGCCGACTCAATACCAGGTGCGATACGAGCTTCCGAACCCGGTAGAAGTGGCGGTGGTGGTGGCGGCGCCCAACAAGCCCAGTCCGCTGTTGTCGAGCCTTGGTTTGACCCGTTACCAGAACAGAAAGCTGGTCACGATTGGCGGCGCCCGGGGCCACGATGCCGACAGCCACCTTCCCTGGCCCGGCGAGCGCGATTTCGGAGCGATGTACGAGAAGGCCTGGCGCGCCGTGAAGGCAAAGGTCTACGTGTTTGTTCACGACGATGTGTCGATCATTGATCCGGAATGGTTGCAGGAATTGGTCGGGCAGGCGCTCCGAGCAGAAATCGGAGTGGTGGGCCCCAAGCTCGTGTACCCCGACTGGACCATTCAGGATGCGGGCTGGGTACTCAATGGCGCGGTGGCTCCCCTGCGTCCCTTCGAGCACATGGCCGACGTAGGGGAGTGGACGGCAATGGGCAGCCCAAACTGGACGCGCAACTACCAGGCCGTCTCGTCTGCCTGTTTTGCGGTTCGTGCCGAAGTGCTCGATCGATTGGGAGGATTTCAATCGGGACCCAAGGGTGTCGCGCCGGCGCTGGACCTGTGTATGCGCGCAACCGCGGCGGGACTCCGCGTGCTCTACACTCCGCACGCGCGTCTCATTCATTACGCGCGGGCCGCCCGGCCCGACGAGAACTTCGAAGGGTTGGTCGCTTCGAACCAGCAAGATCCGTACTTCAACCCCCACCTGTCTCCGCATCACACCAACGGCACGCTGCGTCTGTCGATTCCAACCAAGGGCGCGCCGTGAAACCGATTGCGTTTTACCTGCCCCAGTACCACCCGATTGCTGAGAACGATGAATGGTGGGGCAAAGGGTTCACCGAGTGGACCAACGTTCGAAAGGGCCTGCCGAATTTTGAGGGCCACTACCAACCGCACGAGCCGGGCGAGCTCGGTTACTACGATCTGCGCGAGGTCAAGACGCTGCGAAAGCAGGCGGCGCTTGCGCACGAGTACGGGATTCACGGCTTTTGTTTTTATTATTACTGGTTCAACGGTCGTCGAGTCCTCGAGCGACCGCTGGAATTGTTCGCCTCAACCAAAGACATTCCGCTCGAATTTTGTGTGTGTTGGGCAAACGAGAACTGGACCCGCACCTGGGACGGTCAGGCAAAGAACATTCTGCTCGGTCAAAATCACACGCCAGACGACGACGTGGCGTTCTTCAAGAGTCTGCTCCCGCTGTTTGCAGACCCCCGCTACATCCGGGTGGGCGGAGCGCCGATGGTGCTCGTCTACCGCGTCGATCTGTTCCCCGACGCCAAGGCGACTGCCGCGCGGTGGCGAAAAGTGGCGCGTGAAGCAGGGTTCAAAGACGTTCACCTTTGCGCGGTGCAGTTCTACGGAATCACAGACCCGCGGCCGTGGGGCTTCGACGCTGCGGTCGAGTTTCCCCCGCACCAGCTGATCGGCCCAGAGAACAAGCCCGATCCAATACCCAAGTTCACCAACCCGAAGTTCTCGGGGGGAGTGGTCGACTACCAGAAGGTGATGAGTCAGGCGATGCACCGGCCGATGGTGGATTACGCCAGATATCGCGGCGTGATGCCCAGCTGGGACAACACCGCCCGGCGCCAGGACACGCCCCACATGTTCGTCAATTCGTCCCCGATGAACTACGCGCAGTGGCTGCGTCGAATGGTCGACCAGACGAGGTTGATTCACCCTGAAGATCGCCAGTTCATCTTCATCAACGCCTGGAACGAGTGGGGCGAAGGGTGTCACCTGGAACCTGATGCGCGCTATGGCCGCCAGTGGCTCGAAGCGACATACGGGGCGTTGGGGTCGAGTCCCGCATTGAGCGCCGTCCTCGATCGCGTGCGACCCGAAGAGTTGACCGACGAATGGCGCGCCGTACTCGAGGCCTTCGAGGCCTCGCAGCGATCGGTGGTCGCGCTGCAGGAGGTCATTCGGCGCAAGACACTCCTTCTTGCGGAGCAGGAGGTCAGGCTCCAGGGCGTGGGGCGACAAGGAGTCGCAAACGGGCTGAAGGCGGTCGCCAAGAAAGAATTGAGCCGCTTCCCGCGTGTGAAAGGCGCAATCAAACTGCTGCGCGATCGCGTTCGGCGTTAGGCCCTGATCAAGACCGCGACGTGAGCGCCCAAAACTTTCCAGGCGGCAATGGTCGCACACGAGTCACCTGGCAGGTGGGGTTGTGGGCCGCGCTGGGAGCCTTCTATTTCGTCGTGCCGGCTCAGCCGATGCCGCTCAACACCCTCGATGGGTCATGGACCCTGGGCGTCAGCCATGCGCTGACCCACGGACTCAAGTTCGGCAGCGACCTGATTTTCACCATGGGGCCGTTGGGAGCGTTCTTCACTGGAACTTACGACCCCACGATTCAGCCCTGGTGGATCGCCTTCCATGTCCTTTTCGCCTGCGGTCTCGCGCTGCTCTGGTCAGACGGGTGCGGTGAGCGACCTGCACCTTGGCGGGTCATTGCATTGTGTCTGGTGTTGGTGCTGACGGTGAGAGGCGACCGGCAATTTCTGTTGCTGTTTTCGTCTGCCATTTTGGTTTGCGTCTGGCGCCCAGGAAATCTGACCAGCCTGGCTGTGGTGGGTCTTGGCCTCGGCCTGGCTTCGCTGTGCAAGTTTACCTATGCCCTTGCGGCGGTCCTCGTTCTGGTCGCGATCGCAGTGCGAGGCCTTGTTACCCTGAGACGCCTCGATATGGTGGCACCCGGTGTGTTCCTACTGACAGTGGCGCTCGGTTGGGCCTTCCTGGGTTATTCGTCCGTGCAGGTGTGGGCATACGTCGGGACTTCGCTCGAAATCTCGCGAGGCTACGCGCTTGCGATGGGAAATCTTGGGCCGTTCAAAGAGATTGCACTGTATTGGCTGTCAGCCGCCTTTGCGGTGCTGTGCCTTTGGACCTCCTTCAATGAGTCGGCGACCTCTGCCCGACGGTTGCTTTTGCGGCTGCTTGCGGTTGGGACCACATTTGCCTTTTTGTTCCTTGTTCACAAAGCGGGGTTCACCCGACACGATGGTCACGCGCTGATCGCTGCGGGGACAATCGCTTCGTTTGCTGCGCTAACCTTGGTCATTTACCCGCCCACGAAGACCCTTCTCCCGCTGGGTCTGGTCATCGCTGCTGCCTTCTGTCTGATCGTCGTGACGCGACATTACGGCGAACTGGTGAGTTTTCAGTTGACCGCTCCCTGGAGGCAACTCGCAGCGCGTGTCTTGGGGTCCGCGCCTTCTTCTCACGCATTCTGGGAAGCGTCGTTGGCCCAGATTCGAAACGAAGCGCACTTGCCGCCCATTTCGGGTTCTGTGGATATTTATTCGCGAGACCAGGCCGTCGTGTTGGCCAACGATTTTAATTGGCGACCTCGTCCGGTGTTCCAGAGCTATGCGGCGTACACCGCGGCTTTGGCCAACCTCAACGCAGAGCACCTTGCGACGCACGGGCCGGACAACGTTTTGTGGGCCTTCCAGCCCATCGACAACCGACACCCCGCCCTCGAAGATGGCCCCTCGATGCTTTCGCTGATGCGCTGGTACCGGCCCACCCGGACCACTGGCATCTGGCTGCAATTGCAACGCGAGGCTCAACAGCGCGAAGTGCTGCTTCCCAGCCAAGGGGTCGAGCATCTGAAGCTGGGCGAGCCTTGGACGCTTCCCGACCTCGATCGAGCGCCCGTCTGGCTGAAGGTCGCGTCTTCACCAAGCGTGCTGTGTCGACTTGAAGGAGTGTTGATGCCTCCCGCCCCCCTCGAACTGTCCGTCACGTTCAAGGGGGGGGAAGCGCGTCAATTTCGCTTCGTGCCCAGCATGGCTGAGGCCGGCTTTCTGGCGTCGCCTCTGCTCGAGTCGCCCACCGACCTGCAAGACTTCTTCAGCACCGGCGCAACCCAGCTTCTCGCTGATCGTCAAGTCATCAGCCTGACGATCACGGGCGGCCCCGACGCGCAGAACTGCCATCGTCAGGGCTTCGACCTTCAGGTCTCTACACTTCGGTGGACCCCACCCAACAAAGTTGAAAGCAACCGGGTGGCGGACGAATCCTGGCCGACCCCCACGCAGCTCAACGACGCAACTGTCGAGTCGCTCCCCGAAGGCTACGCTCTGATCGCAACGGGGAATGATCCGATTGCCATTCTTGGCTCGCTGCCGCCGATTGCTGACCACTGTCAACGGACGCTCTACGTCGACCTCGAGGTGCCTGTGGCAGATGAAGCGATGGTGTTCTGGCGCAATGGCGATCTTCCGTTTTCCGGTGAAAATTCGGCACGCTTCCCCATTTCGAAGCGAGCCACGATTGTGTTTCCACTGCCTTCCACAACCCTTCCGCAAGAGCTCCGGCTCGACCCCGGAACGCATCCAGGCCGTTTCGTGGTTCACCAAGCGCATGTCGTCACCACGAGCAAGGATACAAGCGCGACGGACCGCAAACCGTGCAACTAGAACTCAGCCAAATCTACAAGAACCGCTTTTCTGACCTCGAAAAGCGGAACCGCGTCTGGTCCATTCTGGTCGCGGATTTTTTTCAGAAGTTTGTCAAAGAAGGGGACGTCGTCCTCGATATGCCGTGCGGGTACGGGCAGTTTATCAACCATGTCCGCTGCGGTCGCAAGATCGGGCTGGATCTCAACCCCGATGCCGCCAAGCACCTCAACCCGGGTGTCGAATTCCTTGCCCGTCCGAGCACGGACACCGGGTTGGATCCCCAGTCGGTAGACTTCGTTTTTATCAGCAATTTTTTCGAGCACCTGCCCCGGGCAGACATCGTTGCAACCATTTCCGAACTGCGTCGGATTTTGCGACCAGGTGGGCGCGTTGTCGTCCTTCAACCAGACATTCGGTATTGCCCAGATTACTGGATGTTCTTCGATCACATCACGCCGATTGATGGCCGGGCATTGATCGAGGCATTCGAAACCACCGGCTTCACGACCGACCGTTACATCGACCGCTTTCTGCCATTCACGATGCAGGGCAGCAAGCCTACCGCCAGTGTTCTCATTCGTCTGTACGTTCGAATGCCCTGGATGTGGCGATTCTTTGGCGCCCAGGGCCTCCTGGCTTTTTCTCGGTCGGAGTAACCATGCACGGCACGCAACCCCAAGTGCCGCCCGGGCGCTTGGGCTATCTCGATGCCCTTCGGGTCTGGCGGCCTTGTGTGTCGTGGTCTTCACACGCCGTATGTTTCCCATCCAACCTGGTGACCCGATTGGTTTAATCAACCATGGAGACGGGGTGTGATCCGGGCGGCTTGAAAGTGATCCACCTGGCGGTCTGAAACTGATCCACCTCGCAACTGGGGACAGCTTGCCGGGCACAGCCCGGCGTGCGTTCCC
>JAYVCD010000328.1:0-11124 GCA_043750125.1 Archangiaceae bacterium | reverse complement strand
CAGATGGGCGGCCTCAACGGGCTCGTCAACAACGCCGGCATCCTGCGCGACGGGCTGCTGGTGAAGAAAGACCGGACCACCGGCGCGATTACCAAGCTGTCGATCGAGCAGTGGAACGCGGTCATCGCCGTCAACCTCACCGGCGCGACGATGATGGTCCGTGAGACGGTCGCGAAGATGGTCGAGAAAGAGCTCAAGCCGGGCGTAATCGTGAACATGTCGTCGGTCGCCCGCCACGGAAACCGGGGGCAGAGCAACTACGTCTCGGCCAAAGCCGCGCTCGCGTCCAACACCGTCACCTGGGCGCGCGAGTTTGCAGCCTACGGAATCCGGGTCGGAGCGATCGCTCCGGGAATGATCGAGACCCCGATGACCCAGGGGATGAACCCCAAGGCGCGCGAAGCGCTGGTGGCGAACATTCCAGTCGGGCGCATCGGCCTGCCCGAAGACATCTGGGTCGCAGTGAAGTTCATCCTCGAGTGCGACTACTTCAACGGCCGTACCATCGATGTCGATGGCGGCCTGTCGATGTAATGGAGCGGTTCTTCAAGTACCACGGCCTGGGAAACGACTTCATCGTCGTCGACCGGCGACTGCGCGGAGTCGACATCGACTCTGCGACCGCACAGGCCTGGTGTGATCGCCGTCGGGGCATCGGCGCCGACGGGGTGCTCGTCATTCTTCCCGCCACCGGCATCGCCGGCCGAATGGTGGTGCACAACGCCGACGGCTCGACCGCCGAGATGTGCGGCAACGGGCTGCGCTGCGTCGTCAAGCACCTGGCCGAGAGCTCGTCGTCCTCGCCCGTCCCCCGCGAGCTCAGCGTCGGCACCGGCGCGGGAATTCTCTCGTCGGAAATCGAGTGGTCCGGCACCGAAGTCTCTCGCATCACCGTCGCGATGGGCCCCGCACGCCTCGAGGCCGATCATCTGCCTCACGGCGGCCCCTTCGTCGATCAGGAAGTGGGCGGGGTGCGCGGCACCGCACTGAGCATGGGCAACCCCCATCTGGTCTTGCTCGATACCGGGCCCGAGCGCGCCGCCGAGCTGGGCCCGAGCCTCGAGCGCCACCCCCTGTTTCTCGAACGCACCAACGTCGCCTTCTGCCGACCCCGGCCCGAAGGGGGGCTCCAGGTCACCGTCTGGGAACGCGGAGTCGGCCTCACCCAGGCCTGTGGTACCGCCGCCTGCGCCGCCGTCGTGGCGCACGCGATCGCCCGGCGCGTCGCCTGGGACACCTGGGTTCCGGTGCAGCTGCCCGGGGGCATTCTCGAAATCAAGGCGACGGCTGATCGCTCGCAAGTGTGGCTGCGCGGTCCGGCGGTAAAGGTGTTCGAAGGAACGCTGTGACCGCGAGGGTTCCCCTCGAGCAGCGGTGCCTGCAGTTGGCGTCGCTCAGCGATCTCGAGGCGGTGCAGGAAACCATCCTCTCGGAATTCGCAGACCTCTGCGGCGCTCAGAGCGGGGCGCTGTGGGTCAGCGGCGAGCGCACCGGGCTTCGGCTGCGTGCCTTCCGTGGGCTGATCGAGCGCCGGGGGCTGCCCGAGACGGTCGACCCCGCGCTGGTTCAGCTGCTGCCGTGGCGCGCGGGCACCTCGCTGCTGGTGCCGCTGATCGGCGGGGGAGAGGTGCTCGGTCTGCTGCAGCTGGCCGACCCTTTGGCCGGGTCCTTCGGCGATGACGTGTTGCAGCCTTCGCAGCTGCTCGCCCAGTTTGCCGCCGCGTCGGTTCGCGCCGCCACCCGTCTGGTCTCGCTGCAACGCCAGGGGCTTCGCGATCGCGAGACCAGCGCGTACACGCTGTCGTACTTCACCGACTACGCGACGAAGGAAATCTACAAGGCGCGCCGCTACGGACGATCGTTTTCACTGCTCACCTTCAGTCTCGACAACCTTCCCCAGATTCGGGGCCGCCTGGGCGCAACCGATGCCCGCGCCGCGCAGAAGGCCACCTTGAGGGTGATGAGCACCATCATCCGGGATTCCGATGTCGTGGCCCGCGCGACGGATCAGGAATTTCACATCTTGCTGCCCGAGACCGATTACTTCGGCGGGTTGATGTTCCTGCGCCGCGCGCTCGCGACGGTCCGCGAGGATCCCGACTGCAAGGCGCTCGAGCTGAAGCTTCCCTTCGGCCTCACCGGCGGAGCGGCGACCTTTCCACGCGACGGCGACGACTTCGACGAGCTGATCCTTCGCTGTCGGCAGCGCATGGAAGAGCGCCGCAAATCGTTGCATGTGGCCTTGAAGCTCGACGGGCTTCCCTTCTGGGACGAGGTCGACCTGCTGCTGGGCAACTCGCGATCGCCCCGGCTGCCCGAAGCCCCCGGCGAGCCGTCGCGCCGCGGAAAAGTGGCTGACGTGCTCTACGACGAGCTGCAGACCGAGCTCGCCCGCGAGCTGACCCGCGAGCCGTCGACCCGCGGGTTGCTCTACGTCGGCACCCCCGAGATTCGCAGCAATCTGCCGATCGTCCTCGGGCTCGACGACGCTCCGCCCGACCTGGGAGCGACCGTCTACGTCCTCGGCCGGCGCACCGACATCTCGGACCACCCGGTCGTGACTCCGGTATTTCTCGAGGGTGACGAGCGGCTCAATCGACATCAGTTTCTGCTCTGGCTGGGCGATGGGTCGGCCTACGCCCTGCTGCAGCGCCGCGGGCGCGGGCTCACCTGGGGCTTTCACAGCTCTGATGTCACGCTCGTCGAGGGGCTCGTGTCCCAGCTGCAGCACGAGTACGACCTTCAGCCCTGGTGAATCGAAGCGATGGCCCAGGCACGCAAAGTTCTGATCGCAGACCCTGAGCTCACCGGGGTGCGACCCCTGACGCGCGCGCTGCGGCAGCGGGGCTACCAGGTCACCTACGCACCCGATGGGAGCAAGGCGCTCGAGGTGGCCGTGCTTCGGCACCCCGACGTGATTCTCTATGACGAGCAGTGCACGCTGATCGACGCGAAGAACTACGCCCAGATCCTCGCTTCGAATCCGCGCACTTCCGACATCCCGGTCGTGCTCACCACCCACGACGCGGACCTCGACCGGCTTCGAGCCTGGCGCGAAGGTTTTTTGAAGAAGCCCTACAACCTCGACGAGGTCCTCTCGCGCATCGATCACCTCTGTCGGCGGGTCGAGGCCGCGCGCAGCCTCAAGGGCGATGCGCGCGAGATTGAAGGCGGGTTGTCTCAGCTTCCGCTCGCCGATCTGCTGCAGATCCTCGCCGCCAACAAGCGCACCGGCCGGTTGGTGATCGTCAACGGGCAAGAGCGGGGCGAGATTGGCCTCAGCGCCGGCCGGCCGGTCAATGCGCGCGAGGGCGAGATCGAAGGCGAGAAGGCCCTGTTCCGGCTGTTGGGGTGGAAGGAAGGCAGCTTCGCCTTCAACCCCGGCCCGGCGCCCACCCGCACCCGAATCGACCGTTCGATGGAAGACGCGCTGCTCGAAGGAGCCCACCAGTCCGACGAACGCGACCGGCTGATGCCGTTGCTTCCGCCGCTGTCGACCCTGGTGTCGCTGTCGCCCTCGGCCGAGGGCCCGGTCGCGCCTCACCCGGTGACCGCAGCGGTGCTGGCGCTGCTTCAAACTCCGCGGACGCTGCGCGAGGTGCTCGACCAGGTCGACGCTCCAGATCTCGCGGTGCTCTCGGCGCTCAATGCGCTGCTCGATCGAATCGTGGTCTCGCCGCGGGACGGAAAAGTGCGGGGCGCCGAGCCGGTGCTCGCTGCCGCCGAAGTGCACGCGTTACGGGCACGGCTGCTTCGGGGGAGGGTGGCGCGATCGGCGGTAGTGGCCAAGATCATCGTCGTCGGCCCCCGGGCAGGAGGAGTGCTGTTGCGCGGGATGCCGGGCCTGTCGGGGGTCGCCACCGAACCGGGCTGTCTGCGCAGCGGCTTTGGGACTCTGGGTCGACTCGACCTGACGGATTCCTTGAAAGTGGATTTCGTCCTGCTGCCCACCGCCGAAGCGGCCCGCCCCTTGTGGCGCCCCTTCAGCCACGGAGCGATCGGTGCGCTGGTCTTCGAAGACGACGAGCCCGCGCTGAAGCTCGCCCGCTTCTGCGGCTTCCAGCTTCGACTTCCGCTGGTGTTGATCGGTGGCGCGGGTCCCGGGTTGCTCGCCGCCGAACAGGTGCCGGCTTCACTTCGCGGGTCGCCTGCGGCAGTGAGCCTCGTCGACAACGACTTCCTGCTCGCCCTTCGAACCCTGTTGCGCCCCCCTATGCCACCGGCGCCCCACGAAGGTTAGTCCTCGCGAACGACCGCCTCGTTCACGCCTGGCAGCGCGCAGAGCAACTCGAATTCCGCCTGATCGAGCTGGGTCACCCGGCGTGCGTGCAGGCGCTTGAGCTCGATTTCCATTCGCACCGTGCCTTCTTTGTCTCGTCGGGTTCGGGCGACCGGTTGGCTGCCTTCGGCGCTGCACCGCGCGATGTCCGCCTGAAGGGCCTTGAGCCGTTTTGAGATCTTCAGCGCCGCGCGTCCTTGCGGGTTTTCGAACGCGTGAAAGTGCCGATTCCGAGAGAGCTGCGATCGAGGATCGTGGAGCCGCTCGACCAGGCGGCGAACAAATGGGTCCATCGACTTCATAGGGTAACACCTGTACCTTGATTGCAGATGCGCTTGCTTTCATCGCTCGTTCTCCTCGGGTCGGTGATCGTCGGTTGCAAGGATCCCGAAATCGCCGCTGCTGAAACGAAGGCCCAAACCTCTTCGGATTTTGCAGCCGAAGGGAAGGACGCTCTGGCCGATGGTGACGCCGAACGGGCGATCGCGCTTTTCGAAAAGGCCTCGGACAGCGCCCCCTTGGATCCGAATAATTTCCTGCTGCTGGCCCGCGCACAAACCCTGGCCGGAAACGACGTAGCCGCTGTGCTGGCGATCAAGCAGGCCGAAGACCTGGGCGCGCGCAATGACCCCGGGGTCCGGCGCGAGCGCGTCGAGCTGTACCGCCACATGGGGAACAACAAGGCGGCGATCGCGACGCTGGTCGAGCTGCGAGATGCCGGGCAGCTGACCGACGTGGAATTGCTCGTTCTGGCGCGGCTGCAAGCCCACGACGGCGAGACCGAGGCCGGGTACAAGACCCTCGAGCTGCTCCAGGCGCTGGACGCCGACAACGTCGAGGCCAAGGTGGTCGAAGCGGAAATTCTGCTCATTTCCGGAGACGAAATGCTCGCGGCGAAGCTGATGGATCGCCTGTTGGCCGAGAACCCGTCTCTGGTCCCGGCCCGGGTGTTGAGGGCTCGGTACTTCCTCCAGAACGGCTCTGCCGAAGCAGCGCTCAAGGACCTGGAACGGGTGCCGGAAGCGGCGTCGAAGAAGGCCGAGATCGTCGAGCTCAAAGGCCGCGTGCTCAACCACCTCAAGCGATATGCCGAAGCCGCCGAGCTCCTCACCCCGATGGTGGCGGCCAATCCTCGAGAGGCAGACCTCGCCGCGCAGCTGGCAGAAACGCTGCTCTACCTGGGCAAAGTCGAGCTCGCCGAAGAGATGACCGAAAGAGCGCTCGCGCTTCGCCCCGGGTTCGCGCGCGCCCTGTATGTCCGCGGACGCACGCTCGAGCTGCAGGGCGAACAGCAGGCCGCGGCCGAGCAGTATGAGGACGCACTGAAGTCGGACCCATCGTTCGCTCCGGCGCTCTCGCGGGTCTGGCCGATTCTCGTCAAGCGGGGAGAAAAGGCCGAGGCGATGAGCGCGCTCGAGCGCCTGTTCTTCATGAACGAGGCGAGCCTCGAAGAGAAGATCGCGCTCGCCACCCTCTGCGCCGACACGGGCAGCCACCTCGAGCGGGCGCGGAAGCTCGTGGCCGAGGCCCTTCGGGTGCAGCCCCACAACGCTCGAGCCAAAATCCTCAAAGGCCGCCTCGGCAAGGCTCCCAGCGCGAAGAAGAAGGGCGGCGTCACCATCATGCGCAACAAGGGCGGAAGGTAGGCGTTCAGCGCCAGGACGTGACGGCCCGGCGCAGCGCGCGCTCGCATTCCTTCGGCCCCACCCCGACGGCGAGCAAACGCTCGGGGCGAAAATAGAGCTTCGCCACCCGGACCAGGTCCGCGATCTTCAACCCTTCGACCTCGCGGCACCGCACCGCAAACGACTTCGGCGGGCGGAACAGCTCTTCGCCGGCGAACCACCCCAGCAAGTCGCCCGGAGCGTCCTGCTGAGATTCCACCGCCATCCGGTAGCGAACCCGAACGCGCTTCATCTCTTCGGCGGTGATCTTCCCCGCCCGAAGGGTATCGACCGTCTTCAAGATCTCGCGCACCGTGTCGGCGACCTTCAGCGGCGCCGCGGCCCCGTCGATTTCGAATGAGCCCGCGTCGTGAAAGGCTTCGATCGTCGCGCCCACCGAATAGGCCAGGCCCCGTTTCTCGACCACGTTGAAGGGCAGCCTGGACGACAAGCCATCGTCGAGCACGCGGCGCAGCGCCGAGAGCGCATGAAAGTCGCGATGAACCTCAGGCACGGTGGGAAAGCTCAGCCGGAAGGAAGTCTGCGATTGCTCGTCGCGCACGAAGTCCAGCCTCGGCCCCTTCGGGGGCGGGGGCGGAGCATCCTCGGTCACCGGCGAGCCGCTCTTCACATGAGCAAAGGCCTTCGTGGCCTGCTTGATCAGCGCCGCCCGGTTCACCTTCCCGGCGACGGCGACCACCATGTTTTCCGCGACGTAGTGCTTGCGGAAATGCTCCTTCACTTGCGACAGCTTCAGCGCTCGAACCGATTTCAGCGTGCCCGCGATCTTCAGGCCCAGCGGGTGATCTCCGAACCGCTGTAGCTTCGAGAGGTTCTCCACGTCCACGTCGCGCCCGTGCTCGTCCACCTCGTCGAGCATCTCTTCGAGAATGATTTCCTTCTCGAGCTCCAGCCGGCTGAGCATCGGGCGGGTGAGCAGATCTCCCAGCACATCG
This sequence comes from Archangiaceae bacterium, assembly GCA_043750125.1. Taxonomy (GTDB): domain Bacteria; phylum Myxococcota; class Myxococcia; order Myxococcales; family Myxococcaceae; genus JAGSPQ01. Next base: position 4,225 of record JAYVCD010000328.1, on the reverse strand, counting down.
AGCGCGACGCCCACTCCGTCGGGGTGGGAAGGCGTGAAGTAGTACGAGAGATCGCGCGAGGTGATGCCGTTGAGGTTTCCTCCCACCGCTTCGACCCGCGCGTTCATCGCCACCGTGTCGGGGTACCGCGCGCTTCCCCGGAAAAACAGGTGCTCGAGCGCATGACTGACGCCGTTGTTCGCCGGGCTCTCGTGGCGCGAGCCCACCCTCACGTAGACGGACACCATCGCCGAGTGGAGGTGAGGGGTCTCGACGGTGACCAGACGCAAGCCATTGGGAAGCAGATCTTTGAAGTAGCGGAAGCTCATGCGCGGGGAAGCCTGATGATGAAGGTGGCGCCATGGCCGGGCTCGGAATTCACTTCGAGCGATCCGTTGTGTGCCTGGACGATTTGTTTCGAGAGCGACAACCCCAACCCCGTACCGCTTTGCTTGGTCGAGAAAAAGGGGTCAAAGACTTTCGCCCGGGTTTCGCTGTCGATTCCGGGCCCGGTGTCCCCGACTGCGATTTCGACGCTCCCGTTCACCAGCCGGGTCTTCAGGGTGAGCGTGCCTCCGTCGCGCATCGCTTCACGGGCGTTGCGAATCAGGTTGAGCACCACCTGGCGCAGCTGCCCTTCGTCGGCCAGCGCCGACAACTGCTGAGTCGCAGGCTCTCGCTTCACTTCGATCTTCGCCCGGGACAGCTCTTCGCCCGAGAACGCCAACACCCGGTCGAGCAGCGCGTGAACGTCTTCGGGCTGAAGGGAAGGGGACGGCAGCCGCGCCAGCCGCAGATGCTCTTCGGTGACTTCGGTCAGTCGATCGACCTCGTGGGAAATCGCCTTCAACAGCCCAATCGCTTCGTGGCCTTCTTCCGGGGTGGTAAACTTCGCGTTTTGAATCTGCTCTTCGAGCAGCTCGACGTTCAGCCCGATGGACGACAGCGGGTTGCGCACCTCGTGCGCGATCTGCGCCGCCACCCGACCCACGGCCGCCAGCCGTTCGGCCAGCAGCAGCTCGGCCTGCTTTTGCTTCAGCAGCGCTTCACGTTCCTGTAGCGACCGCGCCATCGCGTCGAACTCCTGGGCGAGCAGCGAAATCTCGTCGTCCCCCTTCAGCCCGATCTGGGTCGAGTAGTCCCCCCGACCGATGCGCGAGGCCCCTTCGATCAACGTTCGCACCGGGCGCAGCGATCGCGCCGAAAGCGCAGTCGCAATCAACCCCACCGCGATCGCCAGCACGGGCAGGACGATGATCGCAGCTCCAGTGACCCGCTCGCGTTCCTGGGCCCGCGCGACCCGTTCGCTGATCCGCGTCTCGAGCGAGCCGTGCAGCAGCCGCAGGTTCACCCCAATCGAATTTTCCAGGGCCTGAAGCCGGTCGAGCCGGCCCTCGGCGGCGACCCAGTCAGGGCTGTTCTGCTCGAGCAGCGTGAACGCCGATTCAGACAGCTGCTCGTACTCGGCATAGCGCTGCGACAGCTCGTCGAACTTGCGCGCGACCTCGGCGACGAAGTCCTTTTCGGTGTCGGGGGCAAATTCCATCACCGCCTTCGCCGTCTTCTGTCCCGCCTTGATCTTCTCGGCCATCAACCCGGGGAAGTACAACCGGGTCAGGCGGATCAGCGCCCGACGGGTCTCGACATTGCGCTCGTCCCGCAGCCGGGTGGTGTCCCGCTCGCGGTTCTTGTGAAAAGTCTCGATCGCCGCCGCGTCCTGAGTCAGGTGAAGATAGCCCTCTGAAACGAGCCGGAACTCCACCTGGTTGCGGTGCATTTCGGTGACCGAAAACAGCGACACCGCTCCGAACGTGACCAGCACCACGGCGTAGCCGAGGAAGATGCGGGTAGCCAGAGAGAGACGCATGGGTGGAAAATTGACCTTTGGGTAGGCTGATCGCTACTGTGCTGCGGGCCTAAATAGCGGTTTTATCAGTCGAAACCTCACGAAGAGCGAAAAGTAAACATGCGTTTGTCCCTGATCATTCTCGTCGTCTCTTCTCTGGCCTTCGGATCCGACCGGGCGAAGGTGGTGATCGTTCCGTTTTCCTTAGGCGAAGGTGCCTCCGAAACTGCGGCGAACAAGTTCACGCGGCTGCTCAATGAAGAGCTGAAGACGCGCGACAACGTGATCGACGTGGTCGCCGCGCCTGCGATCAAGCCGCCTTTGGCGGACAAGCCCCCGCCCGGTTCCGGGGCGAAGAAGACCGGGGCTTCGGTTGAGGCGCAAACCGCACTCGACGTGGGGAAGAAGGCCCTTTCCGATCTGAAATTCGAGGAAGCGGTTGCCGCAATGAAAAAGGGCATCGATCTGTCCCTCGCAGATCCTGGAACGGCCGACATGCCCGCGGTGCTGGAGGCGCACATCCTGCTTGGGGCCGCCGCTTTCCGGGTCGGTGACGAGAAAGAAGCCACCGCGGCATTGTTCAATCTCGCGCGGCTCGACCCCAACTATCAGCTGCCCAGTGGCTACCCTCCGATCTTCGGCCGCGAGTTCGAGAAGGCGAAGAAGAAGGTCAGCAAGCAGCCCAAAGCCTCGGTCTGGGTCGAAGGTCCGGCCGGAGCCACTGCGTTCGTCGATGGACGCGATCTGGGAATGGTGCCGGTGCAGGAAGACAACCTCGCGCTCGGGTTGCACTACGTGAAGGTCGAAGGCTCACGCGGCGAACGCTTTGGCCGCACCGTCGAGGTGAAGAGCGGAGTTGCGAAAGTGAAGGCGATTTTCGGCGGCAAGGACGAGAAGATCGCCGCCGTCCCGAGCGCGACCGGAGGCCCCGCCGACCCCCGCGTCGGCCCCTTGCTCGACGAGGGCACCGCAGTTCGAATCGGCGCGTACGCCAAGGCCACCGGAGCAGACTACGCCGTCGTCGGCCTCGTCTACCGCACCGGAGACCAGCAGCTGACCGCCGGCACCGCGCTCTACTCAGTCAAGAAGCAGAGCCTTGCTGTGCTTCCTGCGATCAGCTTCGATTCCGACGTGCTGACCGCGAACGTCGAAGCCTTCAAGCTCGCCGATGCGGTGCAGGAAAAGCTGGGCGCATTCTCGTCGTCCAGCATGCCGATCGCGCTGATCACCAAGGGCACCGTGAAGGCTTCGAACAATCGAGGCGGGTCCGGCAACGTGGGCGACGTAGCAGTCGTCACCCCCGAACGCAGGGTGATCAAGACGCGCGAGCCCGAGAAGGCGGCGTTGACTCCCAGGCCCGACGTTCGCGCCCTCGAGAACAAGAGCACCCTGGTCGAGGACGAGCAGAAGCCCGATGAGCCTGCTCCGGGGCCGGTCGTCAAGTCGGGTGTTCCCGTCTGGGTGTGGATCGTGGCGGGCGTTGCGATAGCTGCGGGCGGTGGAGTGGGCGCCTATTTGGGAGTGAAGGAAGCCGGCAGGCCGGTGACGGGCTCGGTTACCGCGACGTGGTGATCGGCGCAAACCCCACGCGCGTTGCGCTGCTCTTCGCGTGGCTCGTGCTGCCGGGCTGCGGCCCCAAAGAGAGCAGGTTCGACGTGAAGATCGTCACCGCAGTCTGTGACCCGACGGTCGACCCCTTCGCGGGGGTGAAGTTCTTGCGGGTGCGTGTCACGGGTGACGGCCTCGTCGATCGGCTCGAATCGGTGGGGCCCGCAACCGGCACCGAGCGGACGTTGAAGATCCCGATGATTCCTGCAGGGAAGAACCGGGTGATTGAAGTGCGCGGCTTCGACGCGGATCCAGCCGTCAGCGGCAAGCTCCTCTCGGTGGGGAAGTCGACTCCGTTCGAAGTGGTCTACTCGATCGACCCCGCCCAAAATGATCCCGTGGCGATCAGCGTCTTTCTGCGCAAGGTCAATGCCTTCACTCCGCCGTCGTTGGCCGCCACCCCCAAAGAGTGCGTGCGAATGAGGATGCCGCGCGCGGCGCATACGGCCACCCTGCTCAAGAACGGGAAGGTCTTCATCGCCGGTGGTTTCAATTACGCCCAGGGGGGGCAGGCACGCCTGGCCCTTTCGGAAACCGAGCTCTTCAACCCGGCGACCAATGCGTTCGAGGGCGCGCGCGAAATGTCGGTCTCCTCGGGCAACGTGAAGCTGTTGAAGGCGTTTCACACCGCCACCGCGCTGCAGAGCGGGCAAGTGCTGTTGTGGGGAGGCGAGGCGTATTCGGGCGGAGAGATGAACACCGCGACGCCGACGGCGATCATCCTCACCTACGACCCCGATGTGAACGAGTTCATCGCCGCGCTCCCGCGCAAGGCGCCTGAGCCCAACGCGA
>JAYVCD010000327.1:0-2605 GCA_043750125.1 Archangiaceae bacterium | reverse complement strand
GCGAATCGGAGTCTCCGTGACGGCCCAGCCCGACCTGGTGACGCCGCGCCTCCCCGCGCTGCTCGCCTACCAGCTCACCCTCACCAAGCCGGCGCCGCCCGCCGGGAGCTTCGACTCCACGGCCGCGGCCCGGGGCAAGGTGGTCTTCGAAGGGGCAGGGCGCTGCGCCAGCTGTCACCAGGGCACGCTCTTCACCGAGACAACGCTGCACGCGCCCGCCGAGACGGGCATGAACCCCGGCTACGCCGCACGCAGCGCGACCCACCTCTACCGCACGACCCCGCTGCGAGGCCTCTGGCAGCACCCCAGCTACTTCCACGACGGCTCGGCTGCGACGCTGGTCGACGTGGTCGACCACTACCAGACGACCTTGAGCCTGGGCCTGACTGCACCGCAGAAGAATGACCTCGTGGAGTTCCTCCGCAGCCTGTGAGGGCTCAGGCGGACAGCGCGGCCAGGTCTGCGCGGTGATCTTCATCAGCCGGCGATTGGTGCCGCTCGCGCTTCAGCCACGGAAGAAACTTCGTGTACCAGAGCCGCGGCGTTCAAGAGCCTCGGCACCGCGCGTGAGGCGATGGACCTCGAAGACTTCCATTCGGGAAGAGCTCGGGGCGGGGGCTTCGGCGGGATCGGGTGCGGCGATCTTCGGCTTCTTCTGGAACCACGCCTGACCTGACGCTCGGCTGACTGCCGGCGTCAAGCTCAGGTGTCGAAATAGACGGTCACGACTCCGGCCGAAGGCACCGACTTCTGCAGTGCCAGTGTGATGAGCACCGTGCACCATGCGTCGTCGCTGCGAATCTCGATCTTCGTGGGCTTCCCGGCCTTATTGAGAATCTGGGAAGCGCTTGCGTACGCCTTCTTCTCGTTTGGCTCCATCTCATTTCCGGAGCCCTCGAGCAGGGGCATTGCCGACTTGTTTTTCACTATTTTGATGTCCGGGTCGCTTGGGAGATCACCCTCGAGCACGCAGGCCGAGAAGCTCCAGTCGCGACCGCTGGACAGCTCAATTCCGGTAAGCGCTTTCGCGGCAAGTGCGGCAACGGCGTGCGCCTTTTTTCCGGTTCTTGCTGAGAAGGGACCCACCTCGAAGTGCTTGCTGATTGCCTTCAACGCCTCGCTGGCATCATTCTGAAGTTCTTTGAACGCGTCGGCAGGCAGTTGTAACTTCGGCTTTGAAGTTGGTTGTTGTTTCTTGGCCGTTGCCTGACCCGCGAGCCAACTAACCCTCGGGCTGTCAGAGGGAACGATGGGCGCAACCTCAGTGCATTTGAGGTAGAGGCCGCGGTTCACGAGCACGCCGTGAACACCGACAGCCGGTCTTTGATCAAAGCCTGACATGGTCAATTGCTCAGTGATGTCTGGTTTGGACGATGAAAACTTTACTGTCAACACCTTCACCGCGGCGGTTGGGCTCACGTAGCCAAACCGATCGGGGCGGTCCTCCGAGAGCACAATCGCGGTGTCGTTTGAAACGAGCTTCCAGTTGCGATCAGTTCCGGCTTTGAGACCCGCGAAGTCGACGATGGGCTTGCCCGTGTGGACGTCGATGACGCGTACGTGGCTCGAGCGGTCTCCCCAGGTCTTCTTCTTGTCGTCCCACATAGGCTCTTCAATCGGGTCTTCAACGAAAGCCAGGCGCGAACCATCGGGCGAGAACGTCAGCCCCATTGCTGTCCCGTCGCGAGCCCCTCCGTTCCAGGCTTCTTTCCACGCAGCGATGGCAATCGGGCTTTCTCGGTTTGGCCACAAGGTGACGCTCGTCTTGGTGTTGTACTGAACCGTCCCCAAAACGCCTTGAAGGGACACCACCAGGTCGTCGACTTCCTTCGTCTTGAGGGCGGCACCGACCTTCTTGCCCGACACGGCATCGAGGAACTCAACCTTTCCTCCGATCAATACGGCAAGGACGCCGGGCTGGACCATGAAGGCCCGCGCAGCGTCTTTCAGCTTGAGCATCCGCATCTTGCCAGTTGCGACCTCCACAACCCGAATCCCCCGATCATCAACGACGACTCCCCAGCCCGAAGCCGAGATGTCGACTGATTTCGGATACATGACTTTGGGTGGCAGGAGCTGCTCGGAGCCGTCATCGAGCCGGATCAATCGGAGTTCGCCGCCGACCCAAAGAGCCCATTTCCCATCCGGCGAAATCGAACTCAGCTGGCCAGAGTTTGGGCTGCGGTTAGGAAGGGTTCGTTTCTCGAAATACGCCATTGAATGTCTCCGTGATCGACAATCGGTTTGCTTCGATACCCCTGCGGCAGAGAGCTTGTGCAAGATCCTTAGCTGGCGCTGGGAGACTGCCGCTCAACCCGTTCACGAAACCGTGAGATTCACTGTGCACGCCGCGATCGCCGCGAGGAGCTCGGCGCGCTCTTCATCGGTGAGCCTCGCCTGCACTCGGAGGGCAACCCGCTGCAGCGCCACTGCGCGCCGCGTCGTGCAGGCGGGGCACCAACCTCTTTTCTTGCAACTGAAGGCGATGAGCGCGAGCTGCCGGCATTCCTCGCAGCTGACCTCCACGAAGCCGTGGGCGCGTTCACACTACGACTCCTTCCTGTTGAGGTTGATCTTCTGATCAAAGAGCTCGGGCTGACGCTCG
>JAYVCD010000326.1:0-6315 GCA_043750125.1 Archangiaceae bacterium | reverse complement strand
GATGGGGTCGGAGCACGGACCATGCAATGGAATGTTCCGCCGTAAGCATAACGCCCGGCACACTCCTCAAGGCCCAATGACCCATTTCAAACTGACGCTTGCCCCCCTTCTCGCCGCTTTGGCCTTCTCGTGCGCGCCCGGTTCGAACCCCGCTGCGGGGCAAGGGACGCGGTCGGTCGCGCAGTCGGCGGTCGCTCCGGCATTGGGGACGACACAGAGCTTCGCGGTCCTGGGGGGCTCCGCGGTCACCAATACGGGCAGCACCGTCGTCACCGGAAACCTGGGTGTCTCACCGGGTACGGCGGTGACGGGCTTTCCTCCGGGGCTGGTCTTGGGGGGCACCGTCGAGGCGGCCAACGCCGCTGCGCTCCAGGCTCAGAGCGATGCGACCGTCGCCTACAACGCGCTGGCAGGACAGGCGTGCGATCACAATTTGACCGGTCAGGATCTGGGGGGGCTGACGCTCACTCCGGGCACCTATTGTTTCTCCTCGTCCGCGCAATTGACGGGGACCCTGACGCTCAATGCCCAGGGCAACCCCGCGGCGGTCTTCATCTTCCAGATTGGCAGCACGCTCACCACAGCCAGCAATTCATCGATGGTCACTGTCAACGGCGCCAGCTCATGCAGCGTCTACTGGCAGGTCGGCAGCTCGGCGACCCTCGGCACCGGCACGGCGCTCAAGGGGAGCATCATCGCGCTGACCAGCATCACGCTCACCACGGGTGCGTCGCTGCAGGGCAGGGCGCTGGCTCGCAACGGAGCGGTGACGCTCGACACCAGCGCGGTTTCGGCGGCCAGCTGCGTGAGCAACGCGATGGACGCCGGCACGGATGCTGGCGTGGTGGAAGTCGACGCCGGAGTGGTTGAAGCGGACGCCGGAGTGGTTGAAGTCGACGCCGGGGTGGTCACGGTCGACGCCGGAGTGGCCACGGTCGACGCCGGAGTGGCGGACGCAGGCCACGACGTATGCGAAGCCGGATGCACCGACCTGACCACCGACCCCAACAATTGTGGAGCCTGCGGCAATGTCTGTGGAGATACCCAGACGTGCATCGCAGGTGCTTGCGTGTGCAATTAAGGCGAGTGAAAGGTCAGACGACCCGGTGGAAGAGGGTCTGATGAGGTTCCCGGGTCACCTGCTTGACAGAAAGGCAGGTTGACCCGCTGAATGGGTAGACACGCGCATGACTAAGTCGATCCACACGCTTCGCCCGCTTTGGGTTGCCTACCGCTCGATTCCGAGGGTGTCCCCGGCAACCCTTCTGAACAACTTCAAGATCAATGACACCCCGGTGCCGATTGAGAAGATCGTTCGTCAGTTGGGCATCGAAATTCAGATGAGCAACTCGGATGACTTTGCCGGAGCGTCCGAAACCCGAAACCATACTGCCGTCATCCAGCTGCGGGCCCGGGATGCGCGTGTGCGTCAGCGCTTCACCCTGGCCCACGAGCTTTGTCATGTGCTCTGGCACCCCCTGGGTCAGAATTTTCGCGATGCGGACTTCAAGCCGTCGACCCCTCTCGAGCTCGAAGCCAATGGGTTTGCCGCCGAGCTGCTGATGCCTGAATGGATGCTGCGATCTGCGGTGGCCAGTCTGGGACATGAACCGCTGCAGCTGGCGGCGATGTTCGACGTCTCGGTCGCCTCGATGGAATACCGGCAGCGCCAGTTCGAGCAGCAGGGAATCTCTCCGTGACTGCGGTGCTGATGGATCCGAATCCGGACGTGACGCCTTCGAAGCAGGCGATCATCGACAAGGTGTCGCCTCAGACGCTGAGCTCAATCACCAAGCGTCGCCGAACCGTGGGCTACTTGCTGGGCATCTCTTCGGTGGCTGGGTTCATCTTCCTGGCTGGGCTCACCTACAACCATCTGGCAGCGCTGGCTGAGACCAAAGAGATCGAACGGGTGTTCGCCCAGTTCTGCGTTCTCGCGGCTGCCCACGTTGCCGTCACTCTCGGGTTCGTCTTCTTTTTGTACCAGCTGCTCAAAGCGGCCGAGCGAATGGTGATTCCGGCCAACTGGGTCGAGAACAGCCCTCAGTTGTTGGGAGCCATTCTCGGAATCAAGGATCCGATCTCTGCCTTGCCCGAAGTCTCAGAGGGAATCGAGAAGACCGTGGGCGCGATTTCCCGCCTGGTCGACTCGGTCAAAGCGAAGTAGTCGGCTCAAGGCTCGGGAAAACCGCCGCGCACCCAGGCGTTGGCCGCGTCGCTGGTCAGCTTGTAGTTCATCGCAACGCGGTGCTTCGCGACTGTCTGGCCCGCATCGTCGACCGCAGACAGCACCGCGTAAGGCTCGAATTCGTCGGGCACCAACTCGAGTTGCACTTCGAACCAGCGGCCTTCCCACGCAATTGACAGCCGTTTCTTCAGCGCCTGTTCTTGCTGGCGGGCCGAACGATCCAACACTTCAGAAGCGGTCTTGACGAAGGTGGCGAAGGCCGGGCCATCAAAGGGCTTGGGAGTTTTTTTGTCGCGGCCCATGACCCAGGGGCTGATCAACGCCGGCTCGGGCAGGCCCGCCTTGCGGATCTCCACCGCCCAGCCTTCGTCGTCCTCGTTCTTGATCACCCGGGCGGTCCAGCCGTTCTTCCGCCACAAAGTGGGCTCCATGATGTCCGGCTCGGGAGGCACAGTGTCGTTGCTCATGAAGGCGGCTTACTCCGTTGCTGGTTCGAGAAGGGGGCCGGCGAATCATGCCACCTCTGCCTGACGTGCCAGGAACCGGGCGAAATGCCCGCAAGGTCTATTCGTTCAGCGGCTGTGAACTTCCAGTACTGCATTAGAACGAACGGCTTCGCGGGGATCAGCTTGAACTTGAGCTGGGTGATGATCCCCAGGGTCCCGTACGAGCCGTGCAGCATCTCGAACAGCTCCGAGCTGGGTTCACGTGAACAGTGAAGCAGCTCACCCTTGGCAGTGACGACCTCGTACTCGAGGCAGGAATCGTGGAAGCCGCCGTGCTTGTGGGCCATGGATTCGACGGCACAGCCCGCCACGGCTCCGCCCAGAGTAATGGTCTCGAGTTCGGGGACGAGCATCGGAGCGAGCCCCTTGGCAAGTGTCGCTCGGACCAGGTCACAGAAGGTCACTCCAGGGTCGGCGGTGCAGGTTTGATTCTGAACGTCGATCTCGAGGATTTCGACCAGCTCGCGCACGTCGAGCTTCTTGTCCGCGTGTCGTGGGTCATGGGGACGAAGTGCGACACCGCGCTCTTCCCGAAAGAGACGAACCCTTCCGTCGGTGTCCGCTCCTTGAGGCCGGCGACAATTCGGGCGACGCGTTGTTGATGATTGTCACGCGAAATGGGTGGACCTCTGACCTGGGTTGAGGTTCCTGCGCACAATCCGGCTCGAGTAGCCGAGCTTTGGATCGGTGACGAATTGCCAGAGCACGTGGGTCCAGGAATCGTCCGAGGTGAGTAACGAATATTCGGGCACTCGGGCCTTGAGTTCGGGCAGCCGCCAGCCCGGGATGTTCATGAAGTCGTGGTGTTCGTTGTGGTACCCGACGTTGAAGGTGATCCAGTTCAGGGGGCCGTAATACGACGAGGTCTCTTGCCCTCGAGAGAAGGTGTAGTGCTCATGAATGAAGTGGCCGGCCACAGGGTGTAAGCCGAGCGCGAAGAAGAACGAGAGCGCGAGGTATGCCAGCGCGGTCCCGCCCAGGGCCTGGGTGAGGACAACGTCCACAGCAAGGCTCAAGACCCCGTTGAGAAGCTCGCCCCGGCTCGGAGGCTTTGCGAACGTCAGCCCGCGCAGCAGGTAGACCAGCGGGTGAAAAAAGAGCCAGACCAGCTTTCGCGCGATCGAGTTTCGAATGTGGGCGCGCTCGAACGCGATCGGAAGATCCGTATCTTCGCCGAGCACTCCGAGGCGCGTGTGGTGATTGAGATGGTAGCGATTGAAGGTCATCGCCAACGGCAGCACCATCGCCGTGTTGGCGATGAGGGCGATCGCGGTGTTGGCCCACGCGGTGCGCGCAGCGAGCCGATGGGAGGTTTCGTGAATCGCCATGGCCAGCCAGTGGGTCAGCGGTGCGCCGATGAGGCAGGATCCAAGCAGCACCGCCCACCACCGTCCCGCGGCTCCGCCGGTCTGGTGCTGCCACCCGAATGCCGCGGCGAGCAGCAGCTGCGCGAGGACCACCGCGAAGGTCACCCACGCGGTGCGACGGTCGTAGCCGAACAGGGCTCGGATTTCGGGCTGACGCGCCAACAGTTCTTTCCTGCGGCGCCCGTGGGGCTCGCCGGCTTCGGTCCATTCGAAATTGTTCTTCCGGTTGTGCATCGGCGTTCCTCCTTGTGGAAACGGGGAACAAGATGCGCCTCTGGCTGAACCTCGTTGCTGCGGTGCGACCCGCGCGGCAGGGGGAGCGATGCGCGGCGAAGTGCGGTGACGAGCGGTCGATTGGGCGCGATGGGAGGCTCGCGCACGGATGCTCCACCCATTCCCAGTCGGGTGTCCTCTGCCTGAGGTCAGCCCGGCCTCGTGGGCGCGCGGATCCACTCGAAATGCGGCGGGGCACGTGGATTGCTCATTTTCCGTTCGGCCGGCATTTCGAATTTGGAGATTTCATGAATTTAAGGGGCGTCGGCATTGGTGCAGTCATTGTCTTGTTGGCTGCTGCTTGCGGCAGTCCGGGGCAAGGCGGCACCGGCGGAGGAGTGGGTGGGGGCGCGGCGGGCGGAGGCGTCGGCGGCGGCGCGACCGGCGGCGGAGTCGGGGGTGGAACGGGAGGGGCCGGTGGCGCGGGAGGAGGGGCCGGCGGTGGAACCGCTGGGTCCACGGTGACCTTCAGCTACCACCCGCTTTGGTCTGGAGTGACCAAGGTGACGGTGATCGGCGGCTTCGGCCTCGCGACCGATTGGTCGGCTGGAAACCCGCTGCTCACGCTGGTCGACGACGGAGCCGGCAACTTCACCGGGACGACGATGCTTCCGGCCGGCAGCTACCCGTACCTCTTCGTGGCCACCGGGGACGCGGAGGGCGCTTTGAACTTCAAGCACCTGGTGATCGACCCGGGCAACCCGGCCGCGGCGATTTGCCCCGCGCAGTCTCCGGCCTTTGCGCAGAACGACCACAATCCCTGCTCGACGCTCACCGTTCCGCAGCTGGCCGCGGCGCCCACATTCAGGCTCAAGGGCAAGGTGCTCTACGACGGCGCCCCGGTCGCGGGCTACCTCGTCGAAGTCGAACGGGATGAGGTGGCCCAACACCACTTCTTCGCCAACCGCGTCACCACGGCGGCCAATGGAGTCTTCAGCTTTCCGATCGCACTCGGCTCGTATCGGGTACAGGTGCTGGCTCCGAGCTTTCAATTGAAGAGCGACGAGCAGCGAGATCCGCTCGCGCTCCAGGCGGTCCGTCGGTTGATTTCTTCGCGGCTCACGATCGCCGGGGCCGAGATTTCACTGCCTGGGGTCGAGGCGTCGAATCACGACTACGCGCTGATGCGGCCCAACGACGGGGGCACCTTCAGCCTGCCGATGACCTTCAGTTACACGATGCTTCCCGGCGCGGCGACCGGACAAGTGGCGATCTACGGGACGGGCAACGACGGAGGCGCTCCGAGCATCGGGGACCCCTGGTTCACTTCGCCGAACAAGACGCCGACCCAGGCCCTCTGGGACGGAGGCTTTACGACCGCCAAGGCCAACGAACCCTGGGCCCGTGCAGGGGAACGTTATTTCTGGGGCACCGAGCATGACTTGAACACCGACGCCGGAGTGAGCTGGGTGGGCCAGAGCATGGTCTTCCCCTTCCGCGTTCAGTGACGCGCCCGACCGAGCTCAGACGATGAGCAGTGGATTCGCCAGGCCGTCAAACGCGTCGCGACCTTTGTAGCGACGCGGACTTCTAGGCATGAAGTAGGAAGGGTGGGCTCGACCGACCCCGCTAAGCACGAAGGCCCCACCGGCCAAGCACCAATGGGGCCTCACGAAACCTGTGCGCGATAGTGGATTCGAACCACTGGCCTTCGGCTTCGGAGGGCGAGTCTGACCGCCTGGCAGACCAGCGTTACTGCTCGGTTTTCAGAAATCCCGCGGGCTTAGACCGACGTGGTGGTGATCGGGAGTGGACAGAAGTGCACCCTGGTCCCCACCAGTTTGGACACGTTTTGGACACTTTGTTTTGGCGGCCTCCCCCGGGCGCCTTCAGCCACTCATTCAGCCCTCGATACCTCGACGAGCGCTGCGACGACGCTCCTTGCAAAGCCTTCGGCCCTTCTTGAATCGAGCAGAGGGCTTTCATAGTTGAAGCACAGCCGCAGTCGACCGTGCAGGGTGGCGGCGTGGAGCATCACGGG